>DATHQY010000172.1:0-14864 GCA_035482215.1 Polyangiaceae bacterium | reverse complement strand
GCGTTGGCACGAGATGTGTTCTGGGGCTGGGCATGCACCCCGTGTTCTTCGGTTTGAAGCGCGCGTACTACGCGACGCTGGGCCTCACGCGACGGACGCTCCGAAAAATGGGCCTCACGGCGGCTCGTATGGACATGCTCTACGTGATCCACAAGAGGGGGCGATATTCGACGCAGCAAGGCGCGCTCTGGCGCACCCTCGGTGTTTGCCCCTCGGTCGTCAGCCGCATGCTCAAACGGCTCGAGGAAATGGGCTACGTCGAACGCGACGTCATCACGAACGACACACGCAAGCGGACGGTCAGGTTGACGATCACGGGGCGTGCGCGCATCCTGCGGGCGATACGGCAATTCATCGGGTGGGGCTATGCGCAGCTGGCGCTCGAGTCGGCGCTCGAGCCCGACCGTTGGCATAGCGAGTGGCATGCGCACGTTGCCGTGTCGCGGGCCGAAGAGTTCCTCCGGTTGATCCGGCTCGCCTTCGGCGACCGCGCTTCGCTCGTCGTCTACACGAGCGGGCTGCGCGACGACCGACTTCCGCGAGCGACGACTCTTGCCTCGCGGTGGGTAAGCTGAGCGCCGTTTCCTCCGCCTCGACCGAAGCGCCCCCGTCGATGCGACGGCCACGCCTTCGAGCCCACGAAGAGCGCCATCGAGCGACCGCTACAGACCCTCGGCCAGCGAGCCGTCACGCCGGGGTTCCGCCGCACCCTCCCACGCTGCGCCGAGGCGTCCGACCGCCGGTGCATCCGCGAGGTGCTCCACTTCTTTCGTCGTGTGGCCCATCGCGTCGAGGGCCTGCCGCACGTCGTCCGGGAGGCCGTGCGGCTCGTAGAGGATCATGTCCGGCGCGTCCTGCTGATGCACGCGCGGTGCGCGCACCGCGTCCGGCACGCTCATCCCGAAGTCGAGCACGTTCGACATCTCCTGGAACACCGTCGTGATGATCCGAGAACCGCCGGCCGCACCGATCACGAGCTCCACGGCGCCGTCTTCGCCGAGGACGATCGTCGGCGCCATCGAAGAGAGCATGCGCTTGCCCGCGGCGATCGCGTTTGGCTCCTTTTGCACCAGGCCGAACATGTTCTCGGTGCCCGGCACCGTCGTGAAGTCATCCATCTCGTCGTTGAGCACGAAGCCGAGGCCCGGCACCGTGATGCCGCTGCCGTACCAGGCGTTGAGCGTCGTGGTCATCGCCACGGCGTTGCCGTCGCCGTCGACGACCGAGAGGTGGGTCGTGTGCGGGCCTTCGTGAGCGGGCGGAGCGGCGGGAAAGAGCTCGCTCGTCGGCGTCGCGCGGTCTTGCCGGATCGTCTTGCGCTGCGCTTCGGCCCACGCGTCGGATGCGAGCGTCTCGACGGGGTTGGTCACGAAGTCCGGATCGCCGAGCGTGGCGTTCCGCGCGGCGAACGCGCGGCGCATCGCCTCCGCCACGAGGTGAATCTCCTCCAGTGAATGAAACCCGAGCGCGCGCAAATCGTACGCCGAGAGCACATGCGCGATCATCGCCATCGTGATCCCGCCGGACGACGGCGGCGGCATGCCGATGACCTTGTGCCCACGGTATTCGTACTCGAACGGCACGCGCCACTTGGCCTTGTACCCCTTCAGATCGTCCGTCGTGACGAGGCCGCCGCTCTTCTTCATCGCGGTTGCCAGCGCCTCCGCGACAGTGCCCTTGTAGAATCCGGAGGGCCCTTGCGCCGCGATCTTGCGGAGCACCGCCGCGAGGTCCGGATCGCGAAACGTCGCTCCGATGGCGGGGGGAGCGCCGCCGGGCAAGTAGAGCGCGGCGGACGCGGGGTCTTTGTTCAGGCGGTCTTCGACACGTGCGACGGTCTTCTGGAACGCGTCGTCCACCACGAACCCGCGATCCGCGAGGGCGATCGCGGGCGCGAGGAGCGCGGTCCATGTCTTGTGCTTCGAGCCGAGCTTTTGCCACGCCTCGTACAGACCCGCGACGCTTCCCGGCACGCCCACCGAGCGCCATCCGTCGCGCGAGTCCAGCGTCGCTTTCCCGTCGGGCCCCAGGTACATGTCGCGCGTCGAGGCGTGCGGTGCGGTCTCACGAAAGTCGAGCGCGTACGATGCTCCGCCGACGCGCGCGACCAAGAAGCCGCCTCCACCGATGTTGCCGGCAGTCGGAAAGACGACGGCAAGCGCGAACGCCGTGGCGATCGCCGCATCCACCGCGTTGCCGCCGCTCGCGAGGACGTCGTGGCCGACGTGCGTGGCGAGCGTAGAGTCCGTCGCGATCATCGCGTGATCCGACCGCGTGCCCGGCGTGCCCGCCGCGTAGGGCCAATCCGCAGGAATGCCTCCGGAAACCAACGGCGCCGCGGAAGGCGAGCGCGCGGCGCGCGGCGAGGCCGCGACGGACGCAGTCGCGCTGCCCTCCGCGCCGGCGTCCGGTAGGGGCGAGGTCGCCGATGCCGAAGCGGCAGGGCCGGCGGCGGATGCCGCAGCCCCAGCGCAGCCGAGGGAGGGCGCGGCCGCTATCGAAGCCATCGCCGCGAGAAAGCCTGCCACGGAGAGCGAAACGACGGCGTTCGGAGATCGGTCTTGCGTCACGGCGCCATTGTGGCCCGCGTGGTATATTCCGTCATGCACCAAACGAAGACGCCACGTCCGATCTCGCTCGAGCTCATCGAGAAGCTGCCGAAGACGGACCTGCACGTTCACCTCGACGGGTCTTTGAGGCTCTCCACGATCCTCGACCTCGCCGAGCGGCAGCACATCGAGCTCCCCGCAAACGACGCCGAGGGTCTGCGCTCCTTCATGCACCTCGGCCAGAACTGCGGCACGCTCGTCGAGTACCTCAAAGCGTTCGACGTCACGCTCCGCGTCATGCAAACCGAGGAGTCACTCCGCCGGATCGCCTACGAGCTCGCGGAAGACGCCGCGCGCGAGAACGTCCGCTACATGGAAGTCCGGTATGCGCCGATGCTCCACACGCGGCGCGGGCTGAAGCTCACGACTGTGGTCGAGAGCGTGCTCGCGGGCCTCCGCCAGGCGCAGGAGAAGCACGGGATCGAATCGAACGTCATCATTTGTGGGATTCGCAACGTCTCGGCCGAGTCGTCGCTCGAGATGGCGGAGCTCGCGGTGGCCTACAAGGGTCGCGGCGTCGTCGGATTCGACCTCGCAGGCGCCGAGTACGACCACCCGGCGAAGCACCACAAGGCGGCGTTCCAGCTCGTTCGCGACAACAACATCAACGTCACGATCCACGCCGGCGAGGCTTACGGTCCGGAGTCGATCGCGCAGGCCATCCACGTGTGCGGGGCGCACCGCATCGGCCACGGATGCCGGCTGCGCGAAAACGGCGACCTGCTCCACTACGTCAACGATCACCGGATTCCGCTCGAATGCTGCCCGTCGTCGAACGTCCAGACGGGCGCGATTCGCGACCTCGCGAGCCATCCGCTCAAGCTCTACAAGAACCTGGGCCTTCGCGTGACGGTGAACACGGACAACCGCCTCATCACAGACACGACGGTGAGCCGAGAGCTCTGGCTTTGCCACACGCAATTGGGGATGTCCTTGAAGGACATCCAGCAGATCATTCTCAGCGGCTTCAAGAGCGCCTTCCTGCCCTTCCACGTGAAGCAGCAGTACTTGCGGAAGGTGAGCGAAGAGCTCGCCGAAATGGTCGGGAATGGCGAGGAGGCCGAGCGCGGCGGGGCCCAGGAACCCCGCGAGCGCGCGTCGCTGGCTGCCGTCGCGCCGTCCGTCGCCCCATGATATGAGCGCACGCCCCATGGCGTTCCCCCATGCTTCCGCCGACGTTTCTGCCGCCGGCGCACCCGCCGGAGTCGACGGCGTCTTCGATCTTCTGGAGGCGGCGGCGTCCTCTGCCGAAGGCCGGCCCGCGCGCGAGCTGATCGCCCCCGTCGGCGTCGACGACTTTCGCGCGGCGGCCAAGCTCGACCCGAAGGCCGTGCGCGGCTTTCTCGATCGCGTCGTCATGGGCGAAGACCCGGAGCGCGGCCTCGACGACTTGCTCGAAGGGGGGGCGCTCGCCGCGATCTTCCCCGAGGTGCACGCGATGGTCGGCTTCGGCGACGGCGAGTGGCGTCACAAGGACGTGTGGAAGCACACGAAACAAGTGGTCCGCCAGTCGGTGCCGCGGCTCGAGGTACGCTGGGCGGCGCTCTTCCACGATATCGGCAAGGTGAAGACTCGCTCGATCGCGCCCGACGGCAAGGTGCACTTTTTGGGTCACGCCGAAGTCGGCACGCGCATGTTCGAAAAGCTCGATCGGCGGATGGGTCTCTTCGCGCGCGAGAACGCGCTCAAGGAGACCGTGCGCTTTCTCATCCTGCATCACCTGCGGGCCAACCAGTACTCGCCCGACTGGACGGATAGCGCCGTGCGGCGCTTCGCGCGCGAGCTCGGCGAGCACCTCGACGACCTCTTGTGCCTCGCCCGTGCGGACATCACTACGAAGCGGCCGGAGAAGAAGCGAAAGGGCTTGCAGCAGATCGAAGAGCTCCAGCAGCGGATCGGCCAGCTTGCCGCGGAGGACGCGGTCGTGCCGCCGCTTCCGAGCGGCATCGGCGACGCGATCATGCACGCCTTCGGCTTGCCTCCCTCGCGCAAAGTCGGCGACGTGAAGCGCGCTCTCGAAGCGGCGGTCGAATCCGGCGAGGTTGCGCCGCATCAGTCTATGGACGCGTACATCGCCTTCCTCCAGGCGAACCGCGAGCCGTTCGGTCTCTAGCGGGCGTCTTTCGCGCGCGTTTGCAGCGGACCGGAAGACGGCGGCGCTACGGAGTCTTCGCCGCGCGATCTTCGATTGCGTTCGTGGCGTCGGCGAGGAGCGAGTCGCGCCGCAAGCAAGAGTAACAATCCGATCCGTTGAGGAAGCCGCAGCCCCGCGTTTGTTGGAGCTGCTGCAGCGTCGGCAAGAGCCGCGCGTCGCCCTGGTCGCGCGCCGCGGCGAGGAGCTGGTGTTTGCCGTCGCACGTCTTCGCGTCGCGAAACTGCAGGACGAGCGACAGCGCGGCGCTCGCGCGGCCACGCACCTCGTCCTGCGCGAGCGAATGCTTCGCCCGGACCGCAGCCTGTGGGTAGAGGCGACCGGTCGTGCCGTAGGCGATGTCGTACAGAATGTCGACTCCGCGCCAGCCCATCTTCGACTCGAGGAGCGCGATGGCGTCCTCCTGCGTCTCCTTGATGAGCGCGGCGTTGCGCACGTCTTCCTGGAGCTTCAGGTCGGCCGCGCCGTTCGGATCGGCCGCGAGTAAGAGGGCCGCTTCGCGCATGGCGTCGTGCGCGTTGCGGACGCCCGTGTACGCCCGCTCGAGCAAGAGATGCACGTCCGCGCGCTCGGGGACGTTCACTTCGACGCTCCGGAGCGCGTCGATCGCGGTGGCGAAGTCGCCCTTCTCGATGTTGCTCGCCGCGTTGTTCACGAGGGCGTCGGTGCTCGTGTCGCGCGCGGCGGCGGTGGCCGTAGCCGTGGCGGCGGGCGCGGAGCCGGTCGCGGAGCCGGGCCCCGAGGTGCGGGACGGTCCGCTCCGCCCGAACGCGACGAAGAGGAGCACGACGGCCAGCGCGGCCGTGCCCGCGCCGAACGCCAGCGCACGCGGGGACGCCGACGCGATCCACGCAGGGCCATGCTTCTGCGCGCGCTCGATGGCCTCGCGCGTGACCCGGACGAGCGATGCGAACCGCTCGGAGTACGACGGAAACGAAGCGAAGCCGGGCGAGGCGAGGGGCGTCGCGCCCGAGACGCCGCTCTCCGCCGAGAACCGGGGACCACTGGCGCGCGAGGAGTGCGCGAGGACGGAGACCGGACCGCTCATGTCCGCGATGCGGCCCTTCACGACGAGGTCGACGGTCACGGTGTCGATCACTTCGATGAGCGACTTTGCGTCGGGATAGCGATCGGCGGCGTCCTTCGCCATGAGGCGCATGACGATCGCATCGACTTCGGGCGGGATGGCCGCGTCCGGCGCTCGCTGCGACGCGTGGGGGATCGTCGCCGTGACGTGCATTCCGAGAAGCGTGACTTTGCTCTCGTGCTCGTACGGGCGGGAGCCGGTGAGCATTTCGAACAGGATGACGCCGAGCCCGTAGAGGTCGGCGCGCGGGTCGACGGCCTCCCCCAGCGCTTGCTCGGGAGCCATGTACTCGGGCGTTCCGTAGACCATTCCGAGCTGCGTCAGCGCCTGCCCGGGCGCGGTCGGCTGGGTCCCGAGCTCGCCGACGGGAACCTTCGCGATGCCGAAGTCGAGCACTTTGACGAAGTCGGCCTCGCCGTCGCGCGCAACCAGCATGATGTTCTCGGGCTTCAGATCGCGATGCACGATGCCGATCGAATGGGCGCGCCCGAGGGCGCTCGCCATTTGCCTCGCGATGCTGAGCGCGCGCCCGAGCTCTAGCCGTCCTTCCGCGATTGCTTCGCGCAGGCTGCGGCCCTCGACGTATTCGAGCACGAGAAAGAACGAGCCGTCTTCGAGCTTGCCGAAGTCCGTCGCCGCGGCGACGTTCGGGTGCTCGATGTGCGCTGCCGCCATCGCCTCTCGTTCGAAGCGAGCGACGACTTCGGCCATCCGGCTCATTTCCGGGTGGAGCACTTTGACGGCCAGGCGTTTGCGCATGTGCGTGTGCTCGGCCTGGTAGACCGCGCCCATTCCGCCTTCGCCGATGAGCCGCTCGATGAGGTACCGCCCGCTGAGGACGACTCCGATGAGCGATTGCGGTCCGCCCGGCCGCACGCTCGGCCGCTCGGACTTGCGCTCGACCTTCACCTCTCCCCTCCCAGCCGCACGCGAGGCTTCCGGAAGCGGGGCCGGCGCTGCGTCGCTGTGGTCGGAGGGAGTGCTCATCGCCGGGGCGCAGCGTGCCGTCTTGCCCGATGGCGCGCTACTCCTCCAAGCTTACTCCGACGGTAAGCGCGGCGGCGAACGAGTCTTCCCCGAGATAGGCCGCATCGCATGGACAGGGGGCCGGCCTGTACATCGACCCTGCAAAGACCCATCCGATGCGGGCCCCGAGCTCACCGAACAGGAACCACGGTCCCCGCAGCTTGACGCCGGCGCCGACGCCGAACGGCATGTCGAGGATGCCGCCCTCGGCCTCGCGAATGCGCTCGGCCGGCAGAGCTCCGCTCGGGACGTAGCTCGGCGTGTACGTTCGCGCGTAACCGAGCCCGGCGAAGGCCCACACGTGCCACGGCGGGCGCACGAGCGGAGGCGTGACCTTGAAACGGAGGCCAGCCTCGGTCATCTCGCGGGCGGGTCTCCCATCGACGGGCGAAACGTCGTGCGTGACGTACGGCCCGGCGCGAAGCATCGGCAATAGCGCCACGTGCGCGTGGGCCTCCGCGACGGGGCCGGGCAGCAGGGTGGGGGCTCCGCGGTCGCCTCCGGTCGTCGTGCGCTGCATGACGCCGACGCCGACGCCTGCGTCCCAATGCAAAAGCCACGGGTCGCCCTTGGCGGCGCGCGGAGCGAGGAGCGCCGCGAAGGCGGCCGACGCAGTCCACGCGGTGGCCGCGCGTTTCAATTCAGGACGCTGGCCTTGGCGCGCAGCTCTTCGAGCTGCTTTCGAATCGAGCTCGAATCCGGGCCCTGGGGCGCCAGCTCGAGGAGGCGCGACAGGTCGGCGCGCGCGCCTTCGACCGAACCGAGGCGCGCGGCGAGGAGTCCCCGCTCGCGGAGCGCCGGGACCGAATCGGGCGTGAGCGAAATGATGCGATCGAGCGCCAGGAGCGCGCGCGCAAAGTCGCCGCGCGTCGCATAAATCCATTTCAGGTTGATGAGCATGCGAACGAGCATCGTGCGGGCCGACGCCGGCACGAGATGTTCGTCCGCGACGAGCTTCTGCCCGCCCGCCGACCGCTCGAGGAGCTTTTGCAGAGCGGCATTGTCCATGCGCCGGCCGCCGAAGAACGGATCGAGGATGACCGGTGCATGTTCCCGCGCAGGTTCCCTCGCCGATTCCCTCGTCAGATCGCGGCTTGCGCCAGCGCTGGCCGCGACGCTGCTCGCATTCGGCGAATCGATGCGGACGAGGAAGTGCCCCGGAAAGCTCACCCCCCGGGCGAGCACGCCGGCGCGCCGCGCGACTTCGCAATAGACGAGAGCCAGCGTGATCGGAATCCCGAGCTTGCGACCGAGGACGTCCGGCAAAAGGCTGTTTCGGGGATCGTAGTAGTCCTGATCGTTACCGCGGAAGCCGAGGTTCTCGAAGACGTAATGCGATAGCGCGTCGGCCTGCTCGGCCGGCGAAAGAAGGGCGAGCGCGCCTTCCCCGAGCGGGCTCGCGAGGTCCCCCAATTCGCCGAGTAACCCGCCCACGTCGAGCATGGCGTACGCGTCTCTCGCGATGAGCGCGGCGCCGACCGCCACGTCGATGCTTTCGTCCGGCAGCGCCGCGAGCTGCTCGAACGTCGCTGGAGGTGGAGCTGCCGGTAATGGAGGCGCGGAGCCGCGAACCGGAAAGAGCGTCGTCATCGAGCCCATGGAAATGCACCCTTTCTCATACGCTTGCAAGCATCGCTTGACGGCTTGCCGCGACCAATGGTCTCTCACGCCCCAGAAAAACCATGGGCCACGATACTCCGAGATCCTCGCCTCCCGCCACCGCAGGGCGTAGCCAATTGCGCCGGCATTTCGAGCTCTCCCGCGACGTGCGACCCACGGCTATTACGGGCAAGGAATCGCCGGGCGAAATCCTGATGCAGCGATTTCCGGCTTACGTCGGTCGGCAGGAGCGGACGGCGTACGAACTCATGCGTCGAAGCGTCGAGAAAGACTGCGCGATATTTCTCACGTTCAGTGGTGCGATGACGCCGGCCGGTCTTCACCAGTCGTGCCTCATCCCATTGATCGAGCGCGGACTTGTGGATTGTGTGACCACGACCGGGGCCAATCTTTATCACGACGCACACCGAATCATCGGCCACCGGATCCGCGAAATCGACCCGACTGCGGGCGACTTGCAATACCGGCTGGCCCGCATCATCCGGATTTACGACCTCGGCTTCTGGGAAGAGACTCTGCTCGAGACGGACAAGCTATTTTCAGCGATTTTGCGGGGCGACGAGTTCCAGCGAAAGATGACGACGCCCGAGCTTCATTACCTCCTCGGCAAGCGAATCGCCGAGATCGAGGTCGCGCTCGGGGTCGAACAGCCGTCGCTGCTGGCCACTGCCTACAAATACGCGGTACCGATCTTCGTCGGGGCCGTGCAAGACGGATCGATCTTCCTCAATATCGTGAAGCTGAAGCGCGTGCTGGGAGACGCCTTCAAGCTCGAGATCGACGTCAACGACGACGTCTTCGAAATGGGCTCGATGCAGCACCACTGCTTCTCGACGCTGAAGAAGCCCATGGCGGTCTGGATCCTCGGCGGGGGCGTGCCGAAGAACTACACGCTTCAAGGCGAGCCCCTGCTCGATCAGATCCTCGGCGTCCCCACGCACGGATTCGACATCGACGTTCAATTCTGTGTCGACCCCGTGGACAATGGGGCGTTGAGCTCGTGCCCCGCCGGCGAAGGCCATACCTGGGGCAAAGTCTCCGCCGAGAGCGTCGCGACCGGGAGCGTTTATGTTCACGCGGATGTCACCGCGGTCTTTCCGTGGGTCACCTATGCGCTGCTCAGCGATCCAAAACTGAAGCGCAAGCCGCGTCGGCTTTTCGACGCGCGCGAGAGCGCCGTTGCCAATCTGCAGAGCGCCGTCGACAAGCGACGGAGCAAGCTCGAGCAGACATTGGCGTATCCGGTGGGTATCCCGGGCGCAGAGAACCCGCGCAAGAGCGCGGCCGCGGGTACCGAAAAGACGCGCACGAGCGGGAGCGCCGGCAGGCGGCCGGCTACTCGTAAGCGAGCGCCGAAATGAGATCGTGAAGCGCGAGCACGGCGCGCGGGCTCTCGTGGACGAACGCGATGCCGAGGTGACGGATCGCGTGGGTCGCGCCGCCCGCGACCCTGCCGCCCTCGCCGACCCACACGACGCGCCCTCGGAGGGCGAGCGGATCCCATAACGAGGGCGCCAGGAGCGAGAGGCGCACCGCGTCGCCCGCCTCCGCGGGCGCGCCGCCGTCGACCGCGAGCCGGACTCCACCGAAGCTGATGTTCTCGAGCCACGCTTCGCCCTGGTGCCCGACCAGGGTGATCTCCGCGCGCAGCCGCACTTCGTGCCGCGCATGCGCGCGCCCTGCGCCGGGCCCGCGAGCGTCGGGCGGCACGGAGGCCCGCGGCGGCGCCACGAGGCCGAATCGGGATTCGTCCGCAGGATTCCCCACCGTAACTGCCTCTACGCGGCCTCTACCTTACCACGACCCGGTGCATCCCCGCGTGGTCCTCGCAGAACGCTTGCGAGTCACCGCTGTAGGCGCACCGCGGGTCCGCGCATTGGCGCGCGCATGTTGGCTTTTTCCGGCGGGGGCGAGTTAAGATGCCTTTCCTACCGGGGCCGCTGAACGCTCTTCTTGTAAGCTTGTAAGCACGTAAGCCCTGCAGCCCCGAAAGGCGGGAGCCGCGATCGATGACCCAGGACACCCGCAAAGATCGCCGCGTCAAAATCGTCAGCTTGAACGTGCGCTACAAGAGCGCCACGGTCGACGAATTCATCGAGAACCATGCGCATGACGTGAGCCGCGGCGGCATTTACATCAAGACCGCCAACCCGTTTGCAGCCGGCACGCTCCTCAAGTTCGAGATTCGCCTGGCGAGCGACCAGGCGGTGATCACCGGCGTCGGCCGTGTCGTGTGGAAGCGCGATCCCCCGCTTGGCAGCGGCGATCGGCCCGCGGGCATGGGGGTCAAGTTCATCAAGGTCGACGAGCCCTCGAAGATCGTCATCGACCGCCTCGTCACGACGCGGAGCGACGCCGGCCGTGCGTTCGAGGCGGAGCCCGAAGCGCCGTCGACGCTCGGCGGCGGGCCGCCGAGCGTCCCGGTCGGCGGAGCTCTCTCCTCGTCCCCGCCGTCCCCGCCGTCCCCGCCCTCGCTGGCTCCCCGGCCCGCGCCAGGCCCGCGGCTCACGCCACCCGGCGGCACTTCAGCCCGCAAGGCGACGACGATGGGGCTCGGGGCAAGCCCGAACACGCCTCCGCCTCCCGCCGCTTCTGCCTCTCCCCAGCCGGTCGCGGCCCAGGTTCGCCCGGCGGTTTCCGGTGCGCCGGGGCCCAGCGCTTCCACGGCTCCGGCGCGCGCGCCCTCGCCCTCGTCATCGCGTACACCCTCGCGCCCGCCGCCGGCGGGGGCGACGGGCACCGGGGGCGGAGGCTCATCTGTCGCGCCGCGCGCGACCGGCGCGCGTCCAGCCGGTTCGTCCGTGTCGCAGGCGCCAGGCGCCCCTTCGCGGACGCCGTCGATCGTCCCGCGCCCAGGGCCGATCACGGGCATGTTCCCCGGCCGGCGATCCGGATCGGAGCCGCCGGCCGAAGGCCAGACCGTGATGAAGCAGGCCGCCGAGCTTCTCGAGGAAGCCCTCCGCGAGGCGGGCGGATCCATGGAGGAGATCGGCAGCAATCCGTTGTTTGCCGCGGCCGCTCCGGTGGCGCCCGTCGCACCGCCGGCTGGCGCGTCGGAGCCGGAGACGGAGGCCTCATCGCCGTCGCCGTCGCCGTCATCCGTCGGAGCGGCAGCGAGCCGGGAGCCCGCGCCCAAGGGCGAGCCCGCGTCGCGCGAGGCGAGCCCTGACGCACGGGCTGCACGCGAGATGGTCGCCCACCTCGCGCCGGCCCCCGCCGCCCGCGTGTCGCCCACGCCCGCGCGCGCCGATCGCGCGAAACCCGCGGCTTCGCGGGACGCACCGCGTGCCGCGGAGCCCCGCCAGCCTGTCGCCGCTGCGCGCGAGGTTTCGGCCGCGGACGGCCCGCGCCGAAGCGGCACTGGGTGGATCGTCGCCGCGGTTCTCGTGCTTGGCGCCGGTGGCCTCTTCGTCGCCAACCGCTCGCACATGCTCGGCGGCGGCGCCCCGTCCGAGCCCGTTTCGAGCGCGCCGCCGTCCGTGTCCGCCGCTCCCTCGGGGGCCGCCTCTGCGGCACAACCCGCGCCTGCGGTTTCGGCAGCGGCGGTCATGCAAGCGGCTCCGGAGCCCGTTGCGATCGTCGATGCCGCAGCGTTTGCGTCGGTCGACGCGGGCTCCCCGAGTGCAGCGCTGGCCGCGGCGAGCGCTGTGGCCGCGCCGCTTCCGGTCGCGCCGCACCCGCACTGGAGGCCGACGCCGAAGCGCCCCGCAGCGTCTACGACCGCGGCGCCGGCCCCGACCGACGAGACGTCTCCGGCGCCCACCGCGCCGCCCGCCACGGCCACGGCAACCAGCACGGTGGACCTGCCGCCCGAGCCGACGAGCGTGCCCACCGCCGCGCCGACGACCACGCCCACGACGACCACCGTTCCCACGGCCACCGCGGTTCCGACAGCGACGGCTGCGCCGACGACGACCGCGACCGCGACACCGACGGCCACCGCCGCGCCCACCACCAAGCCGACGGCGAGCGCCAAGTCTCCGGACGACAGCCGGAATTGAAACGATGCAACCCCTCTCGCCCGGCGCCGTGCGCCGCCGCTCCGGCGGGAGGGAAAGCGACGCTCCCGGACATTGGGACGGCGCTTTCGCCCGCGCACTGTGCTTCGTCCTGGCCATCGTCGGCGTGCTGCCCGTCCTCGCGGTGGGAGTCGTCCGATCGCCCGCCGTCCGCGACTGGGTGACGCGCGAGACCCAGCGCCTCCTGCGCGAGCAATCGATCACGGCGACGTACACGCCGTCCTTGCGCCTTTGGCCCCTCGCGGTGGCGCTCGATCGGGTACGCGTCGAGAGCAGCGACAAGGGACCGCCGTTCGTCGAGTGCCGGCGCGTCCTGGTCCGCCCGAAGCTCTTCGCGCTTCTCGCGGGCAAGCTCGCGGTCGACGAGATCGATCTGGACGAGCCCCGCGTCCGCGCGGTGGTACGCGACGGAAAGCTCGCGAACCTCCGGCTGCCCGAGACGAAGCCGAGCCCCGGAGGGAGCTCCGTCGTGCACGCGCCGTTCTCCCAGTTCTCCGTGACCGAAGGATCCGTCGACCTCGACGTCGACGGGGTTCGCATCGTCGCGCGATCGATCGACATCGACGCATCCGCGGAAGACGATCGCCAGCTCGGCTCGACGTTCGAAGTGGCGCTCCGCACGGGCCAGGCGGAGGTCCACCGGCCGCGCATCGGCGACGCGGCCCGCATCGACGACGACGCGCTCTGCTCGTTCGAGGCGCGCGTACGCGCCGAACCCGACGCCATCGTCGTGCGCCGCCTCGACGCCGTGGGGATGGCCGACATGGACCCTGGCGTCGGTCCCGCCCCGTCGTGCGTTGCCGACCCCTCAGACGAGCGCCGCGTCGAGCTCTCGCTCGGACACCTGCACGTCACGCTGCCGCGCCCGGGGGTCGCCGGGAGCCAACCGCCTTCGATCGACGGCCACGTGCGCGTACGGGCTCCTATCGCGCTGGCCGCGCGCGCGGCCTCGCTGCCGCCGATCGCGGGATGGATCGGCGTCGACACCGACGTGCGGTACGCGGGCGACACGCTGCTCCCCGACGCCAGCGGCACGATCGAAGCGCACAACGTCCAGCTCGCGCAGTACTCATTCGCGCACGAGCTCCACAGCGAGTTCTCGGTCCTCCGCAACGTCGTTCGTAGCCCGAAGACGACGATTCTGTTCGCCGGCGGAACCGTGACGCTCTCCGATACCGTCGTGGATCCGCTCGCGAACGGCGGCAGGCTCGAGGGCACGCGGCTCGACGTCGTCGGCATGGACTTCACCGCGCTGATGCGCGATCTCGGCGTGCACCCGCACTCGTACGTCGGGTGGGAGATTCGCGAGTTTCACGCCGCGAACGTGTCCGGCGGCTTTTCTCCGCTGCATCTCGACAGCGACTTCACCGGAAAAACCGACACGTTCGGCGTGTACGATCGCCCGGCGGACGACCCCTCGCGCGAGCGCATCTTCGGGTTCTCCGAGGCCACGATCGGCGGCCGGATGAGCGTGCGAAACGAGGCGTTCATCTTCTCGGACACGCACGCGGAGCTCCCGCATTCGCGCGTCGAAGGCGCGCGCGTCTCGCTCGGCTTCCACAACGACCTCCGCGTCGACGTCGCGCGCGTGCGAACGGATCTGGCGGACCTGTCGCCGATCGGCAACGTCCCGCTCCACGGCACGCTCGAGGCCAGCGCGAAGATCGGCGGTAAATTCAGTCGCCCTGAGCCCGAGGGCGACATCCTTTCCGCGACCGGGTTCGGCGTCGCCGACGTCGCGTTCGGCGACGTGCTCGCCGGGCACGTCAAAGTCGATGTCGACAAGACGGAGGTCGACATCGCGGACGTGAAAGCGCGCCGGCGCGACAGCCTCTACGAGGTGCCGAGCGCCCGGCTGCGGTTCGGCGGCAACGGCGGGTTCACGGTGGACGCGGTGGGTGCGAGCGAGGCGCTCGATCTGCGCGACTTGCTCTCGATGTTCGCGCTCGACGACGATCCGCGGTTCGCGGATCTGGACGCGACGATCAAGACGCGCGCCGACGTCCACGTGGCGCTCGGCGGCGCCGAAGACACGTGCGGAGGCGGTCTCCTCACGGTGGCGACGAAGGCCCACGTGACCGACGTGTCGATCTTCGGGGAGCGGTTCGGCCAGGGCGACGCGGACATCAGCCTTCGCTGGTTCGATCGGCAGCGCGGCATGCCCGGCGCGGATCTCGACGTGCGCTCGTTCGTTCTCGAGAAGACGACGCCCGCGGGGAACGGACGGGCGCCCGTCAGGGGCACCTTGCTCGGATCGGCCTCCATCAAGCCGGGCGGCGTCCTCGCGGCCAACGTCATCCTCGAGAACGTGCCTCTCTCCGGTATCGACGCGCTGGGCCCGATCGCGCGGC
>DATHQY010000171.1:0-4853 GCA_035482215.1 Polyangiaceae bacterium | reverse complement strand
GCATCGCTCGATCCGTCGTTGACGACGACGACCTCTCGGTGCGGATACGTCTGCGCGAGCGCAGTCGAGATCGCGAGCCCCACGTAGCGTGCATAGTTGAAGCAAGGGATGACCACGCTGATGAACGGATGGCCGCTCATGACGACCCCCGCAAAGGCCTCGGCGTCGCGACGCCCGGTCCCTCCTTTCGCAGGGCCTCCGTCCGGCCCCGAAGCAGAGGCGGCAAGAAGCCGACGATGCACAGCCGCAGCGCGTTGGCATCGGGCGAGAGCAGGTGGCCGCCCATGACGAGCCACGAGATGAACAGGACCACGCGCCAGCGAAGCGGCACGCCAGGGTGATGCAGGACGACGAGATAGAGAGCGCAGAGGCTGACGAAGCCGACTAGGCCGTACTCGAAGACAAGCTTGGCCCAGGTGGGGTCGTGGGATCGGTAGGCAAGCAGGAGGTGCTTGATCGATCCGGGGCCATGGCCGAAAAAGGGGGTCCACGCCGCGTCGTTGAACGTATCGCTGACCAGGCGAAACGGCGCGACGTAGCGGATGTAGGCGCTGCTTCGCTCGGAGCCGAACTCGTTCAGGCGGTCCACCGTGAAAGTCAGGTTCAGCGCCTCGCCGACGACCAAGAACACGACGGTGGCCGCGCACGCGGCGCCAACGAGGCGGAGAATCGCCCTGCGATCGAAGGGAACGAGGAGCGCGATCGCAATCGTCAGGAGCCCCGTCCCGGAGTAGCTAAGGAGCAGGCCCATGCCGAAGCACGCGAGCCAGAGCAGCCGACGCCGCAGCGACCACTCCATCACGAACGCGAGCGCCATCATGAACGAGAAGCCGGATGGTTCCCTGAGAAAAAAGCCGTTCGACTTCACGAATCGGCCTGCGCTGATCACGGTGTTGAAGCCGGTGGTGCAGCGAAGGGAGGGAGGAATCGCCGGCGTGAAGTCGAAGAGCCACGAAGCGTGAATCACGAATTGCAAGTAGAACTGCAAGATGCCCGCGACGGCGCAGAGAAGGGCGAATGCCAGAAACTGGGTGGCCGGCGCGGTCCCGTCGTCCGGATCGTCCACGTCGGGCCGGATCGTGAAGACGAACGGTGCGTACATCGCGAGAAAAAGCAGAAGCGACAGCGTGGACGGGCCCGCGCCTCCCGACCGGTTGAGCCACCAACTGGTCACCGCGGCGGCGACGACCGCGGCGAAGATCTGGACCCTCGTCGTCGAGAGCGCCAGGCCGTCGAACAGCAGCCCAACGGCGAGAAAGAAATAGAGGGCAAAGAGGGCTGCGTCGACCGCGGTCGAACCGGAGGTGATCCCGAAACGGTCGAGCACCGTCAGGGAGAAGAACACGGCACCTCGGGCAAAGTGGATCGCGGTGCGCGCGAAGGATCTCACGCCCGGCGCGTTCGCGGGGGCGGTCGTCCAGGGAGCGGCCACATCGTCGAACGCGTGCGCCGGGTGCAGCGGCGCCTCGAGACCCGAACGCTGGAGCAAGCCGCTGACGCGCACGGGTCGCCTCAGGAGCGGCCGCGCGGTTGACGCGCGGCGCGGTAGACGGCCAACGTGGCACTGCCGATGGCATCCCATTCGGCCCCGGCGGGCGTGGGGAGCGACGCGGGCTTCGTACGGCCGACGATGGCGCGCGCGAGCGCCGCGGACAGGGCCGGTGCATCTGCGGGCGGCACGAGGTCCCCCTCGACGCCGTCCTCGATCGCCTCGGCAAAGACGCCGACGCGCGAAGCGATGATCCACCGACCCATCGACCGAACGAGGAAGTAGACACCGCTCGCGTCGACGTTGCGGTACGGAAAGACGAAGCAATCGGTGCGTGCGAAGAGGTCCGCCATTTCCTCTTCGCTGATGCGGCGCGGTTGCAGTTCGATGACGCCCTGGAGGCCGTGCAACCGGATGCGTTCGAGAAGGGGTGCAATGTCCATCCGGGGGCGGCCGGTGACCAGCACCTTCGTGCGAGACCGAAGGGCGTCCGGCAGCAGGGCGAGAGCGTCGATGAGGACGTCGATCCCCTTGTAAGCCTTCAGCTCGCCGAAGACCACGAGCGTATAGCGGGGGTCGCGCTCGGCTCGCGCCGAGGCCGGCGAGTGCGCGCGCAGCCGCAGAGGGCCGTGCGAGATGACCTCGATCGCAACGCTCGAGAGCCCTTGTGCGACGAGGCTGCGCCGCGCCTCCTTCGTGTGGACGATCACGCGCTGGGCCACGCGCATGGGCCAGCGGTACCCCGCCCTCTGCAGCCATGCGAGGCGGTCGCCGTTGAAGGGCGTGGTGTCGTGGACCGTGAGCACCACGGTGCTGTGGCGACGAATGAAGAGCATGGCGAGCGCGTCAAGCGCGGGGACCACAGTCCATTGAAAATGCACCACGTCGGGCCGACGACGGCGCACCCGAAACATCAATTGGGCGAGCCCCACGATGTGGGAGGCACCCTTCGCCACGGCGCGGAGGCCCCCGGGGAGGCCGGCCAGGCCGTCGACGTGCCGATAGAAGAAGGCGTCCGTGTGCTCCGGCTCGAGGTCGGCGCGGTCGCCTGGTCGCGTAGGTCGCACGGCCCAGGTGGGCTGGACTCCGGCGGCGATGAGCCCGCGAGTGAGGGCGGCGTCGTATGGGCCCGTGAAGAGCGATGGATCGACGAGCATGACCCGCAACGCCGTCGGATTGTTCACGGGTGGCTCCCCGGGAATGCGGGACGCAGCGGCGTGGCCGTCTGCGGTGCCCAGACATGATCGCTCGACCGCAGAAGGCCGCCGATGAGACCGCACGCCCAGGCCACGTGCATCGCGCCGGCGGCGGGACCCGCGAGCAAGCCGTCGGCCGAGCGATGCTGCGAGGCCATCGTGACCGACGTCAGAAGAAGAAGCGTCAGATATGCGGTGGGCCACGCCAGAGCCCAGCGGCACAACGGCCCAAAGGCCAAACCGCCGACACAGGCCACGAAGTTCAAGGGGACGAGCAACTGGCGCAGCCGAAGCGATTGGGGGTGGCGCTTGAGCGTGCGCGCGCGGCCCGCCCCGTATCGAAAGTATTGAGCGGCAAGGGCACGCCAGGTGGCGCGCGGGTAGTAGCTCAGTCGCGTGGTCGCATCGAGCCAGATGCGAGCTCCCATCCGACGCTGTCGGCAATCGAACTCGGCGTCTTCGTTGTGCGAAAATGTGGCGTCGTACCCGCCGACACGGCAGAACGTGTCGACCCGGCACGCCGCGTGATGACCATGATCGACGAAACCGCTGCGGTGGCCGCCGCGGTGCGCCGCGCCGCCGGTGCCGACCGCGGAGTTCGACACCCAGGCGATGGCGCGCTGGAGCGGCGTGGTTCCGACGGTGTCCATCGGGACAACGACCGAATCGGCCCCCCGTCGGACCAGTGTTTCCACTAGCCGGACGCAGAAGTCGCCGGGATACGAAGCGTGCGCGTCGCAGCGAATGAGAATATCGGCCTCGGCCCCTCGCTGTTCGACCGCGAGGTTCACCCCTGCGCTCTGGAAGCGGAGGGGGTTGTCGATGCACGAGACACGGGCGTTGGAGGCCGCGAGTGCGGCCACGACGTTTCGAGTCCCGTCGGTGCTCCCCCCGTCGACCACGACGACGCGATAGGTCCGGAAGGCGCTCGCGCTCGCGAGGAGCGACTCGAGCAGCGCGGCGATGTGGCCAACTTCGTTCAGCACGGGGACGACGACGAGCACACGAACATCCGACAGGTCGGACAGCGAACCCAGAGAGCGGCCGACCGACCCGTCGCTCCTCCCGTCGGGGCCGGCCGGGGCGCCCGCGAGGGGGGTCATGGCTCCCCGGCGCGGTCCCGCGACGCCACCGCCACCGGACCCGCGCTCGGCGCGTCCCAGCGGAGCCGCGCGGTTATGGAATCGCCGGCGCCCGCCGACGTGCCGTTGGTTAGGCGCGCCTTCGGCTTCGACTCGACGCCCTCGCTGCCGTCGCGCGACGCTTCCACGGCGTTGTTGACCACGACGGCGAGGTCCGTCGTGTGGGCCGCAAGCTCGTGCAAGTGGTCGGCGGTGAGCGTGCGCGGCGTTTGCCCGACCCGGACGAGACTGAGTGTCACGTCGGTGGATCGCGACAGCACGAGGGCGTCCGAGGCAGCCGGGAAGCTCGCGCTGTCGATGAGCACGAAGTCGAACGAGCGTCTGACTTCGTCGATCACCTCGGTCATCTTGGCCAGGGTCAACAGCTCCGGCGCGTCGCGACCGCCCGCGCGCAACGCATAAAAGCTGGAGTTGGCGAGAACGACGCGGTCCAGGCTGGTTCGCCAGTGGCTGAGCCCGCGCAGTACGCTCCTCAGTCCCAGGTGTTGCCCGCCGTCCTCCGTGGACGCCCGACGAAGGTCGGACTCGACGACGAGCACCGTCTTGTCGCTTGCACTCAAGGCACTCGCGAGGGACCACGTGAACATCGTCTTGCCATCGCCCCCTTGCGGTGACGTGACCAGGACGACAAGCCCGGAGTCGCAGGCGGCCTTCCAGGCCAGGAATGTGGCGCGCAGCGTCCGGAATGCCTCGGCGAACGCGGAGCCCGTCCCAAGCGCCGTCACGTCGAACGCGTGGGGCGCCTCGCCTTCAAGACGCCGCGGCCGGCGCCGCGCGCCTGCGCGCGGGATCGTCGCCAGCACGGGTACGCCCACGATGCTCCTTCGGACGTCGTGGGCACTCTCGAACGACGATCCGAAAAGCGCTCGCCCCAGGACAAGGCCGGCGCCGAGCAGCAGTCCGACGGGCAAGCACAGTGCCCGCAGCAGAAGGTTGGGCGAGTCGACGCGAATCGGGACCTCGGGCGCGTAGAGCACGCGGTTTTTCGACAGGGTCGATGCCTTGAAGATGGCCGCTTCTTGCTGC
>DATHQY010000170.1:0-24511 GCA_035482215.1 Polyangiaceae bacterium | reverse complement strand
ATGAAGGTGCCCGCCATTGCCAACAGCCCCGGGCTGCGCTGGATTCTCGGCGTCGTGACGCCCGTGGTCAGCGTGCGGGCGATCGAGACGGACCGGGACCACATTTATGTGGCTCTGCGCGCCAGCGCGAGTGGGTTGCCGCGGGCTTTCGCGGCGCTTCGCGGGGGTTGAGGGAGGGGCCGCGCTCGGTCCCGGCAAGAGAAGAGAACGGGGCCGGCCGAGGGGAGAGCGGCCTCGCGCGGTGTGCTAGGAAGAGCCGCGTCGATCGATTCACCGGGGAGTCGCACAGTCCGGTAGTGCACGAGCTTTGGGTGCTCGTCGTCGCGGGTTCAAATCCCGCCTCCCCGACCAGATTTGCCGCGGAACGCGGAGAGAGTCGCGGTTCCGTGAACCGCGGCGTCTCACTTGCGCCCCGCCTCGTTTCAACCTCGGCCAAGTGGTCGCGACGTCAGGCGTCCTCGGTGCCGTCGACCAGGGCTTCTTGATCGGCGCACTCGCCTGGCACGCCCACGGCGACTGGGGCGAGGTCGGCGCCGACGACGCGCGCGCCAACGACGACGCCGTCGCCAATGGAGCCCGCGTTCTCTCCGCGTACGCGACCGCGACCGGCGTGAAGGTTTCGGTCATCATCGAGGCGGATCGCTCTGTGACGACGGCGCTCCTTCCTGAAGAGTACTGAGATATTCTCGGATGTCGTGCGCACGTCTGCGGTCAACGGGGGTGGCGGGGAGATGAACGAGGCGGATACTTGCCGCAGTACGTCGTCCCCAAGCTCCGAACGCCAATCGGAGGCGGCACCACCACGACGTTGGCTTCATCGGCCAACGGCTTCAATCAGATTAATTTCTTCACGATCAACGCCGGGAGCCTCTACATCGCAAACGCGAACCCCCCTTTGATCGCCTCGATGCCGATCGGTGGCGGCGCGATTACCACGATCGCGACGTCGACGAACGGCGTCGTCACACCGGTGCAAGTAATGGTGAACTCGAACGACATTTACTGGTTCGATTCGGCCACAACCAACATCATGGACATTAGGCGATGAGCTTCGCGCGCATTCCTACGTAGGAATGAACGTCACGGTGCTCCGCGATGGCTGCGCGACGGCGACCGGGCAATGCACGAGATGCCTTTCGTGTTCGACGCCGCGGTCCTCGATGCGGACTGCCTACGGCCCATAAAGCACGATCGTCGGCGTCTCGCTCACGTCGAGGGTGACGCTTCCGCCCTCCGGCGAGAGGGTGCTTGCTACGCCGTTCGCCTGCTGGTCGGCGAGAGCCACCGCCGTTGCCGTGCCCGCCCCCGCGGGGAGGGCGAGGGCATAGCCCGTGTGCACGTTGGCCGTGCTCGTCGGCGACCACACGACCAGCGCACCGCCGCTTCCGCTTGTCCCGCCGGCCGTATCCGCGAACGAAGCGATGCGCACGTCCGCCGCGCCGGAAGCCGTCTCGCCGCGATAGACCATCGTCTGCAGCCTGGCGCGAAATGCCGCGAGAAAGTACCACGCGGCCTTCGGCGCGGTGCCGCTCGGAAGGGGCAAGAGACCCGCGGTCGCGAATTGGGTGTTGCATGATGTGTCGGGCGGGGTGCAGGTGTCGTCGAGCTCGAACAGCGTCGCTCGCTCGATGCCCGCGGCGAGCGCCGCGAGGAGGTCGCGCACGAGCCACTGCCCTTGCACGACGAACGCGGAGTTCGACCCCAGAGCGGGAGCGTGGAGAGGCGATCCCGCGAACGTGTCATAACCGAACTCCGTCCACCACACGGGTTTGCCGGGCAGGTTGGCGTCGCGGTAGGCGACGACGGCGGCGAGCTTCGCTTGCACACCGTCGTCCTCGGGGCTGAGCGCGGGCGCGGGCGCGCCGGGCCCGAAGCTGTAATAGTGGACGTTGATCACGTCGGCGGGAAAGCTCCCACCGCGATGCGCCGCAGACCACGTGCGCATCGCATCGAGGAAGGTCGTGATCGAATCGATCCACGTTTGCCCTTTTCCGTAGGCCCCGGAGAGCCCGCCCATCACGAGCATCGCGCTCGGATCGGCGTTCTTCACCCCGATCGTCGTGCCCAATCGTTGCTGATCCCCGTCGTAGTCGGCGCTGGCCATGGCCGCAAATACGTCGCCCGTGAAGCCCGTTGCGTTGTCTTCTTCGTTGTAGTCTTCGAAATAACGAACGGTTCCGAGGCCGCTCACGCGTGTCTGGTCGTTCTCCAGCTTGAGAAGCGAATCGGCGACCGTCGTGCTCCCCCATCGGGCCGCGATCTGGAACATGGTGTCGCCGTGGGCGCGATAAGACGCGGCGTCTGTCGGACTGCCTTCCGCAGGAGGGACGCCCCCGTCCGCGACCCAGGGCGCGGCTCCTTGCACCGCGGGAAAGCCGCTCACTCCCATCGACTGGAGATCGGAGAAGAACGTGTCCCAGTCCCACCCGAAGTCGTCGATGTTGGGAGTGTAGAGTGTTTGCGGATAGGGCAAATCGTCGTAGTTATTCCCGAGCCATCCCCAGTTGTGGTACTCGCGCACGACTCCGATCGGGGCGAGGTCCGTGACCGAATCGGCAATGAGGCCGTTGACGCCGACGAACGTCGCGATCGCGACGCCCGTCGCGGCGCCCGCGTCCGTCCCGCCGTCGGCCGAGCCGGTCGACGAGGTGCCGGTGGCCGCGGTTCCGCTCGTAACGGCACCCGTCGAACCGGAGGCGCCCGCGCCGGTCGTGCCTGTGGCGCCGGCACCAGTGGTGCCCGTGGCGCCGGCACCGGTGGTGCCTGTGGCGCCGCCGGCGCCGCTCCCTGTCACCCCGCTCGTTCCGCTCGCGGCGTCTTGAGCGCTCGCGCCGCCGCGGGACGGGCCACCATTCGACCCGCAATGCCAGAGACCCAGTGCGAGGACGCACGAAGTGACCGCATCGGAAGGACGGACTCGCATGAAAGAACGGTAACACCCGCGGTGCGCGGGCCCGCGTTGTCGTTAGCGCGAAGCCCCAATCTGTAGGGCGAGAGGGGCGATGCGAAGGAGAGCCCGCATCCTTTCGCAGAGCTCCACGACCTCTGTGTGCATGCAGGCGCTCCGTCCCGCGGGACGACCGGACGCCCTCGTCGCTGCTCTCCAGCTGCGAGCGCTCTCCGTCATCTTGGGCCGATGGCCTGAAGCTCGGTCGGGACGGTAGGGGCGGGGCCGCCTCCCGTTCGTCTACAGATCGCTCCAAAGCTTCTCGTCTGCGATCAGCACGCGCTCGAGCACCCGAGGATAGTCGCCATAGTTGCGCACGGCGTAGTGCACCGCCGCGCGATTGTCCCAGAACGCGACCGAGCCGGGGCGCCAAGAAAACCGAATCTGGTATTCGGGTCGAGCATATTGTTCGGCGATCAATTTCAGGAGCTCTTTTCCTTCCGCGAGGTCGAGGCCGATGATGTGCGGCTTCTTGCCGAGGTCGACCCAGAGAATCTTGTTGCCCGTCTCGCGGTGCGTCCGCACGACGGGGTGGGCAACGATGGGATAATCATGGCCGTTCTTGAGGAGCTCTTCGCGGAAGTCGACGGTTGCGAAGAGCCCATCCAAGCGGGTCTTCACGTCGGCCGGCAACCCCTCGTAGGCCAGCCCGGCGTCGACCCAGATGGTGTCGCCCCCGACGGCCGGCAGATCCACCGCACGAAGGACCGCACCCCAACTCGGCACCAGCCGCCAGTTCGTGTCGCTGTGAAAACCCGTCCAGAATTCTGTCTTTCGAGCCGCCAGGCGCTCGTTCAGCTCCTTCGTCGCGGCGATGAGATGCAGACCCGGCGCGCCGTTGACCGGTTTGGCAGCCGCGTAGGGCGGGGTGTAGACCGGGCCAAACTGCCGGGCGAAGGCGATTTGTTGATCGCGATTGAGCTGCTGGTCACGAAAGAACACGACCTTGTATTGGAGCAAGGTCGCCTTGATCTGATCGCGAAGCTCCGTCGACAGAGACGAGCGAAGATCGATCCCCGAAATCTCCGCGCCGATCGTCGGCTGGAGAGGTTGAACCTTCAACGAACCCGAAATCGGCTGCTCTAACCGCGTAACTGCTGCGCTCATTGGCTTTCTCCTCTTGCTTACGACTGTGCGAAGCGAATGCGTTCGGCTCGCGGAGGAGAGTATTCCGCATTGGCGCCGTGTCCTATCCAGTAATTGTAATGACTGCCATGACCGAATCTCATAGGCGCGGGACGAGCCGCGGAGCGTCAGGGACCGTCGATGCGCAATACGATGGATGTCTCTGCGTCAAACAAGGCCGCTCGAGCGGCCGCAACCGGACTCGGGGGCGTCCGTCAACCAAGCATGGGCGCCTGAGCCAGGCGCTGAATCGGCCGTGCGGCGCCCGCCGTTCGCAGCTCTGGCGGGGCGGGTGGTGGCGCGGCTTGCGGGCAAGACGCTCTACCGATGATCGGGTTGCGATCGCGCGACATCGTCACAATAATATCTAGAGTAATCGGTTGATCGTTGGTTGGTAGAGTGTGGCATTTTGCCTTTGACGTGCGCAGCAGTACGTCGGCGGCCGCACGCGTCGGAAAGGACTCTGGCTATGCGCCTGCTCGAAACCACGGGTCCCCTGGACCAGGACGTTATTCGTCCCATCCGCCATCGCCTGGCCGACCATCCGTTATTGACCGTAGACCGGCTCGCCGAAGCCGCGATGCGTCAGGACCCCAAGTACGTCCGCTTCCACGACGGCGAGCGGAAGTTCGAGACTCCATTCGGCGGTATCCTGTCCGTCGACCCCGGGCGGCAGGCCCTCCGGCGCGCCATCGACGGGCTCGGCTCCGCCCGCGTGTTCGTTCAAATCAACCGCCTCTACCTCGACCCGGTCTACCGCCCCCTGATCGATGCCTTCTTGGACGAGGTCGATGCGCTGCTCCCTGCGCGGGAGCGCGGGTTGGTTCGCCGTGACGCATCGGCGTTCCTCGCGTCGCCCGCGTCCGTGACGCCTTTTCACGTGGATCACGAACAAAATGTCCTCTGCCACCTGCGGGGTCCGAAGACCATCCACGTATGGGACGGGCGCGACCCGACCGTCGTCCCGATGCGGGCCCGGGAGGACTTCTACGCGGCCAGCACCCCATTGCCTTTTCGTCCCGAGGTGGCGGAGCGCGCGCAAGTCTTCCGCCTCGCCGCAGGCGACGGCGTTTTCATGCCCATGGGCAGCCCGCACGCGATCCAAACGGGCGCCGGGATCACCGCAACGTTCAGCATACTCTTCAACACGCGCGCGAGCATTGCGAAGATCGAGACGTTCATGGCGAACTACGCGCTGCGTCGGTTCGGTTTCTCGCCGTCGGTCGTCGGGACGAAGCCGGTGGAAGATGAGGTCAAGCGTCGCGCCTATCACGCGTTCCGCGTCGGCAAAGCCGTGCTTCGTGGACGACGTGTCGCGCCCATCGGCTACATTTGAACGAGTCGGGCATACGCGCGAGTGCGACATCGGCCAGGCCACCTCGCCGTGCTGATGGGCCATGCGCCCAACGGTCGCGCACCGAGGCGACGGACGTCGGCCGACGTCGGCGTGGGAGAGCTCGCACAACTCGGTAACTGCGACCGGCCCATTGGATCGGTCGCGTCCGCCATCCCCCCTACCAGGCCGGGCGGGACAGAGCCTGCGTGTCGCGTCCTTCGCTAATTGCCAAATATCGCATGGCAAATTGCGCCGAAAGTGCCGCCTCCTCCACTCCTTAATTAATTGCGATTACGGCACGGGCCATCCGCGTCACGCATCACCAAAGATGCGGGGAGCAGCTTCGACAATATCGAGAAATATTTCCGCATGGTGGAACGCGAATGATCCTCTCGCGGACGCGAAAGGACTATTGCGCTTTGCACGCATGCGGGAATAGGCTCGTTGAAGGTCGACGCGGCGATATGTCGCGAATTCGGGCCCCGGGGGGGACGCCATGGCTCGCTGCTGCATCACAGGCGATATGGCGAAGATCGCCGACCTCCGTCCCGTCGTGGAGGCGACGCTGCAGCGCGCCCTCGGCCCGAACGATATCGAATTCGAGGACCTGGTCCAGTGCGCGCTCGAGCGCCTCATCACCGCCATCGATCGAGGCGTGTATCGCGGCGAAAGTCCGCTTTGGGTCTGGGCCGCCACGGTCACCCGGAACATCGCGATGGACCGGGTCCGGAGCCGGATCCGCGACCGGCGCTTGAGATCTGGACACCGACGCCGGTGACCAAAAATGGCCAGGTCGTCCAGGAGAACTATTCGCTCTCGGTCGTTCAGTCGACGTCGCAGATGCTGCCCCCGGGTTTCCCGGCGACGGTCGTGCTCGGCTACCAAGGGTCCGCCCACCCGAAGGGCTCGACGACGAGCTCGACACTCACGGTCACGCCCGGGGCGGTCTTCGAAAACACCAAAGGCATTCCCAGCCAGATCACGTGGATCGACAACATCCAACAGCCCGCCTTCCTCGAGGTGGACCCGACGCTCCACTGGGCCAACCCACTCTCGATCGAAGTGCCGACCCCGCCCTTCAACCTCTTTCCGCCCGGTTACGCCAAGTCGCTCTTCCCGGTCGCGCACGTCACGCATACGCACGGCCTGGCCGTTCCGCCGACGATGGACGGCACCGCCGAAGAGTGGTTCACGCCGGGTCTGACCTACAAGGGCCCGAGCTTCGTGACCAATGTGTATCTACAGCCGAACCAGCAGTCGCCGACGCAACTCTTTTATCACGACCACGTGATGGGCGTGACGCGCATCGGCCTCTACTCGGGTGTCGTCGGGAGCGCGGATTTCATCCGCGATCCGTCGGGCACTGCCCTCGACGCGCCGACCTCGCCGCTGCCCCAGGGCCAATTCGAGATTCCGCTCGCGTTCGCCAACCGCCGATTTTACACCGACGGTAACCTCGACTTCCCACCGGACCGCGGAACGTTGAACTCCGCGAACGCGGGGGACTTGAACGGGGGCGACTCGCCGCCGAATCAGCCGTACTGGTCGTACAACGAGGCGGCCGACGAGGTCATGGTCAACGGCAGCGTGTGGCCGAACTTGAACGTGAACCGGCAGGAGTACCGGTTCCGCATGCTGGCCGGATCGAACGCACAGCTCTATGATTTTCAGCTCTGCGTCGGCGACTGGAATGCGGCCCAGAACGCCGACGGGACGAACAGCCTCGTCACCGTCTCGGCCGACGGCAACAGCGCACAGTGCAACAGCACGCTCGTGCCGTTCACCGTCATCGGTTCGGACGGCGGGTATCTGCCCGCACCGCTCCCGTCGAACGACGTCCAGATCGGGATCACCGAGCGCGCCGACGTCCTCATCGACTTCTCGAAGTTGGCGGCGGGCACGAAGATCGCGATGATCAACACGACGGGCCACGCGGGACAGCCCTCCGGGACCACCGAAGTGGTGATGCAGTTCACGGTCCAGAACACCACGCCCGTCACTCCGCCGACGCTCTCGGCCTCGTTGTTCCCGCCGCGGCCCGTCCTCACGGCCAACGCGCCCAAGCGCACCAAGGTGCTCCGGACGTTCGTGGACGACGACCCGTTGTCGGCGACCTTCGACAAGCGCTCGATCGACGGCCTGGACTTCGACACTCCGCCCACCGAGTTTGCGCTCGTGGGATCCACGGAGGAGTGGGATCTCCTCACGGTCTTCCCGGGCGGCCCCGGGACCGAGTTCGCCGGTGACTCGGACCTCAATACCCACCAGATTCACATCCACTTGCTCGAGTTCCAGGTCCTGAATCGCCAGGCCTTCGACTCGGCGTCCTACGGCGAGCAGTGGGCCCTCTTGAACGGTCATAACCCGATCACGAGCCAGATCACGCTCGACCCGACACCCTATCTGCAGGGGCCGGTCATTCTGCCGACGCCGGTGGAGACGGGTTGGAAAGACACCGTTCAGGCTCCGACGGGGTTTCTCACCCGGATCCTCGTGCGCTGGGCGCCGCAGGCGACCGCGTCGGGAGGTGTTCAGCCGGGCCAGAACCAGTTCCCCTTCGACCCGACCGCCTTCCCGGATCCGGTCGCAGGCCCCGGTTACGTCTGGCACTGCCACCTCGTCGGGCACGAGGACCACGACATGATGCGGGAGCTCGTCATCGTGAATTCCTGGGCGGCGGGGGTGAGCTACAAGGTCGGCACGGTCGTCGCGTTCAACAACGCGGACTTTCGCGTGACGACGGCGCACACCTCGGTGGCCGGTCAGACACCCGACACGCAATTCGCCCTCTGGGATCGCGTGAACAACGAGGCGAGCACGAACGGCGGGCAGTGGACGCCGCAGGTGCGCTACGCGGTCAACGACCGCGTTCTCTTCAACGGCGCGCTCTATGCCGCCCGCTCCGTCTTCCAGGCGCAGACCGGGCAGACGCCCGCCGCGAACCCCGCGCTCTGGACCGCGCTCCCCAACACCGCGTGCGGCCAGCTCGCCCAATTCTGCCAGGGCAACAACCTGCCGTTCGCGCAGCAATGCCTCGCCGCAGGCCAGGCGGGCAACGAGGCCACGTGCCTCGGCGCCATCGGTAGCGGCGAACGCGGAACGCCGAACGTCGGTATCTCGGAATGCACCTCCGACTGCCTGGCGACGACTCTGCCGACACCGTGCTCGGGCCTCTGCAACAATCCCGTCGTCTTCACGGTGGCCGACGGAAGCAACTTCCAGTCTGGAAATCTGGGCACCGGAGCCACGTGCTTCGAGACCCAGTCGCGGATCCAGGGGGGAGAGAGCAGCAGCTTCGCCGCCGGGCGTCAGCTGACGGTCAATGGCCGCGTGGAGCCGCTCAACGGCAACTGGAACAGTCCGTTGCCTCCGATGCGCCACAACGGCTACTGCATTCAAACGACGGCAGGCAACAACTCGTTCGCTGCATTCTCGGCGTTCTGATGGTCCGCGCCCCCAGCGTGGTCCGCGCATGAACGGCGAGGCGCCCGCGTCCGCGACGGCCGAGAGGTCGTCGCGGCCTCGGTCCGACGGCGGTACCTTCGAAAAGAGGGTGCCGCCGTTCGTCGTGGTGGCGCGCGTTCTGCTCCTCCTCTTTCCGGCCGTGGCGCTCGCCCTGGCCCTTGCTCTGCCTCTCCTGCGGCCCGGCGCGCGGGAGGGCTCGCGTGCCGCGGCGACCGTGGGTCGCTACGTGTGCCCCATGCATCCGGAGATTGTCCGCGATGCGCCGGGCGACTGCCCCATCTGCAACATGGCTCTCGTGCCCGAGCATGGGACGCCGGGCAAGGCCTCGGCGGATCAAGGGCAAATCATCGCGCGCGCCGAGCGCCGCTTCGTCGCTTCCCAGGTCCGGGCGGCGGCCTCGGTCGCGGCGGACGGCGAGGGGACGGCGGTCCTCTACGAGGACGATCTCATCGGATTGGGCCCGCAAGAACCGGCGGTGTTCTTCGGCGGGGTCTCGCCGAACATGGGCATCAAAGCCCACCTTCTTCTCGATTCGCGATCTCCGATCGACCCGTCCACGGTGACCGTCCACTTTCGGCTCGACGAGCCGCACGAGCCGCCCGCCGGAGCCGACCATGGCGTCGACGTGGGCTCGCTTCAGATCGCGGCGCGGGCACGTGAGCTCCTCGTCGTCCCCCTGAGCGCGGTGCTCTACTCCGGGACCGGTCCGTACGTGCTCGCCTCGTCGCGGCAGGGCGAGCCCTTCGCGAAGCGCGCGATCCACGTCGGGCGAATCCTCGACTCGGGGTACGTGGGCGAGCACACCGGTAGCGACACCGGCGCCGTCGTCGTGCTCTCGGGCTTGAACGAAGGCGAGTCCGTCGTCGCCGGTTACACATTTTTCGTCGACGCAGAGCGGCGCTTGCAGGCCGCCCGGGTCGCGCGAGAGGAGGCTGCCCGATGATGGCCCGCCTGGTCGAATGGTGCACGCGTCACGCCGCAGTGGTCATCGGCCTGGGCCTCGTCCTGGCGGTCGCCGGGGAGATCGCGCGTCGCGGCCTCTCGCGCGACGCCGTGCCCGACCTCTCGGATCCGCAGATCGGGATCCTCGCCGACTGGTCGGGCCATCCCTCGACCGAGGTCGCCACCCGCGTTACCCGGGTGCTGACCGAGGCGCTGAAGTCCGTGGACGGCGCGACGGCGCTCCGCAGTTCGTCGATGTCGGAAACGGCCTACGTCGACGTCATCTTCGACTCGACGTCTGGACTCGATCGCCATCGCTACGAGATCGAGGACCGCGTCAATCGGTGCCGGGACGCACTGCCGCCGGACGTCCGAATCCAGATCGGACCCACGGCGTCGAGCACGGGGTGGATCTACCAATACGCTCTCGTGAACCCGACCGTTCGTGGCGCGTCGCCCGCCCTGCGGCAGCTCCAGGACATCCTCGTGGGGCCGGCGCTCGAAGCGATTCCCGGGGTGGCCGAGGTCGCGGCGGTCGGCGAGCCGGTGGACGAGCTGCTCGTCGTCGCCGCTCCCGAGGAGCTGCGCGTGCGGGGCGTCGCCGTGAGCGACGTCCTGTCCGCGCTCGCTCCGGTGGCGCGCGGCAACGGCGAGGACACGCATCTCGAGCAAGTCCCGCTCGCACGAGCGGTGAACGGTGCTGCGAAGGTCGGCGATGTGGCGCACATCACGATCAATGCGGACATGCCTCTGGGCATCGCCGACTTCGACGGGGCCGAAGCGACCGTGGGAGGGATCGTCGTCGCGAAGCGCGGCGCGGATCCGCGAGCCGTCATCGAAGCCGTGGAACGGAAGCTGAACGAGTTGCGCCGGCGCCTGCCGCGCAACGTGACGCTCCACACCGTGTACAACCGGCTCGATCTCGCGGGCCGCGTCGAGCACACGCTGCTTCGCGCGCTGGCCGAAGAAGTCGCCGTCGTGGCCATCGTGATCGTGCTCTTCCTGCTCCACGGGAGGAGCGCGCTGGTCCCACTCCTCACGCTGCCGCTCGTCGTGCTCCTCACGTTCATCGGGATGCGCCTCCTGAGCGTCCCCGCCACGATCATGAGCCTCGGAGGGATCGGGATCGCCCTCGGGATGGCCATCGACGCGGACGTCGTGGCGCTCGAGGCCTGCCATCGCCATCTCGAAAAGCTACGTCCGGACGCCTCTGGAGAGGAGAAGCGCGCCGCGCTGCTCGCGGCGGCGGGGACGCTCGTTCCCGCGATTCTCACCTCCCTCGTGATCACGGCGCTCAGCTTCCTGCCGGTGTTCGCGTTTTCGGGTGAGACGGGCCGCCTCCTCCGTCCGCTCGCCCTCACCAAGACGCTCGTGATCGGCACCGCGGCGCTCGTGACCATGACCGTGGCTCCGGCGCTCCGCGATCGCCTCCTGCGCGGGCGTGTTCGCGGCGAGTTCGCGAACCCGATCACGAGCCGGCTCGTGCGCGCATACCGGCCTTTCGTCACGTTCGTGCTGGAGCGACCGGCGTTCACGCTGATCACGGCCGTGCTTGCGGTGGCGTCGTGCCTTCCTCTCTTGCCACGCCTGGGCGGCGAGTTCCTCCCGCGCGTCGACGAAGGGGATTTGCTGTTCATGCCGACGACGTTGCCCGGGGTCAGCGAGGGCGAAGCCGCCGTGGAGCTCCGCCGGCAAGACCGAATCATCACCCAGTTCCCCGAGGTCGCAAGCGTGTTCGGGAAGGTCGGACGTGCCGACACGGCGACCGACCCCGCGCCGTACTCGATGGCCGAGACGACGATTCGCCTGAAGCCTCCTGCGGAGTGGCCGCTCCAGCCGCGGTCCCGCTGGTACTCGAGCTGGGCGCCGTCGTGGATCAAGCCCGTGCTCGGACTGGCGTGGCCCGAACGAACGCCGGAGACGGTGGCGGAGCTCGTCGCGAAGCTGGACGACGCCAGTCGCTTGCCCGGCTGGACGAGCGCGTGGACCGCGCCGGCGAGAGCGCGCATGGACATGATGTCGACGAACGGCGTACGAACGCCCGTCGGAATTCGCATCGTGGCGGCGACGCCGCAGCGCTTGAACGACCTCGGTGCGGCGGTGCAGGCCTGGGCGGGCCGGCTTCCGGGCACGCGCAGCGCTGCCTTCGAGTCACTCGGCGGCGAGCCGTGGCTCACGTTTCGTCCCGACCCGGAGGCGCTGGCGCGCTACGGAGTCGACCCGAACGTCCTCAAAGACACGACGGATCGGATGACCACCGGCGGTCAAGTCGGGGAGCTCGAGCTGTCCGTGCGGGCGTTCGCGGCGCGGCGGGCCAGCTCGCACACGGCCCACGAGCACGGCACGGGGATGACCTACCAGCACGACCACGCGCACGCCGACCCCGAGGCGATCGCGGAGATGTCGCCGCAACGGAAGCCGTACCGCGTCCGCGTGGCCGCCGAGATGAACATGGGGCGCGAGCACGCCGATGATCTGCGGGAGGTCACGGTGCGTTCAGAGTCGGGGCTACCGGTGCCCCTCGCTCTCCTGGGAGAGCCGGTCTACGTGACCGAGCCGGGCGTCATTCGCACCGAGGGGAGTGACCTCGTGGCGTACGTCTACGTCGATCTCCTGGATGGAGTGGACGTCGAGAGCTACGCGCGCCACGGCGAAGACGCACTGGCGCGCGCCCAGGCCGGCGGGGACATCCAGCTGCAACCCGGTGAGCGCATCGACTGGACGGGACAATCGCAGCTCCTCGCCGCGGGCGAGCGTCGTCTTCGCTGGATCGTGCCGCTCATGGCCGTCGCGATGGTGGGCCTTCTCTTCTGGCAGTTCGGGAGCCTCACCGAAGCGTTGATCGTGCTCGTGTCGGTCCCGTTTGCGCTGGTCGGCAGCGTATGGACGCTGTTCTTGCTCCACTATCCGCTGTCTGCCCCCGTCTGGGTGGGATTGCTCTCGACGGTGGGCCTCGCGATGCAGACGGGAGTGGTGATGGTCGTCTACATCGACGAAGCCTTCCACCGGCGCGTCCGCGAGGGCCGGCTCCGGAGCCGCGAGGACGTCATCGAGGCGCATGCCGAGGGCACCGTGCAGCGCCTCCGGCCGAAGATCATGACGATCACGACCATGGCCGCGGGTTTGCTGCCGCTCCTTTGGGCCGACGGTGCAGGCGCCGAGATCATGCGCCGGGTCGCCGCGCCCATGCTCGGGGGTCTGGTCACGAGCGCCTTCCTGACGCTCGAAGTGTTACCGGTGCTCTACACCTTGTGGCGTTGCTACCAACTGCGCGTGGCGGAGCGGCTCGGGGTGTCGATCGATGCGGTCGTGCGGCGCTCTTGGCCGATTGCCTCGTTCGATCCGCATCACCCCAGGGCGGGCACCGGGAGCGACGCCCCAGCACCGATCTCGCCGGACTGGTTGCCTCCGCAGCAGACCACGGAGTGAAGGCCCCCGAGTGCCTTTCGAGCGCGTCGGGGGCCGTGATGGGGCGCGAAGCGAGCGCCGCGTCCCGTCAGCCGCCGTCCGCCGCGGTGCCCGCGTCGAGGTTCCCGGTGGGGCTCCCCGAGTCTTGGGGCGTGGTGCCCGAATCGTTCCTCGTTCCGCCGCCGCCGCCGCCGTCATACGACGGGACGCAAATGCCCGCCCCGCTGTCGCCGTACGTGAAGCAAGTTTGCCCGCTCGAGCAGCTCGACGAATCGGACGCTGAGCAGGTCACGACGGTGGGGAAGCAACTACCGGTACTGGCGTCCGGCGCTCCGTAGCAGGTGTCTCCGCTCGGGCAGGTCGAGGGATCGGACGTCGAGCACGCTGGACCCGCATCGAACGGCGTAGCGCAGACGCCATAGACGCTGCAGGTTTGACCGCTCGGGCACGCCGGTCCACCGGTGGCCGAGCAAACCTGCGTGCCCGTGCACGATGCGGCGGGGGTGCACGCCGCGTTGTAGGTCATGCCGCTGACGGTGCCGCAGCAAACGTCGCCGCTCGAGCAAGTGGCCGCACCGCAGGCAATCACGGTGGACCCAGACGGGCACGAGCTCTGGTCCGCCGCACACGCAAAGTCGAAGCCGCCGTCGGCGGCGGAGTCACTCGTGATGCAGCACGTCGACGTCGTTCCGGAGCACGTCAGGGACCCGCCACACATAAGGCCGCCGCTCCCGGAGCTTCCGGTGCTCGTCCCCGTCGCGCCCGTTCCAGTTCCTGTCGCGCCCGTGGAGCCGGTCCCGCCCGTAGCACCGGTCGTCGTTCCGGACGTGCCGCTCGTCCCGGACGTACCCGAAGAACCGCTCGGGCCCCCGTTACTGCTCGAGCCGCACGCCACGCCGACCACAAGGCCAGCCAGTCCAACGACCGTAAATCCGTAAACTTTCACTCTGACCATTCGGCGTGCCTCCAATTCGTTAACAGCCCTTACAATGGGCAAGGGCGCCCGAAATTAGGCAACGCGTCGTTCGATTTACCAGACCGCGGGCCAGCCGAGGCCGCCCCGCGGTCACTCGTTCCGCTCGGCCGCGTCAGAACGGGCTCAGCACTACTCGTGCGCGGCGTCGGTGGCGTCGCTGTCTTCCGCGTCTTTCGCGACCGCGTCGGTCGCCACGGCGTCGGTCGCAGCGCTGTCGCTGACGGCGACGTCGTTCGTCGCGTCGGTGGGAGCCGCCGCGTCCGAGGGCGCCGGGCAAAAGCCGGCCGGAACCGACGCAGGAACGGCATCGGACGTGAAATGCAGTTCCGCGGACCCGAGCGCGACGCTCTGGAAGTAATCGTCCAGCATGTGCACGTAGTTGCCCGTCGTGGGCATGGCTGGGACGGCGGGCATCGCGCTTCCAATGGCGTAGACGATGAAGGCGTAGCTATCCTCTTCCGCCGCCATGGCCGGATTGCACAAAGTCATCCAGGCGGGGCAGGGGCCGAAATAAGTCGCAGTCGGGCTGGGTCCACCCTCCCACTGCTGCGCGTTGCCCACGCTGGACAAAGTCGGCGTCATGGCGGGGAGGTTCGCCGGAAGCTTCAAGAACGACGCGGGAATGTCCCAGACCGCCCAGTGATAGGCGTGATCGGGGACCGCGGTTTCCACGGCGCTGAAGTCTTTGAGCACGATCGCGTAGCTCAGGGTGCCTGCCGGCCCGTTCGTCCAATCGAGCTCGGGGGACGATCCACCGCCGAACGCCTGCGCTTTGCACGTCGCGGAATCCGGCAGCGGCTGGCCGGCGGTGAAGGCAGGACTCGTGATTTGGAAGCCGCCCGGGTTGCCGTTGCCGGCTTCGTTCGTGGTGCTGGCGTCCGGAGTGCTGCCGGCGTCGGGGACGCTGTTATTGGTCTTGCCGCCGCTGTTGTCGTCGGAGCTGCACGCTCCGACGCTCAGTCCCACGACAGTGAGGGTCGTGAAACCCAATTTGTAGATCGTCCGTGTCGTCGACATGCGAATGCTCCCTTTTCCACAATTGCGTCGGAGCTTTAGGCAAGACGCTCGCTCCGGCCTGCGAGGATGCGAGGCCTACGGGTCCGACGCTTGAATCGATCTTCGAGGTTATCCAGCGACGCGAAGTCGTCCGGTCATGCAGGCGGCAAGCGACCACATTCGTCCGCCGCGGTCAATAGCAGCTTATTTCGTGAAGCCCGGTCGTCGCCGTCCATTGCCCAGTCTCAATCGGCGAGTTCGCGGATCCACTGAAACGCAAACGAGAAATTGCCGAAACGGATTCGATTGCGGAGGACGAAACAACGCAAAATGAGGGCTACAGAAGAAGCAATTGAAGATATTGCTCTAACGCTTCCATATGGCAGTGGCCAGGTGCACGGCATGATCGCGGCGCGTTCGGCATGACTCGGCGCCGGTCCATGACGAGCGGGTCATGGTCAGGCAGCGCGAGGGAAGGATCGCGCGGATCCACGACTGGGACGGGGGGTGCCTCCGGCGTCGCGGGTGCCTCCGGTGCCGCGGGCGCGTCCGGAGCCTCTTCGGGAGCGACCTCGGGTGCCCAGTCCGGCGCTACGAGCGGCAGCACCGGATCGAGCGATGGCGGCAGCACCCTCTACAATTTCAAGTCGATGACGATTCCTCCGCAGACGTGGACGTGCTTCGAATTTCACACGGACGCGGCTTCGGGCGATATCGAAGTTTGGCTGAACGGCACTCGTCTCGGCCAGGCCATGACTTTGTGGTTCGACGACGTCGCGCTATCGACGAGCCGCATCGGTTGCAACTGACGGCGCGGCCGAAACCGGGTAGTTCTTTTCGATGTAGCGCCGGAAACGCTCTTTGAATTTGCGTCGATTCTCCGGCATGTCGAACCAGGTCCGGTGCATGGCATTCTCGGTCGCGACGATCGGATACCACGTGTCCCGCAAATGCCTGTCCGCCGTGCCTTCGCAGCGGTCCACGATCGTCTCGAGGAAGTTCCACACCATCGCCGCGTAGGCGTCGTACTCCCTTGCTTTGAGCGGATCCGCGGGCGGCTGCGAGGTCAAGAGGTACGGCCGTTCGAGCGCGATTTTCAGGAGGTCGAAATAGGCTCGGTCGAGCTCGGCGTAGTTTCGCTCCCGCAGGGTGGTTGCGAACGTCCACGCGGAGTAGCAAAGAGTCAGAATGATGCCGATCGATCCGAGCGCTTGGGCGATAACGCCTGCTTGGGTCCACGCCAGCAAAACGTCGGCGCCCGCGTTACCAGTGGCCATGTCGGTCTTCCTTTCCGGGCCACTCTACACGTCATTCGAGCCGTCATTCGACTGGGACGGGATCGGGCAGCGGCGCGACCATCGCGCCAATCCGCGGATCGTCCGGCGAGCAGCGGTAGACGTCGCGGTAGATGATTTGCAGCCATCGCTGCAAATCGCTGCGAGGGAGCGGCTCGGGCGGCTCCGCCGGGTGAATCATCAGGTCCATTTCGGGCGGCGCACCCGCTCCTTGGAGCGGCATCGAGTACTCGAGGCCGGCGATCTTCACGCAGCCGAGGCGCCGGTAGAAGTGGGCCCGGCGCGTACGAAGCGCCCGGTCGGTCGACGCTTCGCGATCCGAGTCGATCTCGAGCACCACGGGCAAGCGGGCGCCGTCGGCAGCGAGCGAGTGCACGGCGGTGCGCCGGAACAACTCGCCGCCGAACCCGTGCCCGCGCTTTTCGGGCGTCACCGCCATGTATTCGAGGAGCGTGAAGCCCTCGCTCGGCGGCACGAACAATATGCTGAATCCGAGCACGCGGCCGTCGCTCTGCGCGATCGAAACGCGGTACTCCGGGGCGGCCACCATGGCGCGCAGCCACTCTTCGGGCTTCTGCTCGCGCGGCGTGATCGACGACGCGTAGATCGCGAAGAGCTGGCGGAAGAGCGGACCATCGGCGGAAGTCAGCAGCTCGATCACGGGGGCACCATTCACGCTTTCACGGCCCTGAATCGCCGTCCAGAGGAGCCATGATCAAGCCGGATGTCATCGTGGTCGGTGCAGGTGCTGCCGGGTTGGCCGCCGCGCGGGATCTCACCCGCGCCGGGCTTCGCGTCTTGCTGCTCGAAGCGCGCGATCGGCTCGGCGGCCGCATCTGGACGCGCCACACGGCAGAAGGGCCGATCGAGCTCGGCGCGGAGTTCGTGCACGGCGCCATTCCGGAGGTCCTTGGAATCGCGGAGGAAGCGGGGCTGCCGCTCCATGAGCTGGACCGGAGCGCACCGCAACCGTCCCAGGCCGAGTCTGCTCCTCGCCAAGAGCTGATGTCCGCGATCGACACGCTGCTCGCGCATGCGTCCGGCGGCGAGGACGAGTCCTTCCAGCATCTGGTCGACCGCGTCGACGTCGATCCGTCGATCAAGGCGCGTGCCCTGGCGTTCGTCGGGGGCTATCACGCAGCCGATCCCGCGAAGATCAGTGTGCAGGCGCTCGTCGACAACACGGCAGCCGACGAGGGGCCCGGCAGCGAGAGGCAGTTTCGTTTCGCGAACGGCTATGACGGCCTGGTCACCGCCTTGGTCGATCAGGCGGTGCAGGAGCGGTGCACCCTGCAACGCAACACCGTCGTGACCTCGATCGCGTGGAGACCGAGGCACGTGGTCGTCCGCACCGCATCCGGCGAGGAGCTCACGGCGCCGCAAGTCGTCGTCACGATTCCCGTCAGTCTTCTCAAGGCGGGCGCCATCGAATTCAGCCCGCGGCTTCCCGAGAAGGCGGGCGCCGTTCGCCGCATCGAAATGGGCGCGGCCGCTCGCGTCAGTCTGCAATTCAAAGGCGACAGCTGGAGGCGAGGGGGCGCTCTCGAGGAAGACGGCTTTCTCATGACCGGCGAGGCGCCGTTCCCGGTGTGGTGGGTGAGCCGTCCCGCGCCGCGGGCGGTTGTCACGGGCTGGGTTGGGGGCGGCCGCGCGCAGGCGCTGGCCACGCTCGATGAAGCCGCGCGAGTGTCCGCCGCGATCGAGGGGCTGGGTGCGGCCCTCGATGTGGATCCGAGCCGATTGCGCGAAGAGCTTCGCGGAGGATTCAGCCACCGCTGGGAGAGCGATCCATTCGCGCGCGGCGCCTACAGCTACGCCGGCGTCGGCGGGCGCCACGCCGGTAGCGACCTGGCCGTCCCGGTCGAAGGGACATTGTTCTTCGCGGGCGAAGCCACGCAGTCCGACGGGCGCAACGCGACGGTCCACGGCGCGATCGCGAGCGGCCAACGCGCGGCGAAGCATGTGACCGGCGCTCGCTGACGAGCGCGGTCGTCGGCGGACGTTACGAAAAGACGCCTCGTCGCGGATTGGGGATGAGCGCGACGTCGCTGATGGGGCATGACCGTTGTTTGCCCAAGTCTCCGACGAGCGCGCCGATGCGCTGGAGGGTGCGTTGCACATCCGTCGCCGCATCGCGCGAGAGCCCGTGCGCAGTCTGGGCAACGATGTCCACCGCGCTCCGCGCTTCCGCGATGAGAATCTCCAGCTCGTTGAGCGCGGAGTCCACCGGTCGCCGCGGGATGTTTCCCGGGGACGCCGATGGCTTCGCATCATGCGTGGTGCCCGCCAATTGGCGAGCGGCTATCGCCTGGCGAACGGAGTCGAGATCCCGCGCCGAGCGGGCGGCGCGTTCGTCGAGGCTGATCGCACGGCAGCTCGCGCACTCGAGGGCTCGCGCGCTGACCCCACCGGTCCTGTACTCGGTCTCGACCAACGTCTCGTGCCCGCAGACGCTACATCCCATGATACGGGGCCTCCGTCGTACCGCCTAGGTGGCGCCTCCGGTTGTGGTCGGTTCGCGCGTCGTGGAATTTGCGCATTCCCTCCCGAGTTCGTCCGCCACGACGGCCATGCGCTGAATGACCTGCTGAGCCCGCGCGATGCGTGCAAGGGACTGCGCGTCGGGCGTCGCATGCACCAGAAACTCGAGGCCTACGAGAGCCCTCGCGAGGAGCGCGTCGATCTCGCTGACGGTCACGTCGATACGCGACGCCGAGATCGGTCGCGATTGTGTTTCCGCGGCTGCGGCGTCGATATACGTCGCTGCCTGGCGCACTGCCATCGCTTGGCGGATCGACTCGCGGCCCTCGTCGGAGGAGCCCGCGCGCTCGTCGAGGTTGATGGCGCGGCATCGGCGGCACTCGAGCGCGGGGGCGCGCACACCGCCAGCCTTGTATTCGATTTCGCGCAGCTCGGTATGACCGCATATCGTGCAGCGAACGCCCTGATGGACGGCGAGCGTCGTCGCGCGCCGTCTTACGGCGAGAAGACCGTCGAGGAGCGCCTCCATGCCGAGCGTGCTGCGTCGAACCTTCTCCAGCAAGCGCCGTGCGCCGTCGCTAGATTCGACTGGCGAGGGTTGCTCCTCTGCGAACGCGCCTTCGAAATCACGGAGGTCCCGCAGCTGCGCGCGAAGGTCGTGCGCCAACGATCGCGAGATCGCATCCAAGTGCCGATTCGCGAGGTCGAGCTCCGCCGTGCGATCGGCGAGGCGCCGCTCCAATTCGCGATTCATGGCCCCCAGCTGCATCGTCGACCGCTGGTGCTCGGCGAGCGCTGCGTTCCTCGCGTGCCCCGTGGTCGCCATGCGGAGGATCTGCTGGCACATCCACGCGCCTTGCTTCGCCTCCGCCTCCGCGCCGCCCCCTTCGAGAAGCAGCTCCGGAGGCAGATAGAAGAAGTTGTCGCCGGCGAACACGTCGCCGATATGGGCCCCGCGGTGCGTGAGCAAGGCGTCGCGAATGGCAGCTTCGGGTAGGTCGTCGCGGCGATATTGGCAAATGCCTCGAAGCGGGTTTTCGGCGATGAACTGTTCGAGGCGCGCTTCGTACTCGAGGAGGCGGTCGAAGCTCTCGTCGTTCCCGAGCTCCCAGCGCATGTCTCCGGTCGCGCAGAGGCCATCGTACCCGTCGGCGACGGCGCGATCGACGGACTGGCCGAGCTCCCCCATCATCCAGGCGGGATCGAAGGGCCGGCCCGTGAGGTGACTCCGATCCGACGAGAGCACGAGCGCGCCCCGCTTCGATTCGCGGCGCGGATCGACGCCCTGCTCGACGAGAGCCGCTTCGATCATCTTCACGGAGGCCGGATCGCCGAGGTAAAGGCAACGCCAGTTCGTGCGCAATCCATCGACCAACAGAGGGATCACGATCGGGAGCTGCTCCGACGGATCTCCGTCGTAGATCAGGCACTCGTGTCCATGAAGCCCAATGGCGGAATCGAGGCTCATGACCGGGACCTCCGCCCCTACAACTTAGTCCCCGGGTTCGCCAAATCCAGCAACGCAGACACGCTTCGTGGTGGCATGTCCGGCATTGTGTCGAAGCGCTGATGCTCGACCCAGCGGGCTCGGCGATGTGCCGCGCACCACGGGCATGCGCGCGCGCCGCGATTTCATCGCGGCCGCGCGCGTACCGGTCGCCCACGCCACTCGCGCCGCTGCGCTTATTCGCAGTATGCGATCGCGCAGACGCCCGCGTTGCACGTGAAGTGTGCGCACCCGTCGCCGCCGTTCGTGCAAACCTCACAGAGAGCGGGAAGCGCGCCCTTGCAGTCGCTCGCAACCGAGCATTCGCCGGCATCGACGGAAGGGGGAGGCGCCGCCGCATCGCCGGAGCCGGAGCCGCCGTCCAGAACGGGGCACGCGATGGTGCTCGCGTGTCCGATCGTACCGTTCTCGCAGAAGCAGCCTCCACACGCGTCGTTGCTGCACGTCCATGACGTCCCGTTCGCGTGACTCACGCCGTTGTCGACGCACGGGGTGGGGCCGGCGTCCTTCGCCGGCGGCGGCGGGGCCGCGTCAGCCACGCACGCGAGCAGGGTGCTCGTGGCCTGACCGTTGTTGCAAGTGCAGGTGTTGCAGCCGTCGCTGCAGGTCCACGACGTGCCGTCCGCGTGGGATACGCCGTTGTCGATGCATGGAGCCGGGCCCGTGCCCGCATCGCTCGGCGGCGGCAGGGGAATGGCTTGCGAGAAGCAGTCGGTCACGCTCGGCATCGAGGGGTCGTTGCGGCAGCAGAGCGCGGGATCGATGGCGGGAACCTGCCATCCGCTCGGGCAGGCATTGCAGGACGGCGGGGAGGGGAGCGGGCACGCGGGCGCCGGGCTGCAGGTGCAGCTGTTGGAGCCGGTAGTGGTCTGCGCCGGGCAATTGCAGACGGGCTCCGAACAATCCGGGTTCGCGACGGTGTAACAATCGGAGCCGCCGGCATGGCAACACTGGTTCGTCGGCGGGTCGGTGAGCGAGGAGATCAACGAGTAGCCCGGCAAGCACGCATACGTGCAGCTCAGGTCTGTACCAACGGAGGCGGGGCTGCCCGACGACGGAGCGCACTGGCTTGCCCCATCTTGCGGGCAGCAGAATCGGCCGTCAGGCCGCGTGACCGGGTGGTCTGCGGGGCAAACTTGGAGCGACGGCGTCTTGAAGACTTCGCAGCTCGCGCCGGTGGGGTCGCAGCACACGTTCGAGTGACTCCACCCGCTGTCGCACGACGGCCCAGCCGTGCCGGCGGCCGAGGTGTCGATGGGCTCGATCGTCGAACCGTTGGCGCCCACGCTGAACGCCTCCCCGGAGCACGCGGCGATCGCCGCCAGCCCCAACATCGCAGAACCGAAGACAATGGTCTCGTAAGCACGTCCAAGGCGATTCATTCTTCAACTCCTCCGGCGAATGCCGACAAGCGCTTCATCCCCATGAGTGGCCGGTCTTCACGGATTTGGTGATCCGTTCGGACCACCGCACGATTCGCGCACGGCGGCGGCGTGGGGTGATCGGGGATGTTCGGCCAAAAGACGCGCAGCCTCGGAGCGCGCTTCGCTCGACCGGCCGAGCGCGCACAGCGCGAACACCGTTTCGGCGGCGCGGTCCTCGGCGAGCGGGCCGTTCGGGAATCGCTGCGCCGCGTCGTGCAAGACCGTCAGCGCACCCGAGGGATCGCCTTCGCGGAGCTCGCTTCGAGCCACGGACAGGAGGGCGATCTCATGATCGAGCGCCGAGTCGAGCGCGATCGGCGCGGTTGCGGCGGTCGCGCCGGCGTTGAAAGCAGTCGGCGTCGGTGCGGCGCCCGCGGGTGCCGTCGGAGTCGCCGCGACGGGCGTCGCCGCCCTCGGCGTCGCTGCCGTCGGGAAAGCCGCGATCGCGGCTTGCGGGCGAGGCGGGACCGCGCTTGGAGTCGGAGCCACGGGGACGATGGGCAGCGCGATCGCGGCGCTCGGGGCGATCGCGGCGGCCGGCGGATCGCCGGGCGCGAGTGCGGCTACGGGCGCCGCCACGGGCACGGGCGCCATCGACGGGCCGCGCGCCGGCGTGCTGGCGGCGCGCGCCGATGCCACGGCGGACGCAGGCGACGCCGCACGCGTCGCGCCGGCGCCGTTCGACGACGACATCGCGACCACCCCGGCGCCCGTTGCCACGGCGCAAGCCACGACGACGCCGGCCGCGACCTTCACCCACGCGGCTGTGGCCACAGCCACCACCGTCGGCGCGGCCGCTGCGTTGCCAGTGGTCGTCACGACGGCGGCCGAGGCCATCACCGTTCCGGCGCCGATCGCAATCCGCGCCTGGATCGTGCCACGAACACGCTCCGCTTCGGCCGGCGTAGGGTCGTCCGCACTGCGGGTCGCTTCGATGAGGGCGCGCGCCCTGGGTCCCAGCTCGCTCATCGCCGGCTCCTTCGTGTACCCGCCGCTTCGACGCAGCTTGCTACGCGCATCTCGTCGTCGAGCGCGGCTTCGAACTCGCGCCGCGCCGCCCGCAGTCGCGAGGCGACCGTGTTCGGGTTGGTGTCCGTCGCTTCCGCAATCTCGCTCATCGTCATCTCCTCGAAATCCGCGAGGACGAGAACCTCGCGCTTCTCGTCGGACAGCCGCGCCAGCACACGCCGCATGAGAGCGACCTGCTCGGAGCGCTCGGCGTCGCTGTGCGCATCGCCCGTCGTGGCGACGTCGGTCTCCTCGTGAGGATGCTCCACCAGGTGCAGCGGCTTGCGCCGCCGGGTCCTGCGGTGGTCGGCCACGACGCGCCGCACGATCCCGTAGAGCCACGTGCGCGTCGTCGATCGGCCCTCGAATTCGCCGAGCCGCCGGTGGACCACCACGAACGCATCTTGCACCACGTCCTCGACCGAGCTGTCGTCCACACCCAGCCGCCGCACGCATCGCCACACGAACCGGACATGGTCCCGGTAGATCCGATCGAAGGCGTCATCCGTCGCGATGGCCGGGATCGCGGCACCGAGCTGGGCCCCGCCGTTCGGGCCAGCGGCCGCCTGCAAAATAGGCCGGTCATTGGCGTGGGAAGCGGTCATGGCCTTGGTTTCGCGATCATCGGGGCCGGGCGTCTGGCGATCATCTTGGCCGAGCCGGACGCCCGCATCGAGTGAGTGGCCGGTTCGCCTGATTTTGGTGATCGCCGTCAGCGCGGGAGGCGCACCTCGACCCCGAGCGCCGCACGTCCCTCGACAGGCCCCGGCGAATAGACGGTCTTGGGAGAAACCTCGAACGGCTCGGACACCGAAGTGATCTGGTCGAGCTGGAACGAATCGGCCGCGAAAGGAAAAACCGCACCGACTTCCGCACCGAGGTAGACGGGTCCGGAGATTCGCACGGTGGCGCGCAACGCGGCCGTTGCCGCCACCCAAGCACGGTCTTGGGACTGCGGGTTTTGCACTCCGAATCCCCGTCCGTGCACGTCCCCGAGCTCGGCGCCGAGGCAGGGGGCCACTTCGATCCATCTGCGTAGAACGCGGGCGCAGGCCGTGGCGCCGCCGCCGAACATCTCGATGTCCGCTCCGATCGAGGACGAAGACGTTGGCGCAGATCGTGTGGGCAGTCCCCAGGCGAAACCGTAGGCCTCGACTCGCCACGGCCCCGCGATCCATGCGCCCGCGAGCCTCCCACCGAGCGACGGTCCCGGGAGCCGGCCCACGTCTCCCACGGCGGCGAGCGCCAGGGCCCACGAGGCGTTGCCCGGTTGCCCGGCGCGTGGGGCGGTGCCTGCCTCCGCGGCGCCTCGGATGTGGCTCACTTCTGCCGGCGTTCGCGCGCGGCTCGCTTCCGCGGGCGCTTGGGGATGGCTCGCTTCCGCGGGCGCTTGGGGCGCTCCCGGGTTCGCATGCGCCGCTGCGGGAGCGACGTTCGGTTCGGCGGCCGCGCTTACGGCGGGGCGGAGGCGCGCAGCCCGGGCGGGGTCGATCGTGAGCGCCACGATGAGCGCCGTCGCGTCGGCGAGCGATCGGCACGACGGCGCGACGAGCGAGCGGGCTCCTTCTTCGCCGTCGCGCAGCGTCGTCAGCTCGACGTGC
>DATHQY010000169.1:0-7054 GCA_035482215.1 Polyangiaceae bacterium | reverse complement strand
TCTCCGAGGAAAGAACCGATGGGCGTACGCGCAGCAGCGGCGATGTAGACGGGCGCAAGACGGCTCATGGCGAGACCTCCTTGGAAGTCCATGGAAAGGTAACGCACAAAGCGGGTCCGGGCGCTCGGCGCTCGGCCCAGTGCGCGCGCGCCGCGCGTCGGCCTGGAGCGTGCCGCGCGTCGGCCTGGAGCGCGCCGCCTTGCGAAGAATCGTCTCGTCCACTACGTTCGGGCGCCCGTTTTCAAAGGCACGGGTCCGCGCGGCAGAGTCGCGTCGACGAATCTCATCGAGGAACCCCCCCATGGCCGACAAGAAGGCGACGCCCGCCGCGGATTCGAAGTTTGCTCAATTCATCGCCGAGAAGAAGCTCGACCCGCGGCGCATCCTCATTGCCTCGTACAAGCTCGAATCGCTCCAGCCGGAAGATCGGCTCATCAGGCTGAACAGGCGGCAAGCGAAGAAGGCCAAGGAGGCGGGGGGAGCATCGACGGAAGCAAAAGAAGCTCCGAAGAAGCCGCGCTCGGGCCGTCCGGTGACGGATCGCGCGATGGCCGCCGCCCTGAAGGGCGCGCCGGTTTCAGGGCCCACGAAGTCGCGCTTCGTCCGTGCCGTGAATCACCTCCTCGAGCAGAAGAAGCAGGCCGCAATCGACATTCGCGCGCTGTTCTAGGCGGCGATTTGGCCGATTTCGGCCGCTACGCGACGCGGCTAGCGCCACCATTCGGCGCTGCCGAAAATTGGGCCCGACGAGGGCGTCGGGAGCACCCTCGCGCCCATGCTCATCGTCGCCATCGCTGCCGTGGTCGCGCTCGTGGCCTTCGATCTCCGCGATCTCTTGAACCGTCCGAGCAGCTCCCTCTGATTCTTGAATGAGGGAGGTCGCCACGCACCCAATGAGCGTGGCCATTGCCTGGATTGCGCATGCAACGCCCGCCGGCCCACTGGCCGCCATGCCGTGGCCCATGCGAAAACCAAGTGCGCGCATGTCCGACGAAGAGCCGCTGATTGCGCGTGCAGCGGCGGGGGACGAGGCGGCTTTCCGGACCCTTTACGAGAGGCATCGCGCGGACGTGGCGCGCCTCGTCTACCGGATGTTGGGGGCCCGCAGCGACCTGGATGACGTCATCCAAGAAGTCTTCGTGCAGGTCTACCGCAGCCTGAAAGACTTCCGCGGTCAGGCGAGGTTCGGTACCTGGCTCCACCGGGTGACCGTCAACGTGGTCCTCATGCATCGCCGCGCGGCACGAAGTCGCCCTGTTTTCGCCGGTGAGCCGCCGGAGGAGAACTTTGCGGGTGGCACGGACCGCGCCCCCGACGACGACGCGGAGCGCCGCGAGCGGGTGCGCGCGTTCGGGCGCATGCTCGACCGGCTTCCCGACAAGAAACGAATCGTCTTCGTCTTGCACGAGCTCGAAGGTCTGCCCCCAGGCGAGATTGCGAGGATCGTCGGAGCCCCCGTGCTTACCGTGAGAACGCGCCTTTTTTATGCCCGGCGCGAGCTCGAACAAATGATCGCGAACGAGCCGGCCCTGGCGGGGCTCGAGCTCACGTTCTCGAAAGCGAGTGGCGGAGGCGAGTTGTGAGCGACGCGTACCGAAAGATCGTCCGTGAGGCGCGCGATCACTGGGGAGTGGGAGCCGCGCGCGACGTCGACTGGAAATCGATCGACAAGAGCCTTTTCGACCGCATCGAGCGCGAGCGGCGCGAGCAAGGAGCGCGGTTTAGGAGCCGCCTCTCGGCTCCGCTCCGGTTCGCGCTTGCAGGGGCACTTGCGATCGCCGTCGTTCTGGCGATCGCCGTAGGGAAGATGCACGAGGATTCGCTCGCGTTCGCCCCGCCGGGGCGAGCGGTCGTCGCGGCCGTCGTCGTCGGCGCCGACGGGCGGGCGCTCGTCAACGGAGGGATGCTCGGACGCGGGACGCAGTTGCACGCCGGCGACACGATCGAAGCGCGAGGGCGAGTGACGCTCGAGCGGGCCGGGCGCGTGTCGTTCGTCATCGAGGACGGCTCGTTGGCCACGATCACGCGCGCCGAAGCGCCGCTCGTGCTCGCACTCGTGCGCGGAGCGATCGAGGCGAGCGTGGTTCCCGTGGCGAACGGCGAAGCCTTCGCCGTCGACGTGGACGGCGCGCGGGTGGCCGTTCACGGCACGCACTTGCGCGTGGCGCGAAGCGGGCCGAGCGCCGCGGTCGATCTGAACGACGGAGTCGTCTCGGTCGGATCCGCGCCGCGCGTGGGCACGGTGCTCGGCACGCTCATCATGGCGCCCGCGCACGCCGAATTCCTAGCGACGGATGCGCAAGGCACTCTGACGGTGACGCACGACGAAGCGCGGGTGCGGGCTCCCGTGACGCTCGCGTCGTCCGAAGAAGCACCGGCCACGGGCCGATCGCTGCCGGGGCCTATCCTGGGCGCCGCGCCGCTCGCGCGAGCCGATTCGAGCTCGGTCGCGCGGCCCGGCACCGCCCCGCCCCCAAGAGCGGAAGCGCACGCGGTCGCGGCGCTGGCTGCCGCCCCCGGCCCTGGGGCGCAGACCTCCGCATCCGAGGGGCCGGCCGCGCCGGCCGCTCCCGTTGCGAAAGCGTCCCTGCCCGATGCACCGCCCGCGTCCGACGATCCCACCAAATCCGCGCTCGCTGCCGCCGTGAGGGCGTGCATGGACGAGCGGCCCGCGGGTGAGAACGTCACGGTCCTCGTGGAGACGACGCTCTACCTCGGCCTACAGGACGATGGCACGGTGCGCTCCGCGCGGTTCGAGCCGCCCATCGCGCCGGACGTGAATGAGTGCGCGACGCCAGCCATCTACCGCGCCCATTTCGCGCACGGCGGCTCCGCGAGCGTCGTCCTTTCGTACGTCTCGAAGTAGCTACGGCGCCGGGCGTTGCACGTTGGCGATGGCGTGCGTCTCGCGCGCGCCGAGCAAGCCGAACTGAATCCCCATTCCGCCTGCGTGCGTCCAGCGGACGACCCCGCCAAGCGCGAACGTCCCGCGCTGCTTCGGGAACGCCATGTACACCACGATTTCGCTGCCGAACGGCAGCGGGGTGCTCGTGGCGACGAACATTCCGCCCAGCGAGATGTCCGTCGCGCGGCCTTCGTGACGCGTCCCCGCCGGCTCGGCGCCGGGCGCGGGCTTGCGAGAAAAGGTGACGGCCACGTCAATCGGCGTACGTTCGTAACGACGAAGCTCGACTCCGTTGGCCCGATTCCTTTTCCGGCGGTCCGGCGCGGCTCGCTTCTCGATGGTAGACATTATGAAAGGATCGACTGCCGTGCGCACGGGCGATTCCCACTCGCGAATGCAGGAGTTCCGCCGCGCGCTGCTCCTTTCGTTCGTGCCGATCGGCGTCGCTGTCGTCTTCGGGTCGCTTCTTCTCCCACGCGCCGCCTTGCCGGACGCGGTGCCGCTCCCGATCGCCGATGCGCGGGAGCTCGCCCGGACGCGTGCCGCCGACATGGACCTCGCGGCGAGCACGCGCACGAGTCCTCTCGCCCCGAACGTGCGCGCGCTCGGCTCCGCGCTCCGCGCCTTCCACACAGCGGAGGCGGCGGGCGCCGACACGGACTCCCTGGCGCAGGCTCGCCATGTCGTGGAGGACGCGCTTCGCGACGTGTTGCCGCGGGGGGAAACGGAGCTCTTGCGGCTGCGCGCCGTCGAGCTCGAGATCTTCCTCGCGGAAGTGCAGCGATTCGAATCCTCGGGGGTCGAATCGACCGAGCTCGACGCCGTCGCGGGCAACTTCGTTCGGTCGATGCGCGCCGAGCACTGGATCGAGGGCCACAGCGTCCTTCCGAAGCGAGACGCACTCCGCGCGATGTACAAGCAGATGTGGAACGCGTTTCTCGGATTGGAGGATCGCAAGCCGTTTGAGCCGTCGCTCGACGAAGTCCGCGCCCTCTATGCGTTTTACCTCTTGTACCCGCACCCTTCGGCGGCAGCCCGGGAGGCGATTGCCTCGGCGCGGCGCGTGCCGGCCGCGGCTTCGCGCGCGCTCGCGCTCGATGACGCCGAGCGCGCCGCGGTCGAGGCCTGGCGCCTCGAGAAGATCGGGCGCCTTTCGGTGCTCGACCCGTTCTACCCGGCCGACTTCGCGCGCGGCGCGTCGAACCTGCGCCGGGGCGACAGCCAGGCCGCCGCAAAGGCGCTGCGCGATTGGCTCAACGCGCACCCCGAAGGGCCGCTCGCGCTGCGCGCACAGAACTACCTTCGCCTCGCGCAGAATGCGCGCGACTTGGACTAGCGAATGCGCGCGCTGCTCGTCGACGACGACCGCGAGCTCGGCCGCCTCCTCGAAGAATACATGACCGCGCACGGCGTCTCGATCGACCACGTCGAAGACGGTCCGCTCGCGCTCGAGCGCCTCGCCGAGGCTTCGCCGCCGTACGACGTCGTCTTGCTCGACGTGATGCTTCCGACGGCGGACGGATTCGACGTCTGCCGCCGCATTCGTGAGAACTACGATGTGTCGATCGTGATGCTCACGGCCCGCGGCGACGATGCAGACCGCGTCGTGGGTCTCGAGATCGGCGCCGACGACTATGTGCCCAAGCCGTTCAATCCGCGCGAGCTCCTGGCGCGGATGCGCGCCATCCTGCGGCGCACGCGGCCGAAGTCCGTGCAAGAGCGCATCGAAATCGGCCCACTCGTCGTCGACGTGCCGGGGCACAAGGCGACGCTCGCGGGGGCCGACCTCGGCCTGACGTCGTTCGAATTTCGCATTCTGGTGGTGCTGGCACGCCGCGCCGGGGAGACCGTCACGCGCGAAGAGCTGGCGCACGCCGTCATTCCCAAAGGGGACCGCTACGATCCGAGCGTCGACCGATCGCTCGACGTGCACGTCTCGCATTTGCGGCACAAGCTCGGGGACGAGGCGAAGGAGCCCCGCCGGATTCGTACGGTGCGCGGCGTTGGGTACGTGCTGGTCAAACCTTCGTAAAGCTGCCGTAAAGATGGCCCGCCGGCCTCGTCGCGGCGCAAAGTAACGAGCATGCGCGCCTACCGCACGCTTCGATCGCGGCTCTTCTCATGGTTCGTCGGCGCCATCCTCCTCGCGATCGTCACAGGCTCGCTCGTCGGCCTGACGACACGGCCCGAGCCACTGAGCGGCGCCGAGGCCATGGCCCGCCACCTGGGCGACCGATTCGCGCACGTGTGGGACGACGCCGATGCCACGCGGGAGTACGCGGAGGAGGTGCGCGACGTCACCGGGTTCGACGCGGAGGTCGTCCGCGATCCGCACCGATTGCCCGCGCGCGTGCGGCGAACGGCGGATCGGGGCGGCGCTTTTGCCCTGGAGGGGCCGGTGCACCTCTTCATTCCCGTCGTGCGCGGCGGCGTCCTCGTCGGGGCCGTCGAGATGGGCCGCTTCAGCGGGCATTCTGCGCCGTGGGGATGGTGGCGCTTCGTTCTCGTGCTCGTGCTCGTCGGGATTGTCCTCTCGGTGATGGCGGGAGCGGTGGCCGATCAGCTCGCGCGCCCGCTCGAGCGGCTGGCGATGGCGGCCGATCGATTCGGCAGCGGTGACCTCTCGGTGCGCGCGGAGGCCGCCGGGGGGGCGCGCCGGTGGGTGGCGCGCGAAGTCCGCGACGTCGCCGTCCGCTTCAACCGGATGGCCGAGCGCGTGGAGGCGATGGTGCGCGGCCAACGCGAGCTCCTCGGCGCGATCAGCCACGAGCTTCGCTCGCCCCTCGGCCGCGCGCGCATCGCGCTCGAGATCGCCCGCGATCGGATCGGCGACGGCGGGGGGCCGGTGGGCGCGCGCACGGACGCCGCCGCGGGCCTCGCGGGCGAAGGCACTCCGCGCGCGGCCGCCGGCACGGCTCTCGACGAAGTGGAAAAGCAGCTCGGCGCCGTGGACGCCATTCTCGGCGACCTGCTCGACCTGACGCGCGCCGGCCTTGCCGATCTGCGTCCGCAGACGCGCGCCTTCGTTCCGTGGCTTCGCGACCGGATCGCCGAGGAGCCCGTTCCGCCGTCAGTCGCCGTTCAGGTCGACGCCGCCATCGAGGACCAGCCGCTGGCCTTCGACCCGGCGCTTCTCGCGCGCGTCGTCCACAATCTGCTGGTCAACGCGCGCGCACACGGGCACCCGGTGGAAGCCCCCGTCGACGTTCGGGTCGAAGCGCTCGCCACGCGGCCGGGCGCGTCAAGGGGCGAGGAGCGCGGCCACTGGATACGCGTGGTCGTGCGCGATCGCGGCGCTGGGTTTCCAGCCGGATTCGCCGACCGCGCCTTCGAACCGTTCGTGCGTGGCGACGCCGCTCGTTCGCGGCCGAAAGAAGGCGCCGGCTACGGGCTCGGCCTCACTATCGTGCGGCGAATCGTCGAAGCCCACGGCGGGCGCGTCTTCGCGCGAAACGCGGGCGTCGACCGAGCCGGCGCCGCTGGCGGCGCCGAGGTCGGGTTCGAGTTGCCGCGCGAACGAGCGCCTCTCTAACGTACGCGTCGGTAGGAGCCGTAAGAAGGGACGGGATGAAGACCGTCCTCAGCTTCGTGGCCTGGGTGGCCGTTCTGGTGGGCGTGTCGCTCTTCGTGGTCGAACGCGTATGGCTCGAAGCGTGGAAAATCCCCACCGACGATCCCATGCTCGCCGCGTCCATCGAACCGCAGCTCAGCGCGGGGGACGTCGTGCTCGTTTGGCGCGGCCCAACGTTCGCGCGCGGCAATCTCTTGCGATGCCCCGACCCGCAGGCCCCCGGCCGCTACGTCGTCGCGCGCGCCATCGCGGCGCCGGGGGACAATCTCTTGATCGACCGCGAAGGCATCAGCCTCGACGGCCACCCCACGCCGAGCCCGCACGGCTGCGAACAGCACGACTACGCGATGTTCGATCCGGGCCGGAACGAGGACACGAACCTCACGTGCATCACGCAGGAATACGGAGATCGCGACTTCTCGGCGCTCGTCTCGGCCGACCATCCGGAGGCTGCGACCAAAATACGGCCCGAGGGCGGCCAGTGGTTTCTGGTGAGCGATAACCGCCATATCCATGTGGACTCACGCGATTTCGGTCCGATTGATGGGGCGGGTTGCCGCCATATCGTGTTTCGCCTT
>DATHQY010000168.1:0-8092 GCA_035482215.1 Polyangiaceae bacterium | reverse complement strand
CGGGAATCGAATGGAGCGCCTGGTCGAGTTGCACGGCGTCCGTGATGGGGCCGGTCGTGAGGTCATAGATGAAGTTGCCCGCGTCCGTCCGCACGGCGACGCCGTGGCGCGCGCGCAGCGCAGGCCGTCCGTACGCTTCGAGGTGGCCGCGCGTCGTCACGTGTGCGAACGGAAGAACTTCGACCGGAACCGGCCACCGCTCGCCGAGGCACGTCGACATCTTGCTCGCGTCGACGATGACCACATTCTTCGCCGAGGCGTAGTTGACGATTTTCTCGCGCGCGTGCGCGCCGCCGCCGCCCTTGATGAGGTCGAGGCGCGCGCTCACCTCGTCGGCGCCGTCGACGTTCACGTCGATTGCCCACGGGCCTTCGTCGGCCAGCATGGGGATGCCGAGACTCGCGGCATGCGCGCGCGTCGACTCCGACGTAGGGACGCCCACGATGGCGAGCCCGGCACGCACGCGCAGCGCCAGTTCTTCGACGAAAAGGCGCGCGGTGGAACCGCTGCCCAAGCCGATGACCCCGCGTGCGGGCAGCTCGTCCAGAGCGGCTTTGGCGGCTCTGCGTTTTGCGTCGTCCGTCGTCATGGGCGCCGTTTTACCCCAGCCTGGTCCGGCCCGCTTGCGGATCGCCATCGCCGGAACCAGGAATGCGGCCATGGGTGCGTTGGCCGTCGAAAACGTGGATCTCGCGACGCTCACCGAGTCGCTGCGCCGCCGCTTTGCCCCGGCCCGCCCCATCGGGTTTCTCGAGGGCCGGACCGCGCTGCGCGACGCCGTCGCGGAGGAGCTCGAGTGCTCCGACCTCGAGGCCGAGGACATCGTCGACACGCTCGTGGCGAACGGATTCATTCGCTACGAAGGCGACCCCCAGGCCGAGCTCGACGACGGCCGGCCGTGGTCTCTCTCCGGCTGACGCGAGCCCTTTACACGCCGAGGGGCATGCTTAATTCATGGGGCAAGCCCGGAGCGCTGACAACTGGCGGTGCACGCCCCGGTTTGCCGGCCGCTCACGAAGGCGAGATTGGGAGGCAAGCGGACTTCGCCGGGATCCGGCTGCGTCGCTTTGCCCCGAGAAAAGGAGCACAGCCATGTTGACTGGATGGAGAGATTTCGACGACACGTTCCGTGCTTGGAACCTTCTGCAGCGCCGTATCGATCACGTATTCGACGATTGGGTGGTTGCGCGCCCCGCGACGGAATCCGGACAAGCGCGCCGAAGCGTGCGCGCCGTGTGGCCCGCGATCAACGCGTTCGAGACGAAAGAAGCTTTCGTCTACAGGGCGCAGGTTCCCGGGCTCGGCCAGGGCGATGTCGCGGTGTATGTCGAGGACGGCCTGCTCGTCCTTCGCGGTGAGCGCAAGACGGATATTCCGGAGGGAACGACCGTTCGGCTCCGCGAGCGCGCGCCCATCGCGTTCACGCGCAAGCTGCCGCTGCCGGGCCGGGTCGACGCGGAAGGCGTCGAGGCCACGATGAAGGACGGGATTCTCACCGTCACGTTGCCCAAGGCGAAGGAGTCGCTGCCGCGGCAGATCACGGTCAAGTCCGCCTAGTGCCGAGTGCGCGGACTCGCATCAATTCCAAGAAAGACTCGAGAGAAGGACGATAGGAGGGAAAGAATCATGGCAGATGCAGTTGCAGTGCGCGAAGGTGATGGCCGCCCGAACGGGCAGAACGGCTTGTCCCGGCAAGCTCCCCGGCGTCTCTTGACGCCGCTCGTGGATGTCTACGAGAACGCCGATCACATCTTCGTCGTGACGGACGTTCCAGGGGTCGATCGCGAAGCCATCGACGTTCGCGTCGAGCACGACACGCTCACGATCGAGACGAACCGCAAAGCTGCGGCCGACGAGAACGGTCCGGCCCTCGCGCGCGAGTACGCGGGTTCGGACTACATTCGTAGCTTCCGGATCCCGGCGGGGATCGACGGCGCCAACGTCACGGCCGAGGTCAAGAACGGTACGCTGACGGTGCGCTTGCCGAAGTCGCAGGCTTCCAAGCCGCGCAAAGTGCCCGTCGCCTCGAGCTGACGCGCACACGCGACGGGATCGCAGGGAAAATCAGCCGCCGATGGCTCGGATCGAGACTCCGGCGGCGCTGGCTTCCGTGCATCCTTTCCAGGTCCGCCCGTCGGGCTTCTTTTCCCACGCCTCGGCGATCGCGCGGACGACGCCTCCCACATCCCCCGCGTTCGCCGGGGCGGCTGCGACGACACCGTCGTTCGTCGCGAGGCAGGGCCGGAGCATCCCGTCGGACGCGACGCGCAAGCGATCGCAGGTATCGCAATAGGTATCGGTGCTGCCCGTGATGAACCCGACGCGAAGCGCGGGGTCGTGACGGGCGCGCACGTATTTGGCCGGCCCGCGCCCCTCTTGGCGTTCGCCGGCTTCGTCGGATAGGAGGTGCGCCAGATGGGCGCGCATCTCGCCAGCGCCGACGAGCGACTCGGTCGGGAGCCGCGCGCCTTCGCCGATGCGCATCAGTTCGATGAATCGCGGGGTGATCCCGCGAGACCATGCCCACTCGGTGAGGGCCGCCGGCTCGTCGTCGTTCGCGTCGCGAAGGACGACCGTGTTCGTCTTCACTTCCTCGTAGCCGGCCGCGAGCGCCGCATTGATTCCCGCGAGGACCGCGTCCAGCCGGCCTCCGCGCGTGATGCGCCAGAAGCGCTCGGGATCGAGTGAATCGAGCGATATCGTGATGCGGCGCAGGCCCGCCCGCCGCAGGGGTGCGGCAAGGCCGTCGAGGCGCGTGGCGTTCGTCGTGAGCGCCAGATCTTCGACGCCGAGCGAGGCGACGAACGCGACGAGATCGACGACGCGTGGGTGGAGCAGCGGCTCGCCGCCCGTGATGCGCACGCGACGGACGCCGGCTTCGACAAGGCCGCGGATCATCGTTTTCCACGCATCGTCGGACAAGCGCTTGTCCAAGTAGCCGTCGTTCCGGGAAGGACGGCAGTAGACGCACGCGAGATCGCAGCGGTCGGTGAGCGAAACGCGCACGGTCTTCGGCTGCACTCGCGCCGAGGGCGCGGAGGCCGCGAGCGGAAGCGACCGGCGGGGTCGGGTGTCGTCCCGGAGCGGCGCGGCGGTCGACATGCGCTTCAGTCTAGCAAATGCACGTGCCATGGTGGGCGGATGACGGTGCCGATCGAGCCCGGCGACCCGAGCGACAAAACGGTTTCCCCCGATCTCGAGCGCGTTCTGTTCGCCTTCGAGGGCATCGACGAGCGTTTGCAACTCGTGCCGCTCGCCGCGCGCCGCGTTCTCGACGCATGGGGCAAGAAGCTTTCGCTCGCGGGGTGGCTATCGCTTTCGTGGCTCGACCGTCGCGCGATTGCGCTCGCGGGGCTCGGCGAGCGCGTCCTCGCGGGGGAGCCGGCGAGCGTGGGGGAGGCGCTGGCGCGGACGACGCCGCTGCCGGTGGCGATCGACGCGGTGGCCGATCCGGACCCGCTCGCTGTCCCTGCGGACGTATCCGCCGCGCTCGGTGCGGAGCGACCGCTCGACACGGGCCTATGGCGATCGCTCGCGCCGCTCGAGCGTTATGCGCTCGCGAAGTACGGCGCCAAGCCCGACAAGCTGGCAGCTGCATACGACGAAATCATCGCGCTGCGATTCACACACCTCACGAGCGAGGGCCATGCCCACATGGTGAACGTGGGCGCGAAGAGCGCGAGCCCGCGGCGGGCGGTGGCGAGCGCGCGCGTGCGAACGACGCCGGCCGTGGTGAATGCCGTTGCGACGGGGACGCTTCCGAAAGGCGACGTTCTCGCCGTGGCGCGCGTGGCCGGGCTGATGGCCGCGAAGCGAACGCCGGAGCTCATTCCGCTCTGCCATCCCGTGCAGACGACGCACGCTTCGGTCGATATCGCGGGCGATGCGAAGAAAGGGGAATTCGCGATTCGTGCGGCCGTCGAGACCGTGGACCGAACGGGGGTCGAGATGGAAGCGATGGTCGCGGTGAGCGTCGCGGCGCTCACGCTCTACGACATGATCAAGAGCGCGGATCGCTGGGCGACCATCGACGGCGTGCAGCTCGAAGAAAAGAGCGGCGGCAAGAGCGGTTCTGTCGTGCGGCCCGCGGGAGATGCGCGGTGACGCCGTACGCCGAGCCGTTCGTCGCGTTGCGGAGCGAGGCGCTGTCGATCGACGAAGCGCTCGCCCACGTGCGGCACGGGGGGGCTGGGGCCGTGTGCTTCTTTCTCGGAAACGTGCGCGACGCGAACGGTGGACGCGACGTCGTGAAGTTGGAATACGAGGCGTACGCGCCGATGGCGGTCGCGGAAATGAAGCGCATCGCGAACGAGCTCGGCGCCGAGATCCCGGGCGTGCGCCTCGCGGTGCTGCACCGAATCGGGTCGCTCGACGTCGGCGAAACCGCGGTCATTTGCGCCGCGAGCGCGCCGCATCGCGACGAAGCCTACCGCGCGTGCCGCGCGCTCATCGATCGCGTGAAAGCGCGCGTTCCCATCTGGAAACGCGAGCACGGGCCCGATGGAGCGTATTGGGTCGGATGGCACGACGCGCGGTGCCATGGGCACGCCGGGTCCGATCGCTCCTAGGCCCGCGGGCCCTCCGCTCGCGATCTCGCACCCGGCATTCGAAGACCTCGGAGACGCTCGAACCGTCTATGGCCGGCCGCTGGAAGCGCGGCTTGCGTCCTCCGGCGTGTCCCAATCGTCGAGCTCTCGGGCTTCTTCCTCCGTGAGAGGAAGCTCCACGGCACCCGCTCCGTCGAGCCATCGCTGGAGCGAGTAGTCGCCCGTGACCAGGCGGTGTGCGCCGGTCGCGGCCGCGCCCGACTCGTAGCGCGCGCAGAGCGGCTCCCATCGCCCGTTTCGACGCGGCGCGATCACCGCGGCGAGGGGCGCGTCGCGAAGCCGCGTGATGAGCCCCTCCGAGACGAACGGCATGTCGCACGCGAGGGCCATCGTGAAAGGCGCTTGCATCCGGGTCGCGTACCCGAGGAGCGCGAGGATTCCGCCGAGCGGTCCTGTGCCCGGCGGCTCGTCATCGAGCATCGGCAAACCGAGCGGCGCATAGGCGGCTTGCGCGCCGACCAGCACCACATCGTCGATCTCCGCCGCGGCGAGCACGCGGCACGATCGTTCGACGAGCGTCCCCCCGTCCGGCGCCGCCAAGAGCCCCTTCGGCCGGCCGCCCATACGGGTCGATCGCCCGCCGACGAAGATGCCGCCCACGCAGCGCGGGACCGGCCCCGGCCCGCTCAAAAGTCCGTCCAGCGCACGAAATCCACCAACGTGTTCGGATCGCGCGGTCCTTCGCCCGGCGGAATGACGGCGAGGCCGTCGGACGCCGCGAGGTTCGTCGCCGCGCCCGACCCCTGGTTCTCATGCGCGCGCACAACGAGCTCCCCTTCGTGCGCTTGCAAGCGCGCCCGCACGAACTCCGTCCGAGCGGGGCCTCGTTTGAGGCTCCCGAGGAGACGCATCCGAAGCGGTAGCGCCACCGGCCGCGCATCGCCTTGGAGCGCGCGGAGCAGCGGCATGCCGAAGACGGCCCACGTGACGAGCGCGCTGGCCGGATTGCCCGGGAGCCCGAGCACGTGCGCCGGCCCGCGCGTCCCGACCGCGAGCGGCTTGCCAGGGCGAATCGCCACGCGCCAGAAATCAAGCGCAACGCCCGTGCGCTCCAGCGCCGGGCGCACGAGATCGTGATCCCCCACGCTGACGCCTCCGACCGTGATCAATACGTCCGTGCCCTCCAGGGCTTCTTCAATCGCCGCTTCGATCGCCGCGGCGTTGTCGCGCACGATCGGCGCGACGCGGGTGACGGCCCCGGCTTGGGCCGCGAGGGCCGCAAGCGCCAGGCTGTTCGATTCGGCGATCGACCCGGGCCGCGGGGGATCGCCGGGCGCGCGCAGCTCGTCGCCCGTGCATAGGATCGTCACGCGTGGCCTTCGCACGACGAGCACTTGCGGTAGGTCGATCATCGCCGCGAGCGCGATCGCTCCCGGCGTCAGGCGCGACCCCGCGGAGATCGCGATGGCCCCTTGCGCGAGGTCCGACCCCGCGCGCCGCACGTGCTGCCCGGTCACGGGCATCACGTCGAAGCGCACGCGGTCTCCATGCGCCATGACGTGCTCCTGCATCACGACGGCGTCCGCGCCGAGCGGCAACGGAGCTCCGGTAAAGATGCGGCACGTCGCATGCGCTTCCAGCTGCATCGGAACGGATCCCGCGGACGACTCGCCGCGAAGGGGTAGCTCCCCGTTGGACGCAAGGCCCGTAGGCCCGAAGTCGGCGACGGCGACCGCGTAGCCGTCCATCGCGCTGCAATCGAACGGCGGCAGCGGCTCGGCCGCCGCGAGATCGGTCGCCAGCACGCGGCCCGCGCATTCGGCGAGCGAAACGCGCTCGGTCGCGAGCCGGCGCGAATTGGACAGGAGGCGCGTCCGCGCTTCGTCGACGGTCAACATCAGTGCCCGTGCTTCTCGCCGCGCGCGAGCGCGACGGCGTGGGCAAGAATCGGCGCGAGGACCTGATCGACGCCGAGCGCGACGGCCTTCGGGCTGCCGGGCAGGCACGCGACGATGCGCCCTCGGTGCACGCCCGCGAGGGCGCGCGAAAGCACCGACCGCGCACCGACTTGTTCCCACGACAAGCGCCGGAACGCTTCGCCGAATCCGTCGAGTTTCTTTTCGAGCAGCCCTTCCACCGCTTCGAACGTGCGATCGCGCGGAGCGATGCCGGTGCCGCCGGTCGTCACCACCGCGTCGGCCAGGTTCTCGTCGCACACGCGCGCAATCGTGGCCTCCACGAGGGCCGGCTCGTCCGCGACGATCGTTTGCAACGACACCAGGAACCCCGCCGCCTCGAGCCGCTCGCGGAGCGCGCGCCCGGACACGTCGTCCGCCGGCGAGCGCGTATCGCTGATCGTCACGGCGGCCACGCGAACGCGCGTAAAGGAATCGCTCATCGGTCCCCTCTCAGCCGCCCGCGACCGGCGGGATCATCGCCACGACATCGCCTTCGGCCAGGGCCTCGCTCGCGTCGGCAAACGCTTCATTGCGGGCGACGCGTACGTGATCGCGCCGCTCGGCATAGGCCCGATGGCGCGCCGCCAGATGAGCGCACAAGTCCCCCACGGTCATACTGGCGGGGGGCGGCGGCAGCTCCACCGTCTCTTCCGAGAGGCCGAGCGCGTCGCGCAGGCCGGCAAAGTAGAGGACGCGAACGGAACGCATGCGTGACCCAAGCGCACGCTAGCTCCGCGACGGCGTTTGGCGCAATGTGTCGGCGTGAGCCGGCCGGCCCCCCAAGAAAGCCAAATTTGGAGATCGTTGCCATGGCAACGATCTCCCGAAAGCGGCCCCAGGCCGCGCGGGGTCGCCGGGCCCCGCACCGTCGGGCTGTTCGTCTTTTTCTCGCTGGCGGCCCCGGCGTGCGCCTCGAAAGCCACGGGCAGCGACGTCTTCGACGTCGTGCCGGTCGACGCTTCGGATGAGACTACCTACGTCCAGGACGCGCCGTGCCTCGTCGCGCTCGATTCGCCGCCGCTTCTGCCTGCGATTCATGTGGCCATTGGCACGGACATCATCTGGGACTCGAATCCGCCCTCGAGCGGTCCGCACTATCCCGTCTGGGCTGCGTACCAGACGTATTCGTCGCCCGTGCCTCGCGGGTATTACGTGCACGATCTCGAGCACGGCGCGATCGTCTTCGCCTACAATTGTGCCGACAGTGACGCGGATTGCGCTGGCGTGGCCGGCGCGCTGCAAGCCGCGTCCGATGCCCTTCCGGACGACCCTCTTTGCGCCGAGGAAGGCACGGGGGTGCGCGTGCGCACCGTCATCACGCCCGATCCGCTGCTTGACGTTCCCGTGGCGGCCGCAGCCTGGGGATACACCTACAAAGCCGATTGCGTCGACCCGCCGTCGCTCATCGCATTTGCCACGGAACATTACGGCAACGGTCCCGAAGTGTTGTGTGGCAACGGCACGACTTCGTTCTGACGCCTCTCGAAAGAATACGCTGCACGCGAGCGGTCCCGGTCGACAGAGACGGGCGCGGGTCTTATTTCACACCTCGGTCGTTCTTTTCGATTCCGTCGCCGCCCGGCTGGA
>DATHQY010000167.1:0-19496 GCA_035482215.1 Polyangiaceae bacterium | reverse complement strand
GTTCGAGGACTTCCCCGCGAATTCGATCGCCGATGTCCCGCGCCCGGTCGCCGGTGCGGCGCGCGAGCGCAACGGCCGCCGGCACGGCCGTCGGCACGGAGTCCCACTTCTCGCGCAGAAGATGATCGAGCCAGCGTTCGGCCACGTCGGGCGCCACGACGTGGTGCACGCTGGCGTATGCGGGAATGCGCGCTCCGAGCTTTCCGACAGCGGCCCAGAGCCGCGGATCCCGATCGGTCCACGTGCGGTCGAGCACCCACCCGCCCAGCGCGGATCGACGCACGGGGGCGATGCGCTCGAGCGAAGCGGCCATATCGAGCGCGTCGTCGAGCGACTGCGCGGGCTTCTTGGGCTTCTTGGGCTTGTTCGGCGCGCCGGTAGGCGCCAGATACGGGTCGACGAAGTCGCGGACGCGCGTCTGCGCCGCCTCGTCCATCCCCGCTGACGCGCGCCGCCACGCGATGAAAAACTGCTGCCACCCGCGCGCTTCGCCCGGAAAGGCGAGGCGATCGTCGAGCAGCGGGACGAGGCTCGCGACGCGCGAGGCGTCGCCGGGATCTCCGAAGCCGGGGCGAATGCACCATCCCGCGAGGAGCCAGAAGACGCGCTCGTGGTCCGCCGAACGGCGGCGCGAGCGCGCGTTGCCGGCGAGCGCGTCGAAGAGCGCGCGGTTCTGCACCGTGGTCCACTGCGTGCGATCGCCGAGGACTCGTTCGAGCTCGCGCACGAGATCCCTGGCTTCGCGACCGCTGGCGTCGGAGACGGGCTTTCCGAACGTGCGCTCCAGAGCGGCGAACGCCGGCTCGATCGGACGAGAAGAAGAGCGCGTGGGAAAGTGCGACGGCGAGCGCGCGGGAGAGGACGGATGCGGCGGCGGCGCCGCGGAAGCGCCGCGCGAGGGGGCGTCGCCGCGCAACTGAAACGCGAGGCGGAACCGGCGCGGCGCAGCGCCTTCCGCCTCGACGCACGAAAGCTCCACAGTACCGACCGGCGTGAGCTCCCCCTCGAGGACCACATGAACGTCGGGAGCGCGTATCGTCTCGCCCGCCCTGCCCGCTTTGCCCGCTTCGGCCAGCTCGCCCGTCTCGCGCGTCGCGTCGATGCGCGCGGCGATCGGGGGCAAGCGCGCGAAGTGATCTTCGTCGACGTCGACGAGCGCACCCGCGAGCGCGCTCACCGTGTCGCTCGCGAAGAGCTCGAAGCGCGCGGGCCGTCCCACCGCGAGCGCCAGGGTTCGGCCCGTCGCCACGTACGTGACGCCCTCTTCGGCCCCGCGAGGCACGACGCACACCGCGCGTGGCTGTGCCCCCTCGTCCGCGACGCCGATGAAGTAACTCCGCGCCGAGCCTCCGCCGATGCGCGGGCCGAGGCCCCGCCGCGCTAGGGCGTAGGCCACTGCACCACGCGCCACCGCCAGATCCGGGTCGGCATCCGGGAGGCGCTCGACCGGCTCCCCGCGCCACGACGAAAGGACGTCCAGCAACCGCTCCGCGATGCGCGCCGACCGGAAGACCCCCCCGTTGAGGAGCACGGCATCGGGGAACGTGCGCGCCGGCAAGTGGCGCGCGAGAAACGCGGCGACGTGCTTCGTGATCGCGACGTCGCGCTGGTACGGCAGGCCGAACGCCACGAGGGCACTCCCCCCGCGGGCAGGGCGCGCATCGGCAGGGACGGCCGGGAAGAATCCGTCGAGCGTCGTTCGCTCGGCCTCCTCGCGCGTGAGGCGCGTCGTCAACGCCCCGCCCACCAAGGCGCTCCCGCGTGTTTGCACGGTGACGGCGATGTCGTCGGGCGCGCCGTGCCCCAAGAGGGCCTCCTTCGCGGCGCGGCACGCGGCGGTCAGCTGCGCGAAGAGCGGCGCGGCGAGCTTGCCGTCCTGCGGGGCCAGGCGCGGCTCGCACACGTGCGCGAGTGCCAGATCCATGTTGTCGCCGCCGAGGAGCAAGTGCGGGCCGACAGCCACGCGCGTCGCCACGCCTGTCGCAGCGCGTGTCCCTTTCGGCGTCGCGTTCTGCGCGGCGTCGCCTTCGCGCGGCGCGCGGATGAGCGAGAGGTCCGTCGTGCCGCCGCCCACGTCGACGACGAGAACGAGCGACTCACCGGACGCGCCCGTGCGCTCGCGGCCAGGGGCGCGCGGACCGGGGGTGTGCGCGCGCGACGCCATCCAATCGTAGAACGCGGCCTGCGGTTCCTCGAGAAGCTTTGGCGACAGGCCCGCCCGACGCGCGGCTTCGACCGACAGCTCCCGCGCGACTTCGTCGAACGACGCCGGGACGGTCAGCACGACATCCTGTTCGGCGAGCGTCGCGCCTTCATGCGCCGCGTCCCAGGCGCGGACGACGTGCACGAGGAGGCGAGTCGCCGCGTCGACGGGCGACAGCTTCGGCACGTCGTCGCCGGCGCCCGCGCCCCACGGCAGAATCGCCGCCGTCCGATCCACGCCCGCGTGCACGAGCCAGCTCTTGCTCGAAGCCACGAGCCGGCCCGCGACTTCGGCCCCGCGGCGGCGCGCGAGCTCGCCGAGCGCCCACGGGGCGTCGCCGAACGGATCGGCGATCGCTTCGCCGTCGAACGGCGCGTAGAGCATCGAGGGAAAGAGCGGCCGCGGCTCGACCTCCGACGGCGCCACGAGCTGCGGCACGGCGAATACGCGGACCGGCGCGCTACCTGCCGGATGCATCGCGCCACCCTCCAGCAACGCTTCGGCGACCACGGTGTGGGTCGTCCCGAGATCGATGCCTACGGCGTACCGCGCGGCCACGACGGACGCCCGCGCCTACGCGCTCGCGCCGCCACGAACACTGAGCTCGACCCGCCAGTGCTCGTCGGCGTGCAGCGGAGTCCGCGGCTCGGCCTCGAGGAGCAGCGTGCCGACTTCAGTGACGCGGGAACGCAAATGCACCGGGACGACGTCGCCCTCGCGGCGTCCCTCGGCGGGCAGCGTGACTTCGACCGGAGCCAGCTCTTCGAGCTCGCCCGGGCCCCAGTCTTCGAGGACGGCGCCGGCGGCGTCTTCTCTGCGCACCGTCGATCCGAAGAAGCGGAACGTAGCGGGCTCGCCGACGACGACGCCGACTTCGTGCGCCGGCAAGTGCGCCTCGGTCCCCTCCTCCATGCCGAACGGCGCGACGCACATGGCCGTCACCGGCGGCGCGATCCCGGGAACCGCGGGGACCGCGCTCTCGATGCCGACGTAGTACGCGCGCGCCGTGCCCCCGCGAATACGGATGCCCTTGCCGCGCCGAACGAGCCCGTACACGCACGCGCCGCGCGCGACGGCGAAGTCGGCGTCGCCGCCGGCGAGGACGCGCACGGGCGGCGCGCCGTCCGATGCGAGCCATCCGTCGAGCGTCGCGACGAGGCGCGCCCGCAGCCCCGCTGCTTTGGTCACGCCGCCGTTGAAAAGGAGCGCCGTCGGATGAAGGAGCCGGCCGGGCGTCTCCGGCGCAAGCCCCAGCGTCGCGAGCGCGTTTGCCTGCCGCCCGAGAAACGAGGCGAGGTGCCGCGTGACCGCCGGATCCGACGCGTACGGCAATCCGAGCTGCGTGAGCGCCCCGCGCCGCGCCGCCACCGGCCGCGCATCCGCGGGGACGTTCGGAAAGAAGCCGTCGACCAGAATGCGCGCCAGGTCTTCCTGCGTGAGCTCCGCGCGGAGCATGCCTCCGAGGAGCGCCGCGCCGCGCGACGCGACGGCGATGGGCGCGGACGCGAGGTGCGGATCTTCGAAGAGCCGCTCTTTCGCCACGCGGCTCGCATGGACGAGGCTCGCTTGCTGAAAGCGATCGATGCTCTTGCCGTCCGCCTCGAGCTTCTGGCGCACGACGTGCGACAGCGCGAGGTCCATGTTGTCGCCGCCCAGCAGAATGTGATCGCCGACGGCGACGCGCACGAGATCGAGCGCGCCGTCCTTTTCGACCGCGGCGATGGCCGAGAAGTCCGTGGTGCCTCCGCCGACGTCGACGACCAGCACGACGTCGCCCGGGCGCACCTGCCTTCGCCACGCATCGCCCAGCGCCTCGGTCCACGCGTAGAGCGCTGCTTGCGGCTCTTCGAGGAGCGTGAGGTTCTCGATGCCGGCCGCGAGCGCCGCTTCCACGGTGAGCTCGCGCGCCGATGCGTCGAACGACGCCGGCACCGTGATGACGACGTCTTGCTGCGCGAGGGCATTGTCGCCGCCGCCATACGCCGCGTCGAACGCCTCGCTCAGGTGCTCGAGGTAGCGCCACGAGACCTCGACCGGAGAGATCTTCTCCACGTCCTCCGGAGCGCTCAGCGGCAGAATCCCCGCGCGACGGTCGATCGTGGGATGCGAGAGCCAGCTCTTCGCGCTCGACACGACGCGCGATGGCGCATCGACGCCGCGTGATCGCGCGTGCTCGCCGACGGCGAAGCGGCGCTCGGCGTTCCACGGAAGCGCCTGGGGCCCATCGCTCTCGTGCGCGAAATAAAGAAACGAGGGCAAGAGTGGGCGCGCTTCGACCTGGCCGCTCGCGACGAGCTGTGGAATTGCGAAGACCCGCGGGCGGGCGTCGGTGCGGTCCGCTCCTTCCGCGCCGTTCGCCGGATCGATCGGCGCCACCGCGAGCGCGCAGTTCGTCGTGCCGAGGTCGATCCCCACGGCGAATCGCGCGCTCATCCGAGCTCGACCTCCGCCGGCGCAAGAACGTACGAATCGTGCTCACCGACGATCTGCGGGAGGTGCAGCGTCTTGGCGCGCCATCCCCTGTGGCGGAGCACGCCGCTATAGGGCGCGTGTCCTTTCACGTCGCCAACGAGCTTGATCTCGTCGGCGCGAAATCCGGCGGGCACCGTCAGGCGGGCCCCTTCGGCTTCGGTGCGTACGGGAACGAGCTCCGCGTGCGAGCGCAGCGCCTTCCGGCAGCCTTCGTGCACGACGCGCGCGGCGATGCCGATCTCGGCATCGGGGAAGGACGCAATGTCCTGCTGGAGAAAGTCCACGAAACGCCCTTCGCGCTGCAAGAGCGCGAGAAGCTGGAGCGCCGGCGTTGGGTCGGACGAAACCGGCGCGGTTCGCGGATGATCATGCGCGGTGGGCGAAGGCGCGACTTCCGCTGGCGCCGAAGCAGCCGGCGGCAGGGCCGGAGCTTCACGAACCGCCCATACGCGCGCGGCGAACTGACCGTCGAAGAGCGCGCGGAAAAAGCAGGCCCAGGCGAACCAGATTCGCGTCCCGAAAGGCAGCGGTGAGGGGTTCACGGCGGCGCGGAGGTTAGCAGGATGGCGCCCCGCGCGGGACCCGCTCATGAAAAAGGCGGGCATCGCGCCCGCCCTTGAATACCAAGTTCGAATAGGGAGTAGAGCCGCGGATCTCCCGCCGGAGCTTGCTCGTCCGTCGAACGAGCAGGCCTCGCGCGGGAGACCGTGGGCAGGTCACCCGACTCGACTCACTGGTAGAACGAGACGTTGGCCACGCAGAAGTCGAACGAGGCCGGCGTCACGATCTGGCCGCCGTCGGCGCCCGGCGTGTTCTGGTCCTGCACTTGCCAGGTCAGGCCGTAGGCGTGCTTCGAGTCGTACCCCGGGGGCATGTCCTCGCTGCCGAAGCCGCCGTACGAAACCAGCGCAAAGGCGGCCTGGACGAAGTTCCAACCCGGCCCGAGGGCCGGTGTCACGCCCGAGAGGGCGATGAACGGATCGTCGTAGCATTGCGTCGCGCCCGTGGGCGTGCACACGCCACCCGCGGGATTCGACGCCTTGTCGGAGAGCTTGAACTCGAAGTTCGGCGGAAGCGCCCCACCGTCCTCCGGCAGCCAGAGCCAAAATTGGATCCCCGTGAACGCGCTCACGTCGACCGCGATGGGAGTCTGCTCCCCTCCCGCGTCGCCCGCGACCGTCGTGGCGAAGTTGAAGCCAATCCCGCCCGTTCCGTAGAGCGTCGAAATGTTGGACGCGGAGATGCACGCCGCCGGGATTGTGGTCGCGCCGCCATCCACCGGAGGTCCCTCCATCATCGTGTAGGAGAAGGATCCGTTCGGCGGCATCAGGCTCGCCATGGTGGCGGAGGACTCGTTGCTGTCGACGTCGGTGTAGAAGCCGCCGGGCTGCGCCTGGCAACCGGTGAGATCGATCTGGATCTGGCCGCTCGCGACGCTCTGGTTCGTGATCACAGGATCCGATGCGGGGACCACGGGGACCTGGGTCTGGCCGGCAGACGTCGCGCAAAGGCCGCCCGTCGTGCTCGTGCCTGACGCTCCGGTACTGCCGGTCGAGCCGGTGCCGGTCCCGGTGCTGCCCGTCGAGCCGGTGCCTCCGGTCGAACCCGTACCGCTACCGGTACTGCCCGTCGAGCCCGTCGAAGTGCCGGCGCTGCCGGTCGAGCCGGTGCTGTTGCCGCTCGAGCCGCCGCTCGAGGACCCGCAGGCAGCCGCAAGCCCGAGGGCCGAGATCCCGACGATCGCAGAAGATAAGAAGCTACGTGTGTTGGCCATGTGTCAGTCCCTTTCGCCGAAGCCGCTCCATACTTTGCCTTGGCGGGCCAACATCGATGGCTCTGCAAAGGCACTTTCGGAAACGATAGGCGGCTCCTTTTCGGGGCAACCTTATCGATCGGTACCCAGAGGCGCAAGCGAACAGGCGGCATCACACGGCCCTTTGCCCCCGCTTGCGACTCGATCGAGAGAGGGAACGAGGTCTCTGACCCGAGAAGAGACCTTGCGGACCCGATCGACGACTCTTTTGGCTCGTTTTGGCTCGATCGGGTCACTCTCACGCTCCAAAAGGTGCCCCACGGACTCGATCGGGACGTCCACAGAGTCGATCGAGCGCCTCTCACGGTCCCAAAGGTCGCCGATCGAGCCGATCGAGTCGCGGATCGAGTCGATCGGAGCGTCCACGGACTCTATCGGGAGCTTCCCCGCGCCGATTGGGTCGATCCCACGCTCGATCGAGTCGCTTGCACGCTCGTTTGGGTCCCCTTCACGCTCGTTCGAGAGTGTCGGAGCGCCGAGAGGCGTCCTCTCGAGCCCGATCCGAGGGCATCGGCCACAGAATCGCTATCGGATCGAGCACAAAGGGTCCGCGTTCCGCCCGCAGCGTCCGTTTTCACTACATGCGCGCACCCAAAGGCGTGCCGCTCGGCGATTTCGCATGCGTTCCGGAGGTGTTGGGGTCCCCGGCGAGACCGACCGCGTCAGCGGCACTCGGCAGCTCCATTCTCCGCAAGAGGTGCTACTGCACCGGCCTCATGCCGCTTCTCATCGCCGTGCTGCTCGGGATCGTCGAAGGGCTGACCGAGTACTTGCCGGTGTCATCCACCGGCCACCTCGTCCTGGCGGCGCACCTCCTCGGGTTGAACGACGACGACCCGGCGAACCAAGCGTTCGAGATCGTCGTGCAGCTCGGAGCGATTCTCGCGGTCGTCGCCCACTACCGCGTCCTTCTCGGCGAGCGCCTGCGCGGGCTTTTTTCCCGCGACCCCAAGGCGCTGCAGCTCCTTGCGGCGATCGCGATTGCCTTCACCCCCGCCGCCGTCATCGGCTTGGCTCTCCGCAAGATCATCAAGGCACACTTGCTCCGGCCGCTCCCCGTCGCGGCCGCGCTGATCCTCGGCGGCATCGTGATGATCGTCGTCGAGCGCATGCGCGCCCGCCGGCACGAGCGCGGGCTCGAAGGCCTCGAACACGTGACGCCCCGGCGCGCGCTCGCCATCGGCATCGGCCAGTGTTTCTCGCTCTGGCCGGGCACGTCCCGCGCGATGTGCACGATCGTCGCGGGGGAGCTTACGGGTCTGACGCCCGCGACCGCCGCCGAGTTCTCCTTCCTTCTCGCGCTGCCGACGCTCGGCGCCGCGACGATCTTCGAAGGTCTCAAGTCGCGCGACGTGCTCGCTTCGAGCATCGGAGGGTCGAGTCTCATCGTCGGGCTCGTCGTGTCCTTTGCGGTCGCGTGGGCCGTCATCGCCACGTTTCTGAAGTACTTGCGTACGCGCGGCCTCGAGCCGTTCGGCGTCTATCGCATCGTGCTCGGCGTCGTCGTATTCATCGTTCTTTCGCGATAGCCGAGCGACGATGGACCGGCGCGTCGCCGGCTGGACATTCGCCCGCGATTCCCCCAAACATGGGTCCCCAAAGAAAGGTGCCCATGTCCAGAGAACGCATTTTCACTCGCCGTGATCTCCTGCAGAAGAGCGCCGCGTTCGGTGCGCTCGCCGTGTTCGGGGCCACTGCTGCTTGCAAAGAAGCCCCGAAGCCTCTCTCGTGCGAGGACACCACCGCGCTCTCGCCGCCGGACATGGCGATCCGCACGTCGCTTCAGTACATCGACAATTCGAACCAGCCTGGCAAGCAGTGCTCGAGCTGTCAGCAGTTCATTCCGGCCGCGCCGAACGCGTGCGGGAGCTGCAAAGTCGTGAAAGGTCCGATCAACCCTGGCGGCTACTGCAAGTCGTTCGTCGCGAAGCCGGCCTGAGCGGGAGAGAGAACCGCGAGGGGGCCAAAGACGCCAGGATTTGGAGGAGCCTGGGCTTCCATTCTACGTCGTGCGGTGATGTTCTTGGCCGCGCGTGCTCCACAGCGCGTGCGCGATCCAGAGCGCCGCGAGCGCTCCCACGGCTGCGAACGCGAGGCGCACCGGCTCCGCGTGAGCCCCGGGCACCACGAGGAAGCTCGCCAGAGCGAGCAGCACCGCGCCGCCGATCCCGAGCAGCAAGTTCAGCGCGACGCCGGCGGCCCCTCGCTGGAAGGGCCAGATCATACCGGCGAAGCTTGCCGCCGCACCGATGGCAATCCAACCGAAAATAGAGTCTACGAGGTGCGTATTCATCGGATTTCCTTGTTGGCTTTTCGGTAACGGTCCGTCGCTTGGAGAGCGTTCATTCCGTCGTGCTGGAGCCATCGATGGCTTCGACGTCGCAGAGCCACCAGTCGTCCGTGGAGGCTTCCGTGTCTTGCTCGGACGGCGGCAGGTGAACGAGAACGCGCTGGCCCGGCTGCGTGTCGCCGAGTTCCGCCGGCGCGACGCGGACTTGCCGTAGCCGTCCCTCCCCCGCCCACTTGACATCCTCCTCCCACTCGACGAGGTCGGGGTGCTCGTGCACGGGGTGGACCGCGCCTTTGGGCGCGAAGGTGCCGATGTCGTGGGGCACACGCAGGACCGGTTCATGCGGCCCTAGCTCGTACAAGCCGGCTCGAGCGATATCGCGAATTCGAATGACCTCAGCCATTTTGCCAGTCCTTCCCCGCGCGACTTCCGCGTCGTAAAGGACGAGACGAAGCGAGAAGCGTTCCAGAGGTCCTATCGCGCCGGCTCTGGCGAATTGCGCGGTCGGGCCCGCAATGCGAGCGTGGCTCGATGACACAGTTGGGGCGGCTCCGACCGGACCGCTCGGCGGCGGCGCACCGGTCAGGCGAGCGGGTCAGGCGCGCGCCTCGTGAGCGACGCGAGGCCGGTGAGCTACGCGACCGCCGCCAGCTCGATGCGGGTGATCTCGGCGCGCGAGCCGACGCGCATCGGCGGCCCCCAGTAACCCGTACCTGCGCTCACATAGATGGTCGTGCCGCCCACGCGATAGAGCCCCGCAATGTACGGTTGATCCAGCCGCGCGAGCCAGTTGAACGGAACGAGCTGGCCGTTGTGGACGTGCCCCGAGAGCTGCAGATCGACGCCGGCGCGCGTGGCTTCGCGCGCGGCTTTGGGCTGGTGGGCGAGCAAGACCACCGCGCGCGACGGGTCTCGCCCGGCGAGCGCCTTCGCCACGTCCTGCCCATGGTGGGGCAGGATCCGGTGCGCGGTCGCGTCGTCGACCCCCGCGAGATCGAACCCGCTCGGAATCGCGATGCGCTCATTTCGCAATACGCGGATGCCGATCATCCCGAGATAGGCAATCCACTCGTCTGCGCCCGAATAATACTCGTGATTGCCGGTGACGAAGTACACGCCATCGCGCGCACGGAGCGCCGCGAGCGGCGCCACCAGCGCCTTCAACTGCTCCACCGTGCCGTCGACCAGATCGCCGGTGATGACGATCATGTCCGGCGCGAGCGCGTTCGTCTCGCGGACGATCTGTTCGACGAAGTTCTTGCCGAGGGTGGGCCCGACGTGCACGTCGGTGAGCTGCACGATCGAGTACCCAGAGGCCGACTGCGGCAGGCGTGCGAGCGGCACGCGCACGCGGCGCACGACGAACCCGCGCGCGACGTTCGCGAGGCCACCCACGCCGACGATCGCAGCCGCCCCCGCCACGCCAGCGGCAAGCGCGCGCGCCAGAAACGCGCGGCGCTCCGGGTCACCCGGCCACGCCCCGAAAAGGTGCGCGAACCCTCGCGCCGCATCGCCCAGCGCCGCGAAGAGAAACAAGTACAATGCGAATCCGAGCCACGTGTACACGAGCCACGCCAGCGGAGCGCTCGCCGCGCGGGGCAAGACGCGCATCGCGACGAACGAGAGCGGCACGAGCGCGGCCATCACGAAAATCGCGATCCCGAGAACCCGTCCCCACGGCTCCGGCCACGACACGTCGCGCACGAGGCGCGCCCACACGTACCTGTGGGTCAAGAACGAGATCACCGAGAGAATCCCCAGCGCGGTCGCGATGCGCGTCGCAGTCATGCGCCTAGGATGCACGAAAGGCCGGAGAGCGCGCGCTCCCCGGCCTTCATTGTGCCGTACCCCAGCCCTCTCAGTTCCGGCTGAGGGGTTTGGGGGGGCGGCCGCGCTCCCCCCATCGAGACTCCGAGTGGGGAGCGGCCGCGCTCCCCCCATCGAGATCAGATGTCGAAATACAGCACGAACTCGTGCGGCGTCGGGCGCATCCGGATCGGATTGAGCTCCTTGGTCCGCTTGAACTCGAGCCACTCGTGGATCGCGTCCTTCGTGAAGACGTCGCCGCGGAGGAGGAACTCGTGATCCTTCTCGAGCGAATCGAGCGACTCCTCGAGACTGCCCGGCATGTGGGGGACTTCTTTCAGCTCTTCGGGCGAAAGCGCGTAGATGTCCTTGTCGAGCGGACCGCCCGGGTTGATCTTGTTCTGGATGCCGTCGATCCCGGCCATGAGCATCGCCGAGAAGGCGAGGTAGGGATTGCAGCTCGGGTCGGGGAAGCGGACTTCCACGCGGCGCGTCTTCGGGTTCGGCCCGGTGATCGGGATGCGGCAGCTCGCCGAGCGGTTGCGGCTCGAGTACGCGAGATTCACCGGGGCTTCGAAGCCCGGGACGAGGCGGCGGTACGAGTTCGTGGTCGGATTCGTGAGCGCCGCGATCGACTTCGCGTGCTTGATGACGCCGCCGATGTAGTGGAGCGCCGTATCCGAGAGGCCCGCATAGCCGTCGCCGCCGAAAAGGGGTTTTCCTTCCTTCCAGATCGACTGGTGCACGTGCATGCCGCTGCCGTTGTCTCCGAAGAGCGGCTTCGGCATGAACGTCGCGGCCTTGCCGTGCTTGCGCGCCGTGTTCTTCACGACGTACTTGAACCAGAGGAGCTGATCGGCGGCTTCTGACAGCTTCTTGAACTTCATGCCGATTTCACACTGGCCGCCGGAGGCGACTTCGTGGTGGCCGACCTCGACCTCGACGCCCGTCTCCATGAGCGTCGTCATCATCGTCTGGCGCAGGTCCGCGAGCGTGTCCGTCGGCGGAACGGGGAAATACCCTTCCTTGTGGCGCGTCTTGTACCCGAGGTTCGGGAACTCTTCGCGGCCGCTGTTCCAGGCGCCTTCCACGCTATCCAAGTAATAGAACCCGGCATTCGGCTGCGACTGGTCGAAGCGCACGTCGTCGAACACGAAGAACTCGGCCTCGGGGCCCATGTACGCCGTATCGCCGATGCCCGTCTGGCGAAGATACGCCTCGGCCTTCCTGGCAATGTGGCGCGGATCGCGCGAGTACGGCTGCTTGGTGATCGGATCGAAGATCGAGCAGATCACGCTGAGCGTGGGCATGGCGAAGAACGGATCGATCTTCGCCGTCGCCGGGTCCGGGATCATCACCATGTCGGAAGCGTTGATGGGCTGCCACCCGCGGATCGACGAACCATCGAACGCGATCCCGTCTTCAAAAAGACTCTCTTCGAGGCGCGTCGCCGGGATCGTCGTGTGCTGCCACACGCCCGGGAAATCGATGAACTTCAGATCGACGAATTTGACGTCGTGCTTCTTCCCGAGCTCTACAGCTTCCTTCGGTGTCATAGTTCCTCCGCAACCCTTCCTCGATCGTGGGCCGTCATCGCGCAGCGTCGCTCCGCCACCCCCGACCCGTTTAGATGGCTTCTTTACCCCGTTCGCCGGTTCGGATGCGGACGACTTCTTCGACAGGAAGAATGAAAATCTTCCCGTCCCCAATCCGGCCAGTTTTGGCGCTCTTTTCAATGGCGTCGAGGACGTCGTGCACGATCTCGTCGGGAACGATGACCTCCACCTTGACCTTGGGTACGAAGTCGACGACGTACGCCGATCCTCGATAGACCTCCTTCTTTCCGCCGGTGCGGCCGAAGCCCTTCACTTCGGTCACGGTCATTCCCTGCACGCCCACCTCGGCGAGAGCATCTTTGACTTCGTCGAGCTTGAACGGCTTGATGATGGCTTCGATCTTCTTCATTCGTCCTCTCGCGCCGTGCGGATGGAACCGCGTCGCGAGCGCGACCGCAAGCCTGACGGCGACGGGGTCCTCGCGTAGCTATCATCCGAACGTTTCCTGCTGGTTTCAGAGCACGTGATATGCCCAGCCCGGTAGCCCGAGCGAGGCGGTGGCGCCGCCCGGGCTGCAAGCTTCTCGTTAATGTTCACGTTCGCAGCGTCTCGTCGCCGAGGCGCGACGGCGAGTCGCGGGCGGCTCGCGCGGTGCGCCTTTTCGACCACCACAATTCCATCTTACCGTCTACCAGACAGCACCGATGTTTGCGCGTGCAAAGGTCCGAGCGCTGGCTCTTGGCGACTTTCCGACGCCCGTCGAGCGCCTCGAAACGCTTTCGACATCAGGCTGCGACCTCTGGGTGAAGCGCGACGACTTGACGCATGCCGTTTATGGCGGAAACAAGGTCCGCAAGCTCGAGCGGATCCTCGCGCGCGCCCGTGCGCGAGGAACAACGCGCCTCGTAACGGTCGGCGCGATCGGGAGCCACCACGTCCTCGCGACGACCTACTTCGGGCGCCGCGCGGGGTTCGACGTCGAAGCGGTACTCGTCCCCCAGCCGCGCACCGAGCACGCGGCCCTTGTCATTCGCGCGAGCCTTGCGCTCGGTCTTCGCGTGTTTCCAGTCCGGTCATGGGCGATCGCGCCGTTCGCCATCGTTGCGCGAATTGCGCACGGGGCCCACTTCATCCCTCTTGGCGGGTCCAACGTCGACGGCGCGATGGCCTACGTCGACGCCGCACGCGAGCTCGCGGCACAGGTGCGCAGCGGTGTCCTGCCCGAGCCGGATGCGTGCGTCGTGGCGCTCGGATCCGGAGGGACGGCCGCAGGCCTCGCCGCGGGCCTTGCCGCCGCGGGGCTCCGAACGCGCGTCGTGGCCGTCGCGGTGTCACCGCCGGTCGCGATCGTCCGTCTGCTCGCGCGCGGCCTCGCATGGGCAAGCCGGCGACGCGCGCGGCGAGAGGCGTGGGCTGCGGGCGCGAGAGCAAGGCCTCCCGCCGATTCGCTTCCGATGCGGATGACGATCGACGCGCGCTTTCTAGGAGCGGGCTACGGCCACCCGACGGCCGAAGGCGAAGACGCCACCCGCGTCGCCGCGCGCGAAGCGGGGCTCGTCCTCGATCCGACGTACACGGCAAAGACCTTCGCCTGCGCGCTCGCGCTGGTTCGGTCGTACGACGCCGGCGCCGCCGTCGTCGCGGGGTCCTCGCCGACGCGCCGTCCGTGCGTCCTCTACTGGCACACACTGGCGAGTGCTCCGATGGAGCCGCTTCTCGCCGGCACGCCCCAGGAAGAGCCCCTCCGCCCTGGTCTGCGCGCGCTGCTCACATGAGCGCGCGGCTCCTAGGAGGACGATGCGAACGCACAATTCGGAATCCACCGTTCGCTTTCCCGACGCGCCGTCTTAAGCGAGCTCTCTGGTCTTCCCGTTCCCTAGGAAGACATCTCGTCCCCTTGCTCGAAGCGACTCGAGCGACTGTCCATGCCGATGCCCCAGCGAAAGCCGTTTCCTCCAGAGTCCGAGACGCGACCGAACGCCAAGGCGATCGCGGCGCGGCAGAGCAGCCCTGCACCCAAAACCGCCCGCCAGCGATCGGAGGCGCCCACCGTTCCGCCGCCGCCACGCACCGCCGCCCGGCAGCCCACCGAGAACGAGTCCGGCGTCGTCCGCACGCGAGGCAAGAGCGTCTCCAACGTCCGCGCCGCCCGCCCCGTGAACGCCGCCACGGTGGACGAAGTCACGGCCGACATGTCGCGTGACCCACGCCGCGAACGGTGAGCGGTCGCCGAGGTTGGGTCGCATCCGTCGTTTGAACGTTCCGTTCAAACGGCTCCTGCTCTAAGAGAATACGGCGTCCATGCCGCCGCCCCTCGCCCCCATCGTCCTCTTCGACATCGACGGCACCGTGCTCACCTTCGACGGACCGCCACCCGGGCCAGGCCGCACCTCGCTCGAACGCGCGATGATGGATCTCCACGCCTTCGATCGCGCGACCGACGGCATTCGCGTCGCGGGAGGCACCGACCGCGGCCTTGCGCGCGCGATGTTGCGGCGCGCTGCGGCCGACGAGAGCGACGCGTCGATCGAGCGCGTCATCGCCTGCTACCTCGGGCATCTGGAGACGATTCTGCTCACGGAGCGCTATCGACCGATCGGCGATGTGGCGCTCGCGGTTCGCATGCTCGAAGAGCGATCCGCCGTCGTCGGGTTGGCGACGGGCAACGTGCGGCACGGAGCTCGGTTGAAGCTCGCGTCGGCGGGGCTCGCGGCCTCGTTCGCGATCGAACGCGGCGGCTACGGGTGCGACGCGGAGCCGCGTGCGGAGATTCTGCGCAAAGCCGTCGAGCGCTGCACGTCGGCCGCCAACGCGGGCGCGCCGATCGTGGTCGTAGGCGACACGGAGCGCGACGTAGAAGCGGGTCGCGCGATCGGCGCGCGCGTTGTCGGCGTCGCGCGCGACGACGAGGCCCGTAGAGAGCTTGCGCGCGCCGGCGCCGACGCGATCGTGGACGCGTGCGGCGAGGCGCTGGTTCGGCAGATAATGGGCTGACGGCCCGGACGGGTCGGGCTGACAGCGCGGCCGGTATCACCGCGCCACCACGGCGCGTTCCGTTCTTGCTCTTGCCCCGAGCCCGGGGCGTATGCGAGCGTCGAGCCCGAGCGCATGCGGGCGTCGGCAATCGCGGGGTACGCGTTCACGTGCGTGGTCCTCTATGTAGTTTTCGATACGTCGCCAATCGATCGGCAGACGCCCGAACCCGTGCCGGAAGGCCGCTTCGGCCCGGGCAATGCAGCGCGGCCGCCCTTCGATGCGGGCGCGGATGCGAACGAAACCGCCAACGCGATCGACGCAGGCACGATCGACGCAGGCGCGATCGACGCAGGCGCGATCGAAGGCGGCGAGACCGAAGCGACTCTCTCCGACGCGCAGGCCTCGCCCTGCCCCGAGGACATGGTCTTCGTCGATACGGACTTCTGCTCCGACGTCGAACGCCGCTGCGTCGACATGGAACACGAAAAGATCAATCATCTGCAGATCTGCCACGCGTTCGAGCACGAAACGCGCTGCCGCGGTCCGCGCAAGCACATTTCGGTCTGCGTCGATCGATACGAATACCCGAATCAGAAAGGTGCCCATCCGGTCTGGATGCTCGACTGGTACGACGCGCAGGCCACCTGCGAGTCGAAAGGCAAGCGTCTTTGCTGGTCGAGCGAATGGACCGCCGCGTGCGAAGGGCCGGAGCACACGCCGTTCCCCTACGGGTGGGAGCGCGATCACGACAAGTGCAACATGGATAACTTCTTCATCGACCCGAAGAAGCCGAATCCAAAGGGCCAATTTTATTTCTATTCGAAGGACCCCGCGGTGGCTGCAAAGGAGCTCGCGCGGCTCGATCAGAGTGTGCCGAGCGGATCGATGGAGACGTGCAAGAGCGGCTTCGGTGCGTACGACATGCCCGGAAACGTCGACGAATGGGTGACGAGCGACGAGCCGCCCCACGAGATCTCGCAATGGGCCGCTCTGAAGGGGGGCGCCTGGGGCCACGTGCGGAGCCAGTGCCGTCCCGCGACGTACAGCCACGATCCCGGGTTCACGTATTACTTCGTCGGCTTTCGCTGCTGCAAGGACGTCCCCGGTGCGCCTGTATGGAAGCCGTCGCGCGACGCGGTGCCCGCGCCTTCGGTCGAACCGCGCGACTTCACGCCGGAGCCCATCGCGCGGAGCGAGAATGCGGGCCCTTCGAAAACGAAGTTTTCGCGCACGGGCAAGACCGAATAGCCGAAGCGCAGCCCCCTCGGGCGCGACGCGGAATCCGCTCAGACCGCGGCCGTTTCGCGACGACGGCGCACGGTGAACCCGAGCGCGAGGACCGCGATCGCCGCCCACGCGCCGCCGGCGATCCGGTCACCGGCGGAGCGGCCGCCGACCCCACCCACCGAACAGCCCGTCGTCACGGCGGGCGGCACCGGCCCGACCGGAGTGCTCATCGTGTCGCGCTCCCCTTCGGGAGGCTGCGGCGTGAACTCGAGCTTCGACGTGTCGAACTGGTTATTCTGCGCGCGGCTGACGATGCCGGAGAGCGTCGTCGTGTCGAGCGTCGCCGTGCGGCTCAGGATCCACAGATAGAGGCGCGACGGGTGCCCGACCACCGCGTATTCGTAGTTCGAGCCGACTTCGAGGATCCAGTAGTCGCCCGAGAAGCTCCCGACCTGGAGCGCGAGCTTCGCCGGCTGGTTTCCGTTCGGCACGGTCGCCGTCATCGCTTGCGTGTTGAGCGGACCGTCGGCCGCACCTTCGTTGCACTGGTTCACGAAGCTGAGCGAACCGTCCGACCCCATCGTGTAGAACGCGGTCGTTCCGAAGCAATTCGTCTGTGTCGTCCTCGGCAGGCGCGCGATTTCGTACCACTTGCCCTGGAACTGCGAGAGGTCGACGTTCGGCGCCACGTCGAGCGCCGGATCGCCGTTGCAGCCTGTCGACGCCCCGCCGGCGCATACAACGCACGCGGCAAGTGCCAACGCCCAACCGCGCTTCATCGTGAGCCTCGAGTACACCGGACGGCGCCGGCATCGTGTGTCGAGACGGTGAATTTTGGATGTATTTTGACGCCGCTCACAGCGACGGCAGGGGGCGCGCAAACGGCGAGCGGCCAACGGCAAACGCGAAATTACGCAATATGTCCCGCCCGAGCGTTCCGCCGTGAACGCGCGCGCGGAGCGCGTCGGGGTCGCTGCCCTCCTGCCGCACGAGATGCGCGCGCGCGACGAGATACCGGCGCATGACGTCCGCGTCGAACTCGGGATGAAACTGCACGCCGAGGGCGCGCGGGCCGACGCGAAACGACGCGGCGCGATCGAGCGCCGTCGTCGCGAGGACCTCTGCACCCGGCGGCAGCCGTGTCACCGTATCGACGTGCGTCGCGTTCACGTCGAAAGCGCGAGGCAAGCCGGCGAACAGCGGATCGTCCCGCTCCCGCTGGAGGCGCACGGTTCCGATCTCGCGGCCCTGCGGATTGCGCTCCACGAGGCCACCGAGCGCCTGCGCCATCATCTGGTGGCCGAAGCAAATCCCGAGAAGCGGCACGCGCGCGTCGACAATGCGGCGAAGGAGCTCCTCGGCGCGAAGCATCCAGGGCGCTCGTTCGGTGACGCTCGCGCTCGAACCCGTCATCACAAAGGCATCGGCCTGCCGCGGCCCGGGCAGCGGCGCCGGCACGCGCACGTCGTGGCTGGTGCAGTGAACGGCCGGCCCGAATCCGTGCGCGATCCACTGCGCGAAGCCGCCGCGCGCAACACGGATTTCGCGGGGCGGCTCCCCGGCAATCAGAATGACGACGTGCACCATCGCGGCTGGCATTTCGTTGGCACATTCGTTGGCGACGCGTCGGTAGACTATACGAGCGCCTCGGCGTGCGGGCGTGATCGTGTGATACTCCCGCCTCGATCACCGCGGTATTGCGCGGAGGAGGGAGTTCCGATATCGGAAAGAGCCTGAGGGGTCTCTATGCGAAGACTTTCACGGCCGGCGTGCGCGCTCTTGTCGTCTCTCGTACTCATCACGCAGACTGCGGTGCGTCCCGCGCACGCGCAACCCGCACCGCCGGAGACCGCGCCCGTCGGGGGCGACGTGGTGAAGCTTCTCGACGGAAGCGTCTACCGTGGAACGATCATCGAGCTCGTGCCACGGGACCACGTGACCTTGCGGATCGCCACGGGCGAAATCCGGCGCTTTCGGATGGCGGACGTCTACTACCAGGGTGACGAAGCGACGCAACCCGGCCGCACTGCCGATGCCCCGCAACGGCAAACGCGTGCGCCGGCGGCCCGGGAGCGAGGGCGTGCCGAGAGCGATGACGGCGTACCGGTGCACGTGGTCACGAACGATCCGGATCTGACGCTCCTCGTCGAGAGCTCGCAGGCGACAGCCGGGTATTGGACGGCCAAAGGGTACAAGGACCTTTGCATCGCGCCGTGCGGCACCGCGCTGCCCGTAGGCACGTACCACATGGCGCTTTCCTCCCACGGGGGGAGACCGGTGCCCGTCGGCGAGCCGGTTCAGCTCCAGGGTCCGTCCACATTGCAGGCTTGGTATGAATCACGCGTCGGAACGCGCGTCGCTGGAATCGTGATTACCGCGTTGGGCGGCGCCGGAGGATTGGCGCTCATCATCGCGGGTGAGTTCCACATGACGAACGGAGACTGCACAGCCGATTCCGGGTCCTGCACGCTCGCGACTCTGAGCCCGGACACGGGGCTCATGTTGGCAGGCGTGGCCACGCTCGTGGTGGGGACTATCATCGGCGTCACGCTGATCCTCCAGCACGACCAGGCGACGATTCAGGTCGTCCCGTTGCAGGAGGGGCTCGCGACACCCCTGACCATGAATCGCAAAGAAGCCGTCGCTCCAAACGGAGCGCAGGGCCTCGGGCTTCGCGTCGCGTTCTAGACTCACCGAGCGCGCTCTTTCGACAAGGGGCGGAGGACGTCAACCACGCAGCCGAGGGTCGAGAGGAGAGAGTGAAACGGGAAAGAAAGGAGGAAAGGAGTTTTTGGGTTGTCCCGCGCGTGTCATCGAGGTCCATCGCCACCCTGGGCCTTTGTTTGCCCGGATCCGCAGACCGAACCTGCGTGTGCCGCCTGCGCCACTTCTGGCCATTTTTTCCTCCTCTCCTCCCCTCCCTGTTTCTCCTCCGCCCGCTAGCTTGCTCGAGGATCCCGATCGCTGAATTAGAATGCGGGGATGACGGTCACGACGAAGCGCGCGCGCGTGGGGGGATTCGGCGCGGCGGTGCTGGTGTGGGCTTGCGCCGCATGCGGAAGCACCACGAACTCCGCCCCAACGCCCGGGACCGGAACCTCGAGCGCCACGGGAACCATCGCCACAGGGGGAACCGGCACAGGAACCGGCACC
>DATHQY010000166.1:0-2663 GCA_035482215.1 Polyangiaceae bacterium | reverse complement strand
CGGTTCCGCGCCGTCGCGCAGGCGCAGGCGCAGGCGCAGGCGCAGGCGCAGGCGCAGGCGCAGGCGCAGGCGCAGGCGCAGGCGCAGGCGCAGGCGCAGGCGCAGGCGCAGGCGCAGGCGCAGGCGCAGGCGCAGGGTACGGACCGGGTAGATGGGTGACGCTCCCGCAGCGTGACCCTGACTCGGTCCGTGGCTACGCTTTGAACCGTGACCGGGGCACCGTACTGAGAGGCAGAGACGCCGCCCAACCCCTACCTTGAGGCATCGGCGGTCGATCGAAGACGAAAAAGACGGGCTTTCGTCGCCTTCTTCACTTGAAGTGCCTCAATTGCAGCATCAAGATCGGGACGCCAAAGTCGTCATATTCGGATCTCGCTGCCGCGGTGCCGCGTGGCTAGGCTTGGTTCGTCATGAGCAGCGCGAGCTCCTCTCCCTATCGAAGCAACGAGCGCCCCCCGTGCCGGCGGAGATCGTGGCCGGCCCCTCGAAAGCGTCCGCTTCCGCCTTGGCCAGACGTGCGAACGCCAGCCCGACCGAGCACGGTAAGCGATGCCGCGAACCCATCGCGCGACGCACTTTGGTTCTTCGTTGACGTGCTGTTGCTCTTCCTTTGAGTGGTAGTGAGCAGCGTGAGATTCGAAATGCACACGCCATGCGCTGGAGTCGGCGCTTGGCCGTCGATGGCGGTACTACTGACGATGGCGAATCGGATCGCTTGGATCTTGGTCGGGTCGAACGTCGATACCGTTTGCGTCGCGGGGACCGCGTACCCTCTGGGGGTCATTCCGATGCTGAGGGCGGGTATCCCGTCCCGAGCGAGCGCACCTCGCGGCTCTGCGCGTCTGGCAGTCGCACGCACCGAGAGGTCTACTCCCCTCGAGTAGGACGGCCGACGCTCTACGCGAGGGACCGATAGATCTGCTCATACCGCCGCGTGGGACGCTCCCAGCCGCGATCGAGGCGCATCACGCGTCGCATGAGGCCGGCCCACCCCGGCGTCGCGCGGGCGGCGATCGCGCGCTCGACGCCACCCACAAGCCTGTCCACGGTCACCCCCTCGAAGAGAAAGCCGGTGCCCGTTTCTAGCTTTCCATCGCAATCGACGACGGTGTCCACGATCCCCCCGGTAGCGTTCGCCACGGGGAGCGCCCCATAGCGCTGCGCGTACATCTGCACGAGCCCGCAAGGCTCGTGGCGACTGGGAAGGACCACGATATCGGCACCGGCGAGGATACGATGAACGAGCGCCTCGCTTGCGGCGCGGACAAACACGGCGCGGCCGCCCGACTTGCTCGCCGCCTCCTCGAGGCGGGAGATCAGGGCGGGATCTCCGTCGCCCGCCACGACGATCTGTGCGTCGGAGCTCCGTAGGATTCGCGGCACCGCGGCCGCAAGAACGTCGGCCCCCTTTTGCTCCACAAGCCGCCCCACGCTGGCAACGATCGGGGCGGCGCTGTCCAGGGAGAGTCCGAGCTCGCGTTGGAGAGCGCCACGACAGCGTGCTCGGTTCGTCAGATCCTCGGCATCATAGCGCGCGGCAAGCGCGGCATCCGTCGCCGGATTCCATACCGCGTAGTCGACCCCGTTCGTGATCCCGACGACCCCTCTGGCGCGAGCGCGGAGGACCCCATCGAGGCGCTCGCCCATCTCGGGCGTCTGAATCTCTCGCGCATAGTTGTCACTCACGGCCGTCACGGCGTCAGCCTTCGCGATGCCATATTTGAGGACGTTGAGATCGCCGTAGAACTCGATCCCGTCGACGTTGAAGTGATCCCAAGACAATCCCGTATCCGGCAAGGCCGCCTTTGGAAAAGCGCCTTGGTACGAGAGATTGTGGATCGTCAGGACACTGTGCGTGGCACGGAGCTCTGGAGTCGTATTCCGCAGTTCTGCAAGGAGCGCGGGCACGAGCGCAGTCGGCCAATCGTGGACGTGCACGATGTCGAAGGGTGCGCCCGCCGCGGCACGCTGGCGCGCGATCTCCGCCGCAGCACGCGACAAGACGCTAAAACGCTGTAGATTGTCCGGGTAAGCCTCTCCCCGCTCCCCGTAAACCTCCGGGCGATCAAACATCGCTGGCGCATCCACGAGAACCAGATCGACCTGCGACGCGAGGCGGCCGTCGCACACGGTGACGTCGACGCTTCGATCTCCGAGCGAGATGCGGAGGGGCGTCAGGCGGCGCGCGACGAGCAGCCCGCCTTCCTCGAAGCCGCGGAACCGCGGAAGGGCGATGGTCACCTTGTGCCCGAACATCCGCAAAGCCTTCGTGAGACCTGCGGTCACGTCGGCCAATCCGCCCACTTTCACGAAGGGGGCGAGCTCGGTAGCTACAAAGAGGATATCCATCGCCCGCTCTTCTACCACGACCGCGCGCTCGCCGATCTGGCTCGTCCCCTGAGGCGCGCCTTGCTTTGCCTTCGGAATGCCGTAGATACGCGCAGGTGACGCGTCTCCGCGCCTCTCTCGTGACCTACGATCGACCGGCCGGCGTGGACGAATCCGCGGTCGTTACCGTTCTGCGTGTTCCCCCCGAGGTAGAAGGCCAGCGACTCGACGTCTTCGTCCAGAGCCAACTCCGGCGAACGAGTCGCACCCGCACGCAAAGAATCATCGAGAAGAGCGCCTTCGACCCGCGCGGCAAGCCGCTCCGTTCCAACGAC
>DATHQY010000165.1:0-4610 GCA_035482215.1 Polyangiaceae bacterium | reverse complement strand
CAGAGTGAAGCCCGAGACGCCCGCTGCCGCAGGGCTTCGAGCTTGCTCCGGGCCGAGGGCGCCTCATGGCCGGCGTCATGGTCCGTGCAGCAATTTTCGAAACGACGTGCGCGGCATCCCTGCGGCGCGCGCGGCGGCACTCAGGTTTCCCGCGGCCTCTCGCAAGAGCTGGTGCGCGCTCTTCGACGTGATGCATTTCGTCAGCGCCGGCGCATCGCGCCGAATGGCTCGCTCGACGGAATCGGCTTCGATGCGGCCACCCGGTGGGCTGGCGTCGGCCGCGCGGCACAGAACGTTGCGGAGCTCGCGCACGTTTCCCGGCCAATCGTGGGCCGCCAGCCTTGCGAGCGCCGCCGGCGCGATGGAGCGCGGACCGACATCGCGCGCCAGCTGCCGCAGGACTTCGTGTGCGAGTGCCGGAATGTCGCCGCGTCGATCGCGGAGCGATGGAACGGCGAGTACGAAGCACTCGAGGCGGTGGTACAGGTCGCGACGGAACTCGCCGCGTTCGACCCGCTGCTCGAGCCGGGCGTGTGTCGCCGCGACGACCCGCACGTCGGCACGCTGGCCACCGCCCGCGGCCCCTACGCGGCGGACTTCGTATCCATCCAGCGCGCGCAGAAGCTTTGGCTGCGCTTCGAGCGGCAAGTCGCCGATCTCGTCGAGAAAGAGCGTTCCACCTTGGGCTTCGGCAAAGGCGCCCTCGCGCCGTGCGTGTGCGCCCGTGAAGGCGCCTCGCTCGTGCCCGAAGAGCTCACTCTCTACGAGCTCCCGCGGAAGCGCGGTCACGTTGATGGGCACGAACGGGCGGCCCTGCCGAGGGCCCTCCGCGTGAACGGCCCGCGCGATCAGCTCCTTGCCTGTGCCGCTCTCGCCGGAGATGAGCACGGGCAACGAGTGCCGCGCCAGGCGGCGTACCTGATCGGCGAGACGGCGCATCGTGAGGGAACCGCCGACGATCCCCGGCAAAGGCTCCCCGGGCGGTTCGTCCGATTCGGACGGGGCGCCCCGGCGAGCGAGCACGAGCGTCGAACGGCCAAGCGAGACGACGGTGCCGGCTTCGGCGCACACTTCTCGAATGCGTGCGCTGCCGACGTATGTGCCGTTCGTCGATCCTAGGTCCTCGATGGCAACTCCACCGGCGGAAACCGTGAGCGCGCAGTGTCGTGCGCTGACCGTCGGATCGCTCAGGACCAGGTCGACCGAGGCCGATGTGCCCACGATGATTCGGCCGGCCGTCAGAAGCGTGCATCGAGCCCCTGCTTCGTCCTGCACCTCCAGCAAAAAGGCGCCTTCGGCGGGGGGCGGGGCGATCTCGATCGTAGCGTCGGAATGACAGGACTCTTCCAGTGCGGGGAGCATGCGGAGGCCTCCTCGGACCCACCGCATCCCATCGCGCCGTGACGGGGCGAAGTTGCGCGTTTTTTTACGCCGCTCGTCCTTCCGTGTCCCTGCCCGTCGCGCTCCGCGTGACCGTCAGCCGACGGCGATCCCCAGTGTCTTCCGGAGCGAGAAGTATTGCTCGCTGACCGAGAACACCAAGAGCTCCTTGACCTTGTCCGCCGGCGGCAGATCACCCGGCAGCTGAGGCTCGGCCGCGATGATCTTCTTCGCGATCTCGAGGTCCGCGCACAGGAGGAGACCCGCGCGGCACGCGGTGATCTCGATGGCCTGCATCCAGCGCTTCAAGTCGGCCTTCGCGCCGTCCTCCATCCACTTCTGGACGACGAGGCGCAGCGACTCGCGCTGCACCGGCTGCATGTGTTTGACGAGCTCGGTCGCCGTCGCGTTCACGGCCTGCGCCATTTCGCCGGGAATCGCAAAATCGGGAATCACGATTTTCACGCCCGCGAAGAGAATGACTTTCAGCTCGTTCAACGTCGGGAACAGATTCTTGATGTAGTGCTCGCCCCGGTAGCCCGAGAGGTGCTTGCCGACGATGAAGGTGAGCTCCTGCGGCGTGAAGCCGGTAAGCACCGTTTGGCCGGCGACGCTGGCCGGAGACACCGCCGGAACCGCGATCAGCGCTCCCGGCACATCGTTGCGGACGTAGAGCTCCGGCGTCGAGACGCCCAGCACCTGCGCGGCCCACCCGAAGGTCTTCGCGAACGTGACCGTGCTCGTCGCCGGATCCTGGCGGAATCGCTTGTCGAGCACGGGCAGTTGCTTCTGCGCCTTCAGCTGGTTGGTCTTCGCGACGATGGCCGCCGGCGTCAGCATCTCGAAGATCTTGCCGATGTACAGGTTCTCGTCACGGTGGAAGAGGTTTCGCACCCACGCCTCGTTGTCGAGGCGGCTCTTCACCTGGATCATGCCGCGCGGCTTGTAGTCCTCGAAGAAGCGCTGCTCCTCTTCCTCGGTCTTGTGCAGGAACGCGAGCGCCGCGCACATGCACCATGCACGATCGTACTCGTGCATCCGCAAGTACAACTTGTAGAGGCTCCGGTACGGATCGATGCGCAGCGGATCGCGCTGCAGCACGAGGGCGTGCTCTCCAATCGCGGCTTCCGTCTGGTCGGTCGCTTCGTAGAGCTCCGCGAGAATCTGGCGCTCCACGGCCTCGTCCGGCCGGAACCGCGTCGCCATCTTGAACGACTCGATGGCGCTCGTCGTGTCCTTCAGACGGTCTCGGTAGATGAGGCCGAGATTGTGCCAAAGGTTGAACTCGAGATCCGGATTCGAGATGTTCGCGGCCGACATCCTGAGGAGCATCTTGCGGAACGCGCGCTCGAGCGACTTCCAGTCCTTCTTCGTCGTCAGGATCTTGTTGATGCGCTCGAAGGCCTCGAGGTACTGCGGATTGAGATCGAGGGCCTCACCGAAGAGTTCGACCGCCTTGTCCTGGTCGCCTTCCTTGTCGCGATAGAGCTGCGCCATCGTGTACAGGAACTTGCTCTTGCGGACGGCGTCCTTCTCGCTGTCGGCGATCGTCTGCAGCGTCTCGATCATCTTCGACCAGTTGTCGGTCGACTGGTACAGCGCGATGAGTTTGTGGAGCAGGCCCGGATTGAGCGGCTGCAGCTCACGCGCTTCTTCGAGCGCCTCGATGGCGCGGAGCGCGTTCTTGTCCTGCTCGCTCCAGACGTCGGCGATCTCGTTCAGGGTGCGGAAACGCTCTTCGCCGTCCGCAACGTTGTCCAGGATCTGTCGCTTGTACGCGACGACGTGCTTCCAGTCCTTCAGCTCCGCGTAGATGGAGACGAGCGCGTCGAGCGTCGCACGATGCGCGGCGTTCGCGGACAGCGCTTTCTCGAAGTTGTTGATCGCCTGCTTGGCCTGGCCCTGCTCGCGCTTGATGCAGCCGAGTCGGTAGTAGACCTCCGCGCGCTCCTCGGCCTCGTTCTCGCCGAGGGACGTCAGCACCTTCTGGTAGTTGGTGAGCGCCGCGCCCCAATCCTTCAGGCGGAAGCAGATCTCCGCGAGACCGCGGATGGTCGATTGATCCGTCAGGTCGAGCTGGTGCGCTGCCGTGTAGGCCTTGAGCGCCTTTTCGTCCTTGCCGAGTGCCGCGCACACCTGACCGAGCTTGTTCTGGAAGGCGTGCTGCTCGGTGCGATCGCGTTTCGCGCTCTTGCGCACGAGCAGGTCGAGGAGCGGTTCGGCCTTCGCCCACTCCTTTTGACCCACGTATTCGTCGACGAGGGGCATCGCCGCGTCTTCGTTCTCCGGATCGGCGGCGTAGGCCGCCTCCCAGGCGAGAATCGCGCTCGCGTGCTCGCCGAGCTTCTCCTCGCGGAGCTTGCCGAGCTCCACGAGGAGCTTCGCGCGCTGCCGCGGGGAGGGCGTGAAGCTCTGCTCCTGATCGAGGTACCGCGCAGCCTTGTCGTAGTCCGCCGCGTCGAGCGCGATTTGCCGCAGCGCCGCGAGCGTCGGAAGGTGCGACGGCTCGAGATCGAGCGCCATCTCGAAGCGCTCTTGCGCGACGGCCCGGTCGCCGACCTTCTCGTCGAGCGCTTTGCCGATTCGATAGAACGCCTCGACTCGCTGCTTCGTGTCCTGCGTCAGCTCGGCGACGCGGGTCATGTAGTCGATTGAGGCGACCGCATCGCCCGTCTTGTCGTAGAGCTTCGCGAGGGCCTCGAGCGCCGGTACGTTCCGGTCGTCGAGATCGACGATGTTCTTGTACGCGTCGATCGCGCGATCGGCGTCCTCCGTCTCGTCGGCGTAGACCTGCGCGATGGCGCCGAAGAGCTCGACCTTCGTCTTGCGATCGTGGGTCGCGCCGATGTGCCGGTCGTAGGTGCCGATGAGGTCCGGCCACTGCCGGAGCTTCCGGTAGTTGCGTTCGAGCTTGAAGTACGCCTCTTCGTTGCTCGGATCGACCTCGAGCACTTGCTCGAGGCGCTGCGCCGAGAGGTCCGCCTTCAGGAAGTGCTCGTCGTGGAGCGTGGCGAGATGCATGAGCACCTCGATGCGCTCGCGCTCCGTCGCTACGACCTCGAGTTGCTTTTCGAGAACGGCGACGAGATCGGCCCATTTCTCGAGGAGCTGGTAGACGCGCGCAAGACCACGGAGCGCGTGCAAATGCGTCGCGTCCGCGTCGACGATCTCGCGATAGACCTGCGCGGCCTTCGCCGCGTCGTTGAGGCTCGACTCGTAGAGCTGGGCGA
>DATHQY010000164.1:0-6647 GCA_035482215.1 Polyangiaceae bacterium | reverse complement strand
GTTCGCGAGCTCATCGCGCGCGTCAATCTTCTGCTCGCCAAGCGCACGCAAGAGAACATCGCCGCGAGCAAGCCCGCGAACGCAGGCCGGACCCATTTCAGCGGGTCGACCCAGGACATGGCCGTCGTGGACCTCCTGCAGACGTTCGAGGTGTCGCGAAAGAGCGGTGTAGTGCACCTGCGCGGCAATGCGCACGAAGCGCACATCTATTTCAAAGACGGCAAGGTCGTCGACGCCGAGCTCGGGGCCCTTCGCGGTGAAGAGGCGATTTACCGAGCGCTCATCTGGAACGAGGCCGCATTCGAGGTCGAGTTCAAGCCCGTCGCGGGCGAAGACGTCATCGGCGGCTCGACGCAAGCCATCCTGATGGAGGGCATGCGCCGCGTCGATGAATGGGGCCGTCTCTGCGAGCAGTTGCCTCCGCTCTCGACCGTATTCGAAATCGATCACGAGCAATTGCTCGAACGGTTGAACGAGATTCCCGACGAGCTCAATGGCATTTTGCGCCTGTTCGATTCGGCGCGAACCCTGTCGGACGTGGTCGACGATTCGCCGTTCGAAGACCTGTCGACGCTGTCGACGATAACGAAACTCTATTTCGAGGGGTTGCTCGTCCCACGGCCCGAGGCGCCGCCTAAGGAGGAACCCGCTCCGGTGGATACGGCGCCGGCGGAAGAACCGGTCGTCCCGGTGCCGCTCGCGGAGCGCGATAGCGGCCGCGAAAAGACCAAGCCGCAAACGCCGTCGAGCGGCGAAATGGCCATCGTTCCCGCGTCGGACGGGTCCTCGCTCGCGGCGGCGCCCGTGGGAGGCGCCGAGTCGGTCTCGCCTATCGCGTCGCCCGTGCCGCCCGCCGAGATCCAGGGCTCGCCCGCATTTGCGCCGGCCGTGACGGTGAATGGGGTAGGCGAGCTCCCCAACTACGCGCCGCGTCCCGAGCCGCTCGACCGAACGCGAACGTACGGATCGCCCGAAGCCGCCGCCGCCGCGAAGGCGCAACCGGCCCGGTACGTGAGCCCCGAAGGGCCAAGCGTCTTCCGGCGTCCTTCCGGAATGCAACCCGCCATCGCCCACGCCAAAGCCGCCGCCCCGGTCGAAGCGACGGCGCTCTTGCAGGCCGTCTCGCCACGGCCATCGGAGGGCGCCCGGCTCCACCCGGTCGGACCGAGTCGTGCGGCGGCCAAGGCGGGCGTGGTCTCGTCGCGCGTCGTGGTGTCGTCGTCGCGTCCGCCGGCAGCGGCGCGCGCGGAGCCGTCGACGCCCGTTCCGGTTCACGCGCCGGATGACCCCGAGATCCCGGGAGTTCCCCGTCCGATAAGCCCGAAGGCCAAGGCGATCGTGGCCAGCGTCCTCGGCGTGGCCGTGCTCGTGGCGATCGCCGCAGGGTGGAGCTCCATGCGCGCGCGCGAAGCCCGCCAGCAGGAGGACGGCCGGGAGGCCACGGCGGCGGCAGCGAGCGGGAATGCGCTGCACCCTGCCTCGGCGCCGGTACTGCCGCCGATCGCGCCGGCGACGCCTGCATCCGCGGCCAAGCCTTCGAGTCCCACCTCCGGCGCTCCCGAGCCTGCCCCGACGCGGACCGCGTCGGCACCGGCTCCGCCATCGCCCGCCATCCCGCGGGGATCGCCGGCGGCTGCGTCGCCGCCCCCGCGCGGCGGCGAAGAGGCGCTGGGAGCTGCGACCAACCCGCCGTCCGGATCGCTCGTGAAGCAGGCGAGCCAGGCGCTTGCGAGCGGGGCGATGGGGCGCGCCGTGGAGCTGGCGCGCCAGGCCGTCGCGGCCAACCCGGGCGACCCGGATGGGTGGCTCACGCTCGGTGCGGCCTACCAGGCCTCGGGGCAGTCCGGCGCCGCGCAGAACGCGTACCGCTCGTGCCTCGCACAGGCCCACGGACCGAACGTCAGCGACTGCCGCGTTCTCGCGCGCTGACCCCCGTTAGAGCGGGGCCTCCAAGAACGACGTCACGACCTGCGTGAATGCCGCGGGCTGCTCTTCCGCGGGCGACGCGCCGCAGTCGATCACCTCGAATCGGGACCCTCCGAGCTCGCGCGACAGGCGCCGGCCTTCGCTCACCGGGAGGGCTCGGTTCTCGCGGCCCCAAACGACGAGCGTCGGCGTCGTCACGCGAGGGATGCTGGCGGTGAGCGGACGCGTGTCGAGCATCGCGCGCATCGTCGCGTAGGCTGCCTCGCGGGCGGCCGGCACGTCGAACAGATCGAAGAGGTGGTCCACGCGGCGCGAGGAGCCCGCGCTCGCTCCCGAGGGCGTGTCGGCCAAGAACCGATTGCGAAAGAGGGTGCGCCCGAGCATTTGCTTGAAGAGAAGCGGGCCGAATAGAGGCACGCTCGCGATTCGCGCGAGCGCGTCGGGCCGGCTCGGATAGACGAGCGGGTTGACCAGAACGAGCTTCTCGACGAGGTGTGCGTGCGTTGCGGCCAACGTCAGTGCGACGGCGCCCCCCATCGCGTGCCCGCAAAGCGAAAGGCGCGAGAGACCGATCGCGGCGACGAGGTCGACGAGCGACTCGGAGAAGGCTTCGAAGTCGTACCGATAGCGGCTCGGGGCGGGTTTCTCGCTTTCGCCGAAGCCCGGCAGATCGGGGGCGATGACGTGGAAGCGCTCCGCGAAGCGAGGAAGCACGTCGTCCCACGCGACGTGGCTCGCGAGGTAGTCGTGAACGAGGACGAGCGGAGGGCCGTCGCCCGCCTCGACGAACCGAATGCGCGCGCCCCGCGCGGCGACGTCGCGCACCACTGGTTGTCGAAAGTCGCGACGGTCGGCCATGACGGACAGTGACCGGGGACAATAGAGCGGAGTCCTTGCGAACGGAACGTTCGAACGACGAAGCGACCCCACCGGCTGCGCATCGTGGGCGCGGCGGCGGCGGCGCCCTGAGCGTGACAAGCGAGGTCAGGGACGATCCGCGCGGGAACGAGCCGCGGAGGAACGACGAAACACGTCCTCCGTGCGTGACATTCCTTGTCACGCCGTCGATCTAACCACGCGAAACGAGTTCCATTATGGAAAAGCGCAAAAAAAAGCCAGACGATGGATTGACCGCGATCTGAGCACTCGCATATGGTGCATCGCGTTCAGGCTGGATCGTGCGGCGGTTGTCGCCACGCTCGGCCAAACGGCAAAACGGCACTCTCTCTCCGGCACCACTCGAAGCGAGTGGGCCCTGCGCGCGGTTCTGCGCCGCACGAGAGGGAGGGCGCCGCGCGGCGTGTTTTTTTTCGAACCGCGCTGCGCGCGCCGTCCGCGTCATCGACGGCAATACGATCGCGCGCCTCCTGGCTCTTGGCAAAGAATTCGACGGCTCGAATAGCGGATCCGTCGCGGCAAAACGCAAACGCGGAGAGACGAGCATGGACCCCAAGCACGATTCGAACGTTCTGAAGGACACGCTCCCGGAAGCGGCGCCCGCCGACGAAGCAATCGATGACGGCGTCGTCGCGCTGACCGACGGCGCGCTCGCGCTGGCGATCGTTCCGGCGAGCGAGCCGGTCACCCGCGAACAGCGCCGATCGCGCCGAAAGCGCGCGATTCGCGCTCGCACGATCAGCGTCAAGCGGATGACCAAGCGCGAGCTCGAACTCGGTCGACTGCTGTACCCGGACGACGAGGAGGTGGAGCGGCCGGTCACGCGCGCCGACTGCGCGGGCGGCGCGCGCCCGTGCCCCTTCGTTTCGTGCAAACACCACTTGTTCCTCGACGTGTCCGCGCGGACCGGCGCCATCAAACTGAATTTCCCGGACCTCGAAGTGTGGGAAATGTCCGAGACCTGCGCGCTCGACATCGCCGATCGCGGGGGAACGACGCTCGAAGAGGTCGGCGCGATCATGAACTTGACGCGTGAACGGATTCGCCAGGTCGAAGTGAAAGGGCTCGCGAAGCTCCTTGCGCTCAAAGACATGATGGCGCTGCGGGACTACGTCGACGAGGGGCCGGTCGGTAAGCGGCGGCTGCCGCTGCTGGCGGTCGAGAGCGAAGAAGACGAGTCGGAAGACGAGGACGAGGCCGAGGACGTCGAGAGCGACACGACCGAGGAGAGCGAGCCGGCGGAGACGCTCGTGGCGAGCGAAGGCGACTGAGGCGGGTTCACGGCGCGAAACGAATACCGAGAGCGGTCCCTTCGCGGGGAACGCGCACGTGACACCAGGGCAACGCCCGTCTTCGACCGCCTCGTGCAATTTGCTGCCCTGGCGGCCCGGCGGGCTCGCCTTGCAGCGCTGATCCTCCACAAGCCCGGGTCCGCGTGGCAGAGTGCCCACGCCATCGTCCGGCGCACGAGGCTGCGTCTTGCTCCGTCGGCGATGGAAATTGTCACGCCGGAGACTCCCATGCGCAAGGCGCCGCTACCGATACTGATTCTGGGCTTTGCGTTCGCCATCGCCGCTTGCGCAGGGCAGAGCCAATCGCCGTCGGGCGGTACGGGCTCGAGTGCCGGAAGCGGTGCGAGCGGTACGACGGGCGGCGCGAGTGGGACGACGAGCGGCACCACGGGGGCATCGGCGGGGAGCGTCGCCGGCACGAGCGGTACGAGCGGATCGGCCGGCGGGAGCCAGTCGGGCGCGGCGACCGGCGCGACCGGCAGCGTCACCGGAAGCACCAGCGGCGGCTCCGCGGGTGCCAGCGGCGCCACGGGTGGCACCGGCACGAGCGGGGCGACCTCCGGGGCTTCGACCGGCGTCGCGGGTAGTGCGGGTACCACGGGTAGCGCCGGTACCGCGGGCGCAACGGGCTCGAGCGTCACGTCGCACGACGGCGGTGCGGAAGCGGGTGCGCCGGGCGCGGGTGATGCCTCGACGGACGATGCGGCGGTCGTATGCCCGCCGGCGACCCCTCCCACGGGCGGCACGCAATACTGCCAAAACTCCGGCAGCGGCACGGTGGACGGCAACTACACCTACAATCTCTATTCGAGCGGGCAGGGGATGGGGTGCCTCACGGTCTTCGGCGTCGATGCCACGTTCAAAGCCAATTGGACCAACGTCGACGACTGGATTGGCCGAGTCGGGCTCCAATTCGACAAGACCAAGACGTACGACCAGCTGGGGACTCTGTCGTCGGACTTCGCGTATACCGTGACGGGAGTGACGACCGGCGGTTATGGAAATATCGGAATCTACGGCTGGTCGGTCAGCCCGCTACACGAGTATTACATCGAGGAGGATTGGCTCAGTATACGGCCCAACTTTACCCCCGTGGCGACGTTCACGATCGACGGGGAGGGGACGTACGACGTCATGACGAACATGCAGACGGACCAGCCCAATATCACGGGCACGAACCAGAACTTCGTGCAGTTCTGGAGTGTCCGCCAGACGCCGCGCCAGTGCGGGCATATCTCCATCTCGAAGCATTTTGCGGAATGGGCCAGCTTGGGCTTGCAGCTCGGCGACCTCGAAGAAGCGCGGATCCTCGTGGAGGCGCAGAACAACAGCGGGACCGTCGTGTTCACGACGGCGACCGTCGTCCAGGGCCAGTAGGCGCATCCAGGAGAACGCTCCCGAGCCCATTGACCGCCCGCGCTGCCCGCGCTACCGCGGCGCGCATGGCCATTCGCGTTGCTCTTCTGTCCGTCTCCGACAAGACCGGTCTCGTCCCGTTCGCCCGCGCGCTCGCGGGGCGCGGCGTGCGGCTCCTCTCGACCGGCGGAACGCACAAGATGCTCGCGGCGGAAGGCATCGCGGTCGAAACCGTCGAGAGCTACACCGGCTCGCCCGAAGTCATGGACGGCCGGGTCAAGACCCTGCATCCGCGCGTCCACGGCGGGATTCTCTCGCGCGGGGCGCAGGACCGAGGCGACCTCGATCGCCTCGGCGGCGCGGAGATCGACCTCGTCGTCGTGAACCTCTATCCGTTCGAGCGGGTCCGCGCGAACCCGAAGTCGTCGCACGAAGAGATCGTCGAGAACATCGACATCGGCGGGCCCGCGATGGTGCGCTCGTCGGCGAAAAATCACGCCCGTGTGACCGTCGTCTGCGATCCGAACGACTATCCGAGGGTGCTCGCCGAGATCGAGCGGACGGGGGAGACCAGCCTGGCGACGCGCGCCGAGCTCGCGGCGAAGGCGTATGCGCACACGTCGGCGTACGACGGAGCGATCGCCGCGTATCTGTCGAGTGGCGGCCGTGGCAGCGGCGCGGGCGAAGCGGACGCGAAGACAGCCGCGTACCCGCTCTACCTGACGTTGCCGTTCACGCGCGCGTACGGCCTGCGGTACGGCGAGAACCCGCACCAGTCGGGCGCGTTCTATGTCGAGCGCGACGCGCCGTCCGGGTCGCTGGCTCGCGCGGAGAGCCTGGGGGCCGGAGGCAAGGAGCTCAGCTTCAACAACCTCGTCGACGTCGACGCCGCCCTCGACGCCGTGCGCGAGTTCGACCGTCCGGCGGCGGTCGTCGTGAAGCATACGAATCCGTGCGGCGTTGCCGTCGCGGGCACCCTGGCGGAGGCCTACCGCGCGGCGCGCGAGGCCGATGCCGTGAGCGCGTACGGCGGGATCGTGGCGCTGAACGGCCCGGTGGACGAGGCGACGGCGCGGGTGTTGGCCGAGACCTTCGTGGAGTGCATCGTGGCGCCGTCGTTCGGCTCCGAGGCGCTCGCGATCTTGCGAGCGAAAAAGAATCTGCGCTTGCTGGCGA
>DATHQY010000163.1:0-6164 GCA_035482215.1 Polyangiaceae bacterium | reverse complement strand
CGCCGAAGCCCGTCGCGAACAGCTGGGCGACGGACTGGCCTCCGCTGCTCTCGACCCACGCGCCCAGCGTGTACGACCCGTCGGGCAAGTTCGTCACGGTCTGGTCGATCCGAGCCTCGTAGGCCGCCGTATCCGTAAGCTGCCATTTCCAGTTGCCGGTGCGGCCGCCCGACGCGTTCGTGAACGGCGTACCGCCCGTCGTCGTCGACGTGACCCACCCCGCCGGTTGCGTCATCGTCACCCGATCGGCTTCGAACGACGGATTGAGCACGTAGTTGTTCCCCGGCCCCACGCTCCACGCGCCTGTCGTAGCGTCGATCGACCACTCCGAGAGAGACGCCATGGACGGCGTCGTCCCGTCGAAGGTGAGCGGGACCCACTCGTTGTAGCCGATGCCGTTGCCGGCAAAGTCGCTCCACCGGTCGCCACCGAAGATGACCGTCGTTTGCGCCGTACCGTGCACCGTCACGAAAAGACCGGACTGCGCGACGTGCGAAAAATCCGCGTCGGTATTTCCGATGACGAGCTCCGTGGAGTACGGGCCCATGATGTTGGCCGCGGAGATCGAGTACGTGTGCGACGCGTTCCAGCCGTGGAGGTCGGACGAGTTGAGGTAATAGCGGCCCCCGAACTTGAACATGCAGTTGCCTTCGCGCCCGCCGGCGGAGCTCGAGTACACCTCCGTCGCGGCGTCGACGGCGAGAAAGTCCGCGGCACGGAGCGGCGCGACGTACAGGTGGCTGCGGCCGCTCGAATTCGAGAAAACGAGATACGCCTGCCCGTCGTCGTCGTTGAAGACGGCCTGATCGCCGGAGGTGTCGTTGACCACGTTCGCGATCGTGGCCTGCACGTTGTCGAACGCAAAAGCGCCGTTCGGGGTCGTGCTCGTCGCGAAGAGCTCGCCCGTGCCGTCATTGCCCGTGTACTGCATGACGAGGACGTATTTCTTCGTGGTCGCGTTGTACGCGGCGCCGACGCGCCCGACCCACCCGGTGGCGCCGATCGACGCCGACGTCAGCGCATTGCCTTCGAACTTCCAGTGGACGAGATCCGTCGACGAATAGCAGGGCACCGCGACGAAGCTCGTATCGCTGTTGTCCTTGCGAGGACTCGCCTGGTACGTGGCCGCGCCTCCGTACTCGACGCCGTACCAATAATACGTCGTGCCTACCTGAAGGACGCCTCCGCCCTGTGTGAACATCGGATTGCCGTCCGTGTCGGTCCAGAACGTATCGTTTTCGATCCACCCCGCGGCGCTCGTCGAGGTCTCCCCCGCGCTCGCATCGCGTGCGCCTCCACCCGGAGACAGGCCCGCTTCGCCGCCCGCGCCTTCACCGGTTCCGGAGGACGAGCCGCCCTCGCCGCCGCGCCCTGCGTCCGTGCCCCCGGTTCTGCTGCCGCTCGTGCTCGCGGCGTCGCCGCCCGTCGGGGGCGGGGCGGTGGCATCCGCGCCGCTGTTCGCGTTGGCGTCGATGCCATTCGCGCCGGTCGCCGTGCTGTCTCCGGCGCGCGCGTCTGCGGGAGAACCTGCGGAGGCATCCCCCGTCGAGCCGTTCCCGGCCGCCGAGCCCGAGGCTCCACAGGCCGCCGTGAGAACCGCGAATGCCCCGCAGGCGAACCGAGCAAGTACGAGTCGCACGGCCCTTAAAGGGGGGCTCGCGCCGCGAGTAATGTCGTGCGCTTCATCATGGCCCCACCGGCCGCGCCCGCGCGGAAAGCTACAGGGGCGTGCGCGCTTGAAAGCCCCTGGTCCGCGGCTAACGTCGGGCGCGTCGAATGACTTTTTTGAATGCTGGCTTCCAAACGCTGCGCTGGTTGTGGCAGCACCCGCTTGCCGCGAAGGATCGCCCGGGGGCGATCACGCGCTGGCTCCGCTGGCAATTGGGCTCGCGCATCCTCGGTTCTTCCGCCGTCGTTTCGTTCGTCGACGACACGGTGCTTCTCGTCGACCCCGGGATGGCCGGCGCCACGGGGAACATCTACGTCGGCCTGCACGAGTTCGCCGACATGGCGTTCGTGCTCCACTTCTTGCGGGAGGGAGACCGATTCTTGGACGTCGGCGCGAATGTCGGGACGTATACGATCCTGGCGTCCGGCGTCTGTGGGGCCGAGTCTCTGGCCGTCGAACCGATCCCCCGGGCGTTCGAGCGGCTTTGCGCCAACGTGCGCCTGAACGACATCGCGAGCCGCGTTCGCCTGCACAATGTCGGGCTCGCCGCCAAACCCGGCCGCCTTTCGTTCACGTCTTCCCTCGATACGGCCAATCACGTCGTCCGTGGCGAGCCCGCCAACGGCGGTGCATCCATCGAAGTGCCGGTCGTAACGCTCGACGAACTCGTGAGCGATCGATGCCCCATACTCGTCAAAGTGGACGCGGAGGGGTTCGAAGAGGAAGTGGTCTCCGGCGGATCCGCAACGCTCGCAAACGCTACGCTCCAAGCGCTGCTCTTCGAGCTGAACGAGCCCGCCGCCGCAAGGTACGGCTTCAGCAACGCCGACCTCACGCGGCGATTCGAATCGTTCGGGTTTCGCCGCTACACGTACGAGCCCTTCGCGCGCCGCCTCGCGCCCGAACCTGCAGGCGCCTTCGAAGGCAACGGTCTCTTCCTCCGCAATGCCGATGCCGTCCAGCGACGGCTCGCCGACGCGCGGCCCTTCCGTGTGAACGGACGAAGCATCTGAAGTCACCGCCTATGCGGGGACTACGAGTGGTATCGCCGATGGATCGTCTTCGGATGGTGGACGGGTTTGGCCGGGTGTCCTTTCGCCGGTGCATGCGTTGACCCGGCGGGCCTCGCGGACGGCGATTCGGCGGGCGTCTCGCCGTCGTCGTCGTCCGGCTCGGCTCCGGCATCCGCCGGCTCTTCGAACGGATTGGACGGCAGCAGCGACGAGGGCAGCGGGGGAATCTCCGGCAGGGTGGACGGCAGCGACGACGCGACGGATGACACGGCGGAAGACACGGCGCCCGCCGCGGACTGCACGGCCCCGGCGGCCGACTGGACCGCGCTCGTCGCGCCCTGGATCTCGCCCTGCAGTTGCCCCACGGAAAAGCGCCCCGTGTAGAGCCCGATGGCGAGCACGCTCCCCGCCGCGGCCACGAGCAACAAGAACAACCTCCCGCTTCGGCGCGTGCGCCCGGGTTCCTCACCCCACGACGACACGGTGCGGCCGGCGCTCACTTGGCGCGTCGTGACCTTCGTCGCTCGCTTGTCTTGCGAGGCAAGAGGCAGCACCGGCAAGCGGCTCCTGGTCCCACCTCTGGCCTCTTTCGCCTCCCTGGCGCCGCCTTTCGCGTCCGACGGCGGAGGTAGCGTGGTCACGGGGGGCGCGCCGAGCGTCGCGAGGGTTCGATCGAGCGACGCTTTCGCGCGGGCCGGCGCGAACTGCGCGAGGACCGTGGAGAGCGCGGCGAGCGACATGCGCTTGTCCGGGTCCTTCTCGAGACACCCGAGGATCGCGTCTTCGAGCTCCGGCGGCAGCCCCGCGCGGATGCCGGATGGCGGCGACGGATCTTCCGACGCGATCAGCGCGCACACTTGCGGGACGTTCTCGCCGCGAAACGCCGGCTTGCCCGTAGTCGCCTCGTAGAGCACGGCGCCGAGCGACCACACGTCGGTCCGCGCGTCGACTTCTTTGGTCGACTTCAGCTGCTCCGGCGACATGTACGAAGGCGATCCCATGATCGTCGCCGTCGACGTCAGGGCGGGATCCATGGCGCCGTCTTCGTCGCCGATGGACAGCTTCGAAATCCCGAAGTCGAGCAGCTTCGCGGCCGGCGAACCGTCCGCGCGCCGCGTCACGAACAGGTTCGACGGCTTGAGGTCGCGGTGCACGATGCCCGCCGTGTGCACCTCGGCGAGCGCCTCGCAGGCCTGCAGCACGATCTCGCATGCCTCGGACACGGAGCACGGGCCCTTCGAATCGATCATCTGCCCGAGGTCTTCGCCCTCGAGGTATTCCATCACGATGTAGGGGACGCCGCCGTCCTCGACGGTCCCGACGTCGTGCACGCGCGCGACGTACTCGCTGCGCACTTTTGCGGCGACGCGCGCTTCGCGCAGGAACCGCTCGACGGCGACCTGGCTCCGCAGCGCCTCCGGCAAGAGGAACTTGATCGCGACGCGCTGGTCGAGATCGAGGTGCGTCGCCGCGACCACGATCCCCATGCCGCCCTCGCCGAGCGTGCGCTCGATGCGGTATTTACCGGCGACGACCGTGCCGGGCGCGGGCTCGAAGCGCGCGGTGTCGGCACGGAGGGGGCCCCCTTTTTCGCGCTTCGTCTCCGGGAGCACCCGACCTCCGCCCTGCCGGTGCGTTTATTCTTCTTCGGTTGCGCGCAACTTGGCGAGCACGCCGAGATCTTCGAGCGTCGAAGTGTCGCCTTTCGTATCCCCGCCGGCGGCGATGTCCTTCAGCAGGCGGCGCATGATTTTGCCGCTCCGCGTCTTCGGCAGCGAATCGCTGAAGCGAATCGCGTCGGGTCGCGCGAATTTGCCGATCTCCTTGTCGATGTGCGCGTTGAGCGCGTCGCGCAGCGATTTGCCGGCCGGCTGCCCCGTTTTCAGCGTGACGAAGACGACGAGCGCCTGCCCCTTGAGATCGTCGGGCCTGCCCACGGCCGCCGCTTCGGCGACCGCGGGGTGGCTCACGAGCGCGCTCTCGATCTCGGCAGTGCCGATGCGGTGCCCCGCGACGTTGAGCACGTCGTCGATGCGCCCGACCACCCAGAAGTACCCATCGTCGTCGCAGCGCGCGCCGTCGCCGGTGAAGTAGTTGTGGGGGATCGGGTCCCAGTACGTTTTCACGTACCGCGCGTCGTCGCCCCAGAGCGTGCGAGCCATCGACGGCCACGGCTTGGTGACGACGAGCTTGCCGCCTTCGTTCGCCTTGCACGGTTCGCCGTGATCCTTCACGACGGCCACGTCGACGCCGAAGAACGGGAGCCCCGTACTCCCCGGCTTGGCGTACACGGCGCCCGGCAGCGTCGTCAGCATGATCGCGCCCGTCTCCGTCTGCCACCACGTGTCGACGATCGGGCAACGGCCCCCGCCGATGGCCTTGTGGTACCAGATCCATGCTTCGGGGTTGATCGGCTCGCCGACGCTGCCGAGAAGGCGCAGGCTCGAGAGATCGTATTTGCGGGGCCAGTCGTCGCCGGCCCGGATGAAGGCGCGAATGGCGGTCGGCGCCGTGTAGAGAATCGTCACGCCGTGGCGCTCGATGATGCTCCAGAAGCGCCCCCAATCGGGGAAGTTCGGCGCGCCTTCGTACATCAAGCACGTCGCCCCGTTCGAGAGCGGCCCGTACACGATGTAGCTGTGGCCCGTGACCCAGCCAACGTCGGCCGTACACCAGTACGTGTCGTCGTCGCGCAGGTCGAAGACGTATTTGCTCGTGAGGTGGGTGCCCGCGAGGTACCCGGCGCTCGTGTGCAAAACGCCCTTTGGTTTGCCGGTCGAACCGGAGGTGTAGAGGATGAAGAGCGGGTGCTCCGCGTCGAAGGCGCGCGGATGCTTGCCAGTCTCGAGGCTCGCGGCCGAAGGCGCCTTCGCGACCAGATCGTGCCAATAGACGTCCCGTCCCTCTTTCATGGGGACTTCCTGCGCGGTGCGGCGCAGAACGACGACGTGCTCGATCGTCGGCGTCTGCGCGACGGCCTGATCGGCCATCGTCTTCAGCGGGACGATCGACCCGCGCCGCCACGCCCCGTCCTGCGTGAGGAGCACTTTGGCCCCGCAGTCGTTGATGCGATCGCGGAGCGCTTCGGCGCTGAAGCCGCCGAAGACGACCGAGTGCGGGGCGCCGATGCGCGCGCACGCGAGCATCGCCACGGCGGCCTCGGGCACCATGCCCATGTAGATGGCGACGCGATCGCCGGGGCCGACGCCGAGGTCGAGCAGCGCGGCGGCCATGCGGACGACTTCACGGTGGAGTTCGTAGTACGTCAGCGTTCGCGTATCGCCGGGCTCCCCTTCCCATACGATCGCGGCCTTGTTCCGGCGCGCGGTCGTCAGATGCCGATCAAGGCAGCTCTCGCTTACGTTGAGCTCGGCGCCGAGGAAAAACTTGGCGTTGACGACGCCCGCCTCCGTCGCGGTGGCCGGCTTGATGGTCGCCTGGCTGAACTTCGTCCACGGCTTGCGCCACGCGAGGTCCGCCGT
>DATHQY010000162.1:0-6974 GCA_035482215.1 Polyangiaceae bacterium | reverse complement strand
CGGCTCGATGTTCTCGGCTCCGCGTTCCACGTCGCGCGCTGCGCTCACGGCGTGCAGAGCGGCCCTCGACGCGCGACGACGATCGCGCTCACCGTGCCGCGCGGCGCTCCTGATGGGACGATGACCGATGTGGGCGTCCGCAGCGCGGCTCTGCACGGCGCGACCGCGCGGCGCCGAGCCGATGCCGAGCCGCGCCGCCACATTCACGAGGTCCGCGAAGGACTCGGCGTGCATCTCGCGCATCGCGCGCCCACGGTGCGCCTTGACCGTGATTTCAATGATTCCGAGCTCGCTGTCCTGACGATGCCAATCGGATCAGCAGCTTCATGAACATCCGCGTTGCGGACATTCATGCGTGTCACGAACTATGGCGGAGTCGTGGGCAGAACCCGGCCTCGGCTGCGGTTCTCGCAAAGCGGTTGCTGGAAGTCCTTGCGGAGCGCGCGTCGCGGACGCCGCGCCGGGCTGGCTGACGCTGCGGCGTAGGCGCGGAAAGCCCCGAGCAAAACGAGAGCACCACAACATCTTGTTGACCTGAACGCGCGCGGCCCTGTATGTAGTGGGTCGTGACGGGTGCCTGGGCATGTGCCCAGGCCCTAGGGAACCCGGCGTGAATCCGGGGCTGCCCCGCAGCGGTAAACGAGAACGAGCTCCGTCCATGCACTGGTTTCCTTTCTCTGGGGGACTGGGAAGCGGCGGATAGTAGGAAAACGGCCCACGCCGTAGCGCTCCAAGCCCGAAAACCTGCCCGTTGCCCGCTCGCGGAGAGACAGCCGCGACGGTCCGACCTGCGCATCCCGGAGGAGGGTGGTGAGGTCCGTACTCGCATACCGGGCAACCGGCCTCGCGAGCCATGGACGTGATCCGCTGTTCAGCGTGATGCAAATGTTCGCGGGAACAGGGTCGGGGTGGATGAAGCCGCTGTACCCCTCTGCGCGCGCGGGCCGGCCCCGCACGCGTGGCAAACCGAGGAGCGCTCCATGAATACCGATTCCGTCGCACGTAACGGCCATGCGCCGTTGCGAGGTTCGATTGCGTCCACCGAAGCCCTGGTGCCCGAAAGCGGCCGCCGCGAGAGCGAGCGCCGCGACACCGAGCGCAGCGACAGGGACCTGGAAAGCGTCACGCCCGGTACGTCGATGCGGGTGACCAAGCGAAGCGGGCGGACCGAGCCGGTGGATCTCAACAAGATCGTCCGCGCGGTGAGCCGTTGCGCTGTAGGCCTCATGGATGTGGACCCGATGCGGGTCGCCACGAGGACGATCAGCGGCCTCTATGACGGCGCCACGACACGCGAGCTCGATCGATTGTCGATCCAGACCGCCGCGGGATACACGGTCGAAGAACCGCAATACGCGAAGCTCGCGGCGCGTCTTCTGGCTGCGTATGTCGAAAAGGAAGTGCGCGGACAGGAGATCCAGTCGTTCTCCCAGTCGGTGGCTGCGGGCCACCGGCTCGGCCTCGTCAACGAGCGGCTCCTGGGCTTCGTCACCACGAACGCGCGCAAGCTGAACGACGCGATCGACCCGAAGCGTGACCGCGAATTCGACTATTTCGGCCTCCGCACCGTCTATGACCGCTATCTCCTCAAGCATCCCAAGACGCGCCTCGTCCTCGAAACGCCGCAGCATTTTTTCCTCCGCATCGCCTGCGCGCTCTCGGACAGCGTCGTGGACGCGCTGGAGCTCTACGAGCAATTCTCGACGCTCGCCTACCTCCCGAGCTCGCCCACGCTCTTCAACGCAGGGACGCGCCACGAGCAGCTCTCGAGCTGCTTTCTCCTCGACTCGCCGGACGATCACCTCGAGACGATTTACCGCCGCTATACCGATGTCGCGCTCCTCTCGAAGTTCTCGGGAGGCATCGGCCTCGCATACCACCGCGTGCGTTCGCGCGGCTCGCTCATCGAGAGCACGAACGGCCATTCGAACGGCATCGTTCCCTGGCTCAAGACGCTCGACGCATCGGTGGCCGCCGTCAACCAGGGCGGAAAGCGCAAAGGCGCTTGCTGCGTCTACCTGGAGCCCTGGCACGCGGACGTCGAGGAGTTTCTCTCGCTGCGCGACAATACGGGGGACGAGGCGAGCCGCACGCACAACCTGAACCTCGCCAACTGGATTCCGGACCTCTTCATGCGCCGGGTGGAGCTCGACGGCGATTGGAGTCTGTTCGATCCCAAGGAAGTTCCGACGCTGCCCGATCTGTACGGAGAGGCCTTCGAGCGAGCGTACGTCGACGCCGAGGATCGCGGCCTCGCACGCAAGGCCGTGAAGGCGCGCGACCTCTATGCCCGGATGATGCGGACGCTCGCGGAGACGGGCAACGGGTGGATCACGTTCAAAGACAAATCGAACCGCGCCTGCAACCAGACCGCGCGGCCCGGGAACGTGGTGCATCTGTCGAACCTGTGCACGGAGATCCTCGAGGTCACGTCGGGATCGGAGACCGCGGTCTGCAACCTCGGGTCGATCAACCTCGGGCGCCACGTGGAGAGCGACGCGAGCGGCCGCGCGGCGTTCGACTGGGCACGACTCGCGCGTTCCGTCCGCGTCGCCGTGCGGCAGCTCGATCGGGTCATCGACCTCAACTACTACGCGATCGAAAGCACGCGGACGTCGAACGCCAAGTGGCGGCCTGTCGGCCTCGGGCTCATGGGACTGCAGGATCTGTTCTTTCAGCTGCGCCTCGCGTTCGACGCCCCGGAAGCACGCGCGCTTTCGGCGCGCATCTCCGAGGAGGTCTACTTCCACGCGCTGTCGGCGTCGGTCGACCTGGCGATCGAGAAAGGCGCGCACGCGGCGTTCTCGGACACGCGCGCCGCGACCGGCGAGCTCCAGTTCGATGCGTGGGGCGTCGTCCCGGCGGACACCGTCCGGTGGGACGCGCTCCGCGCGCGGATCCGGGAGCACGGCCTGCGCAATTCACTCATCGTCGCGATCGCCCCGACGGCGACGATCGCGTCAATCGCGGGCTGCTACGAGTGCATCGAGCCGCAGGTCTCGAATCTCTTCAAGCGCGAGACGCTCTCCGGCGACTTCTTGCAGGTGAACCGGTACCTCGTCGCCGAGCTGAAAGCGCTCGGCCTGTGGAACGACGCCGTGCGCGATCGCCTGAAGCTCGCCGAAGGGTCCGTGCAAGGCATGAGCGAGCTGCCCGAGTCCGTCCGCACCGTGTACCGCACGGTCTGGGAGATCCCGATGCGATCGCTCGTCGACATGGCCGCCGATCGCGGAGCGTTCATCGATCAGAGCCAGTCGCTCAATCTCTTCCTCGAGAACCCCAACATCGGGCAGCTCTCGAGCATGTATTTCTATGCCTGGAAGAAGGGACTGAAAACGACCTACTACCTCCGCTCGCGCCCCGCGACGCGCATTGCCAAGGCGACGGTGGCGGAACCCCAGCGATCGGATCCCGAAGGCGACCCGCGCGCGGCAAGGGGGTGGACGCCACCGCCGCCGCGAATCGACGCCGCCGCGGTCGCCTGCTCGCTCGAGAACCCCGAGACGTGCGAGGCGTGCCAGTGACGCTCGCCAAAAGGCCCGCGCGCCTGCTCGATCCGGGCATGTGCCTCACGCTCCGCCCGATGGCGTACCCACAATTCTTCGAGATGTACCGCACCGCGATCAAGAATACGTGGACCGTCGAGGAGGTGGATCTCGCGACGGACGTGGGCGATCTGCAAAAGAAGATGACGGACGCCGAACGCCATCTCGTCCAGCGGCTCGTCGCGTTCTTCGCGACCGGCGACAGCATCGTGGCGAACAATCTGGTCCTCAATCTGTACAAGCACATCAACGCGCCCGAAGCGCGGATGTACCTCTCGCGGCAACTCTACGAAGAGGCGCTCCACGTCCAGTTCTACCTGACGCTGCTCGATACCTACGTTCCCGATCCGCAGGAGCGGCACGAAGCATTTGCGGCCGTCGAGAACATCCCGTCGATCCGCAAGAAGGCGGAGTTCTGCACGCGATGGATCGACTCGGTCCAGCACCTGTCGTCGCTCGATACGGCGGACCAGCGCCGCGCCTTTCTGCTGAATCTCGTGTGCTTCGCGGCCTGCATCGAGGGGCTCTTCTTTTTCGGGGCGTTCGCGTACGTCTATTTCCTCCGCTCGCGAGGTCTCTTGCACGGCCTCGCCGCCGGCACGAGTTGGGTCTTCCGCGACGAGAGCGCGCACATGGCATTCGCCTTCGAGATCGTGCGCACCGTGCGGCGCGAAGAGCCGGAGCTCTTCGACGCCGGGTTCGCGCGCAGCGTCATGGAGATGATCGACGAGGCCATCGCGTGCGAGACGCAGTTCGCCGAAGACCTGCTGGGCGGCGGCGTGGCCGGGCTCTCCGCGGAAAACGTCCGCGGCTATCTCGAGTTCTGCGCCGACCAGCGTCTTGCCACCCTCGGTCTCCCGAAAGTCTACGGAGCCAAGAACCCCCTCGCGTTCATGGACCTTCAAGACGTGCAGGAAGTGACGAACTTCTTCGAACGCCGCGTCTCGGCCTACCAGATCGGCGTTCGTGGCGAAGTCGCGTTCGACCAGGCGTTCTGAGACGGCCGCGTTCCGCCCCGTTCACTCGCCCACGCATGGCGAGGAGCCCCCGCTACGCCGACGGCGCCAAGTTCACGATGCTCAACCAAAACTCTTTGATGCCCCTCACCGTCGCAAAGTAGTCGTCGAGATCGGAGGGCTTCGTCACGAAGCAGTTGGCTCCGAGCTCGTAGGCATCGGCCAGATCGCGGTCGGCGCCTGAAGAGCTCAGGATGATGACGGGGACATGCTTGAATCGCCCGTCGCCCTTCATCTCGCGAAGCACGGTCCGCCCGTCCTTCCTCGGAAGGTTCAGGTCGAGGATCACGAGATCCGGCACATCACCGGGCCGCTGCAGTCGCTCGAGCGCGTCCACGCCGTCGACGGCCACCGACACGCGATGATGGGGAAGCTGCGATTCCTGGAGCACCTCGAGCATGAGGTCGACGTCCCCCGGGTTGTCTTCGACGAGCAGCAGATGGAGCGTGCGGCCGCTACCCTGCGTCACGGGTCGCCTGCCGCGACCGTCGGCGCGAGCGGAAGGGTGAAGCGGAAGGTCGCTCCGCCGCCCTCCGTCGGTTCGACCCAGATGCGCCCCCCGTGCCGTTCGACGACCTTCTTGCAAATGGCAAGGCCGATTCCGGTACCGGGATATTCGTTTCGTGTATGCAGCCGCTGGAAGATCATGAAAATACGCTCCGCATACTGCGGTTCGAGCCCGATGCCGTGATCGCTCACCGAGACGATCGCCTCTCGACCGCGAAGCTCCGCGGTGACGGTGATGATACGTGAGTCGCCGTGCCGGCGGAACTTGATCGCATTGGCGACCAGGTTCTGCAGCACTTGTGCGAGCTGGGTAGAGTCAGCCAGGACGAGGGGAAGATGCCCGCGCTCGACGAGCGTACCGCTCTCGTCGATGGCGGTCCTCAGGTTTTCGAGCGCCTGCTCGAGCGCGATACTCACCAGCACGGGCTGGCGGCGTGCGTCATCGAGGTCCACGCGCGAATATTCGAGAAGGCCGGCGATGAGGCTCTGCATCCGTCGCGCACCATCGACGGCATAGGCGATGTACTTGTCGGCCTGCTTGTCGAGCTGACCGCCGTAGCGCCGCTCGAGCAGCTGAACGTAGCTCGACACCATGCGCAGAGGCTCCTGGAGGTCGTGCGACGCGACGTACGCAAACTGCTCGAGGTCCGCGTTGGAGCGAGCGAGCTCGAGAGACCGGTCGGTCAGCGCCTGCGCCGTCGCGCGGCGCTCCCGGTTCTCGTTCATGAGAGCCTCGTTCACCTGCTCGACTTTCTGTTTCTCTCCTTCGTAGTCAAAGTCCAGATCGTCGAGAATGTTGAGCATGGCCTTCTGCGTCTCCTGCAGAAGGGCGCGCTCGGCGGCGGCGTCCTCCAGAATGTTCAGAATGGCGCGCTGCGTGTCGGCGAGCCGGTCCCGCTCGGCGCCGAAATCGTCGAGGATGTTCATCATCGCACGCGCGTGCGCCGTCGCATCGATCGGCGCGCGAACGGAATCGAGGGGCTCGGCGTCTCCCGTCACGGCAAGGGCCTCGAATCGGCGAGCCGACTCTGCAGGATCGCGATCTCCTTCTTCAACTCGATCATCTTCAGCTCGCGGCCCACGGTGAGCCTTTGGAACCGTTCGAGCTCCCCTAGCCGCTCGAGCTCTTTGCCGCGCTGCTCGGCGACCTCTTCTTCGGCTTGCTTCTGGGCGGAGACGTCGCGGGCGGCCGCGAACACCCCGAGCACCTGTCCCAACACGTTCTTGTACACCGACGCGTTGTAGAGCACGCGCGTGAGCCGTCCGTTGCGGTGCCGAATGGTGAGTGGGTAGTCGGTGACGGAGCCCTGCGAGAAGACGCGCTGGTATCCCTCCCGCGCGCTCTGCGGTTCGGTGAAATAGTCCGAGAAGTCCGTCCCGATGAGCCGCTGGCGGGGCACCCCGGTGACTTGCGCGGAGGCCTCGTTCACGTCGGTGATCTTTCCCTCGGTGCTGATGGTGACGAGGGGGTCGAGGCTCGCCTCGATGAGGCTTCGCGCGTACTGCGAGGCCTGCTTCTGCGCCGTGACGTCGCGCGCGGCGGCGAACACGCCCTGTACTCTATCGCTCGAGTCTCGGTAGACCGAAGCGTTGTAGAGGACGTCGATGAGCGCCCCGTCACGGTGACGGATGGTGAGCGGGTAGTCGGTGACGGATCCCTCCGCGAAGACCTGCTGGTACCCCGCGCGTGCCTTCTCCGGCTCGGCAAAGTAGTCGGAGAAGTCGGTGGCGATGAGCCCCTTGCGCTCGACGCCGGTGGCGCGGATGGTCGCCTCGTTCACATCGGTGATCTTTCCTTCTGCGCTGATCGTGACGAGGGGGTCGAGGCTCGCCTCGATGAGGCTTCGCGCGTACTGCGAGGCCTGCTTCTGCGCCGTGACGTCGCGCGCGGCGGCGAACACGCCCT
>DATHQY010000161.1:0-5298 GCA_035482215.1 Polyangiaceae bacterium | reverse complement strand
TCTCTTCGATGAGCACCTCGTGCGTCGGCGATTGGGCGAGCGCCCACGCGACCTTTTCTTCGAATTCGTCTTCGTTCTGCGCGATGCCGCCGCCCGACCCGCCCATCGTGAAGCTCGGTCGCAAAATCGCGGGGAAGCCGGTCGTCTTCACGATGGCGCGCGCGTCCTCGACCGAGTGCGCGACGCCCGCGCGCGGGCACGAGAGGCCGATCTTCTCCATCGCCGCCTTGAAGAGCGCACGGTCCTCGGCCTTCGCGATCGAGTCCGGCCGGGCGCCGAGCATCTCGACGCCGAAGCGATCGAGGACGCCTTCTTCTTTCAGCTTCAGCGCGAGGTTCAACGCGGTCTGGCCGCCGAGCGTCGGCAGGACGGCCTCGGGGCGCTCGCGCTCGATGATCGCCGCGACGCTGCGCCACTCGAGCGGCTCGATGTACGTGCGCGACGCGAGCTCCGGGTCCGTCATGATCGTCGCCGGGTTCGAGTTGACGAGGATGACGTCGTACCCCTCTTCGCGAAGCGCCTTTGCGCCCTGCGTTCCCGAGTAGTCGAACTCGCACGCCTGGCCGATGACGATCGGGCCCGCGCCGATGAGGAGAATGCGGTGGATGTCGTTGCGGCGGGGCATTTGGGAAGAGGCGCTTAGCAGGATGGGCGCCGGAGCGGTAGAGGGCGCGAACCCGCGTCGTCAGCCGCCTCTGGCGAAGGCCTCGGCGAGGGTGATTCGCCCCGCCCAGCCGAGCCGCCAGACGCCACCGTTCGCGACCGGCGGCGGGAGCGGGGCGACCGTGTGAACCGCAGCCCGCAGAGCGCTCCCGTGCGTGACGAGGAGAATGGGCCCGTCCCCTGCGAAGTGGCTCGCCGCGCGGGCGATGGCGCGGGTCATCCGAGCGGCCACGGCGTGCGGCTCCTCCCCGCCTTGCGGCGCGCGCTGCTCCGCGACCCATGCGCGCCACGCCTCGGGATGCCGAGTGATACATTGGTCGCGCGTGAGCCCTTCGAACACGCCGAACGCCCGCTCCCGCAGATCGACGTCGTTGTACGCCACCGATAGGCCGAGCCTCTCGGCGACGATGCGCGCCGTCTCACTCGCGCGAACCAGATCGCTCGCGACGATGCCCGCAAGCGGCACGGTCGCCATCGCGGCGGCCAAGGCTCGGGCCTGCGCATGACCCGTGGAGTTGAGCGCGACGTCGGTATGCCCTTGCCACCGTTGTTCGACGTTCCAGTCGGTCTCCCCGTGGCGGGCGAGATAAACGAATCGTTCGGCCATCCATGGCGACTCTAGGCCACCTCGCCTCGCGCCGCGCCGTGCTGACGGCGGCCGCCGCGCTTGTGGCGTTCGTGGTCGTATGGAACATCAAACGCGGCGTGCCTGGCCCGCCGAGCCCCTCCCGTTCCGCAAACGCGCCCCAAGACAGCCAAGACAGCGCCGTGCCGCCCACGCTCTCGCTCGTTCATTATATCGGCCGATTCGACCGTCGTGACGCGAACGCCACGGGCGGCGCGCGCTTCTCGTGGCCGGGAAGCGCGATCATCGCGACATTCGAAGGAACGGGCATCGTCGCGAAGATCAAGGACGAGGGGACGAACTACTTCGCCGTGACGATCGACCGAGGACCGCCGACGACGCTGGCCACGGTCGGTTCGAAAGAGGACTATGTGCTCGCCGAAGGCCTGCCCCAGGGGCGGCATACGCTGGAGCTCACCAAGCGGACCGAGGCCATGGTGGGTGCGGTGCAGCTCCTGAGGCTATCCCCGGTGGGAGGCGCGCTCGTGCCCACGCCGGATCCCTTCCGGCGGCGGATCGAGCTGGTCGGCGATTCGATCACGTGCGGGTACGGCAACCTCGGCGCGAACGCCGGCTGCTCCTTCACGCCCGCGACGGAAGACGAGACGGTCGCCTACGGCGGCCTCACCGGGCGCGCGCTCGGCGCCGAGGTTCGTGCCATTGCGTACTCCGGGATCGGCATGGTCCGGAGCTTCGACGGCAACACCGCGGATCAGATGCCGGTGCTCTTCGAGCGCACCCTGGCGAAGGAGCCCGCGGCGTGGACGTTCGACACGCCCGAGCCCGACGTCGTCGTCATCAACCTCGGCACGAACGATTTCTCCCGCGGCGATCCGGGCGCGCCGTTCGCGCGCGCGTACGCCGCTTTCCTCGAGCAACTCCGCGGGCACTACCCGCATGCCCACGTGATCTGCGCGCTGAGCCCGATGATTCTCGACGCGCCCGGGCACATGCACCGAACGGCCGTCCGCGCGGTGCTGCAAAAGCTGGTTGCCGATCGCACCGCGGCGGGCGATGCGCGCATCTCCACTTTCGAATTCGACCTGCCGCGACCGAACGAAGGATTCGGCTGCGACTTTCACCCGAGCGCGGCTACGCACCGGACGATGGCAACGGCCCTGGTCGACGAGATTCGCGCGCGCACGGGCTGGTGATCGGCAGCCCGGCGGCGACGGCGCGGGACGGCACTTCTGCGAGCCGAATGGCAGAAAATGCGAAGACGCCGTCGACGGCCACGCCCTACCTTCGCCGCATGATCGCTCGGTCGCGTTTCGTCCGCTTCGTTCTCCCCTCGTTCGCCGTCGCCATCGCCGGCTCCGCATGCGGCGGCAGCGCTTCCCCGGCGGTCCGCACGCCCGCACCCTCCGAAGCCGCGGGAGCGAGCGCCGCCTCGCCGGCGCCCTCCGCGAGCACGCGACCCCCGCTCGGCCGCGGAATGAACCTCGGGGATGCCCTCGAAGCGCCGACCGAAGGCGAGTGGGGCGTCGTGCTCCAGGCGGAAGACTTCGTGGCCGTCAAACGCGCCGGCTTCGATCATGTGCGCGTGCCCGTGCGATTCAACGCGCACGCCGCGGCGGCGGCGCCTTACACCGTGGACGCGACGTTTTTCGCGCGGGTCGACTGGGCGATCCAGCAAGCGCTCGCGAACGGTCTCGCGGTGATCGTGGACTTCCACCATTACATGGAGCTCATGACGAACCCCGACGAGAACCGCGATCGGTTCCTGGGGATCTGGAAGCAGGTCGCGGAGCGTTACCGCACCCAGCCGGACAGCGTGTACTTCGAGCTCCTCAACGAACCGAACGGCGCGCTCGTCGCCGACAAGTGGAACGCGATCGCCGCCGACGCGATGCGCATCGTGCGCGCGAGCAACCCGACGCGCGCCGTCGTGATGGAGGGCGTCTTCTGGGCGTCGGCCAAGAATTTGCGCGACACGCTCGTCGTCCCCGATGGGGATCCGAACGTCGTCGGCAGCTTCCACATGTACCAGCCGATCCTCTTCACGCACCAGGGCGCGCCCTTCATGGGTCCCGAGTACCAGACGCGGGGCGTCGTCTTTCCGGGCCCGCCGCCGACGCCGCTCACTCCCGTGCCGGGAGCCGCTTCGGTCCAGTGGGTGAACCACTGGTTTCAGCGGTACGACGAGGCCAGCGCGGAGACGAATCCCTCGGGCCCTCGCACGATCGCCGAGGAGCTCGAGATGGCCAAAGTGTGGGCCGATCGGCACCACCTGCCCGTGTACCTCGGGGAGTTCGGCGCGGACGACGTCGCGGACGCCGATTCGCGCGCCCGCTGGACGCGCATGGTCCGCACGGCGGCGGAGCAGCGGGGCTTCAGCTGGGCGTACTGGGACGATGGCGGCAGCTTCAAGGCGCTCGATCGCGCCACCCACACGTGGATCCCTTACCTCAAGGCGGCGCTGCTCGAGTGAGTCCGGCGAAAACTTGGCCGGTCGGGGCGTCCCTCCTTAGCTTGCCCGCGACATGGGCGAATCGGCCAAGGGATTCTCGTCCGCGCCGACGCTGACGCTGCCTCGCATCCTGGGGCACCGGACGCTCCTCAAGCTCGTGGCGCGCGGCGGCATGGGTGACGTCTACCTCGCGGCGAGCACGGGCATCGAAGGGGCCGAGCGGCCTTGCATCGTCAAGACGGTGCGCCGCGACCACGTGCACGATGGGTCGTTTCTCGCACGGTTTCTCGATGAAGCGCGTGTGCAAGCACAGCTCCAGCACCCGGGCGTCGCGCAGGTGCTCGAAGCGTCGACCGACGAGAACGGCGAGCCCTACACGGTGGTCGAGTACGTCGAAGGGCGTTCGCTGAGCGACGTGCGCCAGCGAGCGGTGCAAACGGGCTTGCCCCTCACGTGGCCGAACGCGGTGGCGATCGCGCTCGAGATCGCGCAGGCGCTCTCGCACGTGCACGAGCGCTCGGGGGCCGACGGCACTCCGCTCGGCATCGTGCACCGGGACCTCTCGCCGCAGAACGTCATGATCGGCTACGCGGGCGAGGTGAAGCTCATCGACTTCGGCACGGCGCGCGGACAGAACCGGCGCTGCCACACCGTCGCGGGCGTCGTGTTCGCGAAGCCGGGCTACGTCGCCCCCGAAGTCGCGCGCCAGCAAGTGGGCGACGCCCGGATCGACCTCTACGCGCTCGGCATTCTGCTCTGGGAGCTGTGCGCGGGCCGCCGCTTCTTGACGACCGATCCGCAGAAACATCTGGACGACGCGGCCGAGGGTCGCCTTCTCGTGCCGCCGCTCGCGCGCCAGTGCAGCGCGCCGCCGGAGCTCGATCAGATCATCGCGGACCTGACGCATAACGATCCGGATCAGCGCTACAGCCGCGCCGCGACCGCTGCCACCGATCTGGCCAAGCTGCTATCGCGTGCCCCCGGCGTGGAGCCCGGCGAACGCGGCGTCCGCGCGCGGATTGCGTCGGCGCTGCGAAAGCTGTGGCCGCAGGAGCCGGCGCGGTCGCGTGGCGAATTCGTGCGCCTGCTGAAAGAGGCGCGCGACGTGCTGCACGCCGCGTCGCGGGCGCAGGCGACGCCGGCAGCGGGGCCCGTGAGTGAAGCCATCGCCGTGCGCATGACGCCGATCGACCCGGCCCATTTGCCGGGCACGCCGTACCGGCTCGGCCGCAAGATCGGCGAGGGCGAGAGCGGCGTCGTGTACGAGGCGGAGCACGTCGAGCTCGGACGCAAAGTCGCGATCAAAGTCCTGAGCGCCTTGCACGCCGGATCGCAGAGCGCGCTCGAGCGGTTCCGGCGCGAGGCCCGCGCGGTCGCGTCGCTGTCGCACCCGAACCTCGTCGAGCTCTTCGACTTCGGCAAGTCGCTCGACGGGCGCGCCTATTTCGCGATGGAGCTCTGCACGGGCGAAACGCTCGATGTCCGCCTGTCGCGCGGCCCTCTGCCCTGGCGCGTGGCCGTGCACGTCGCCATCGAAACGGCGAAAGCCCTCGCCGTCGCGCACGCGAGCGGCGTCGTCCACCGCGACCTCAAGCCGCAC
>DATHQY010000160.1:0-4973 GCA_035482215.1 Polyangiaceae bacterium | reverse complement strand
GATCGGGCCGCGCAGCGCGCCCGTCGAGAACGAGCGTGGCTCCGCCGTCGCGTTCAGCATGTTGCTCCACACGGATTCCGTGACGTCGCGAATGTCTTGTTCGAGAACGGTCATGGGCGTTTCGATGCGCTTTCGGGTCGATAATAGGCGGCCTTCTCGTGCTGCACGCGCTGGAAGGACTCGTCGATCTTGAGCGTCGTCTCGGCGCCGCCCAGAAACAGAAATCCGTCCGGCGCGAGGACACGGCGGATATTGGACAGAATCGCGCGCTTGGTCGGCACGTCGAAGTAGATGAGGACATTGCGGAGAAAGATCACGTCGAACTTCGGCATCGAGGGCCACGGGTCGACGAGGTTCATCGGCTTCCACGTCGTCATCTGCCGCAGCGAGCCTTTGATCTGCCACTGAAGCCCCTGCCGATCGAAATATTTGAGCATCAGCGGCGCAGGCAATCCGCGATTGATCTCGAGCTGGCTGAAGAGCCCTTCTTTGGCCCGGGCCACCATTGCCGTCGAGAGGTCGGTTCCAAGAATGTTGACGTCCCAGGCCGCCAGATCCCCGAAGTGCTCGCGGATGACCATCGCGAGCGTGTACGCCTCTTGCCCGGTCGAGCACGCGGCGCTCCAGATGCGGAGAGCGCGTGCGCCGGCGCGCGCCTTTCTCAGCTCGGGCAGGATCGAGGTTCTCATCGCGTCGAACGGGTGCTGATCGCGGAAGAAGCTCGTCTCGTTCGTGGTCATAGCCTCGACCACTTTCGAATGCAGGCCGTTGGCGGGCTGCGCGCGCATGCGCGCGACCATGTCGTTGATCGAGGCGAACCCCTCGGCCCGGGCGAGAGGCGTCAATCGCGACTCGACGAGATACTCCTTACCCTGTTCGATCACGATGGCCGCGCGCCTGTAGACGAGGTCGCGGACGAAGTCGATGTTGGGAGAGTTCACGGGCATGGGATGCTCTTGGATCTCACGGGGTGATGGCTCGCGGAGGCAGCTTGCGGCGCCACCGCGGCTTTCGCAGCCGTTGCAGGAGGCGCCGCGCCCGGCATTCGCCGCGTGAGTTCGGGCGCGAGCTGCGCAAGCGGCAAGATCGCGTCGGCCAGCCCCGCCTGGGCCACATACCCGGGCATGCCCCACACGACGGAAGTGGCCTCGTCCTGCACGACGATTTGCCCCCCCGCCTCGCGAACGTGCTCGCAGCCTCGCAGGCCGTCCTGCCCCATGCCGGTCATGATCAGCGCGAGCACGTGGCCGCCGTAAATCTGCACGACGGAGCGGAACATGACGTCGACGGCGGGGCGGCAAGAGTTTTCGTGCGGCCCGTCGTCGAGCGCGAGCTTGATCGCCGCGCCGTCCCGGCGGAGGACGAGGTGATGATCGCCGGGGGCGATCCAGATGTCGCCTGGCGCGAGGACTTCGCCGCCCTGCGCCTCGCTCACGGGCAAACGCGTGTGCGCGCGGAGCCGCTCGGCCAGGAGGCGCGTGAACACCGGCGGCATGTGCTGGGTGATGACGACGGGCACCGGCAGGCGCGCAGGAAATCGTTCGAGGAGCGCCGTGAGCGCGTTCGGCCCACCGGTCGAACAACCGATGGCGAGGAGGCGAACCGGCTGGAGCGGCTTCGCGGCCGCGGAGCGTACCGCAGGAGCTGGCGTCGGCCGGAGGACCCGCGGGAGGCCCGCGGGCGATCCGAACTGGAGCACCTTGGGTAGAAGCTGCTCACGCACCATCTGCTGGGCGGCTTCGATTCCGCCGGCGCTCGGCTTCGCCACATAGTCGGTCGCGCCGAGCGAGAGGGCCTTCAGCGTCGCGGCCGCCGCGCGCTCCGTCAGCGTGCTGAACATGATGACGGGGAGCTTCGGGTACAGTTTGCGTAGGGCCGCGAGGCACTCGAGCCCGTCCATCTCGGGCATCTCGATGTCCATCGTCACGATGTCGGGATTGACTTGCGAGATCTTCGCGAGCGCAATCTTGCCGTTGGCCGCGGAGCCGACCACTTCGCACCGCGCGTCCGAGGACAGGGCGTCGGTCACGAGGCGGCGCACGACCACCGAATCGTCGACGACCAGGACCCGCACTCTAGGCATCGAGCGGCCCCGCGAACCCGAGCAGATCGAGCTTGCCGCGCAGCACCTCGGTCGTGAACGGCTTCATCACGTACTCGTCGGCGCCGGCTTCCAGCGCGCGCGCGACCTGCGAAGCTTCCGCTTCGGTCGTCACCATCATCACGCGCACGCCGTCGTAAACGCGATCCGCGCGGAGCGCCGCGATGAATTCGAGGCCGTTCATGCGCGGCATGTTCCAGTCGACGAGCGCGAGGTGCACCGTCCCGTTCTGGCGGAGCGCGGCGAGGGCTTCGGCGCCGTCGGCGGCTTCGAAGAGCGTCCCGAAGCCTTCCGACGTCAGAAATTTCTTCAGGATCGATCGCATGGCGCGCGAGTCGTCGACGATGAGAGCCCTCATGATCAAAAAGACCTTTACTGACCGGACTGGGTCGCGAGGCGTTGCAGGTCCGTGGCCATTCGATTGATCTCGCTCGCCGCCGTCTTGGTGTCCGACGCGCCGGATGACGTGTCCTTCGCAGCCTGCGCCACGCCGGTGATGTTCTGCGCGATCTCGCCGCTGCCCTTCGCTGCTTCGGCGACGTTGCGGCTGATCTCGTTGGTCGTCGCGGTCTGCTCTTCGACGGCGCTCGCGATGGTGTTCTGAATGTCGTTGATCTGGTTGATGATGGAGCTGATCTGTCCGATGGCGGCGACCGCGCCGCGCGTATCGGTCTGGATCGCCTCGATCTTCTGGCTGATGTCTTCGGTCGCCTTGGCGGTCTCTTTGGCGAGCTCTTTGACCTCGTTGGCGACGACCGCGAATCCCTTGCCCGCTTCGCCGGCGCGCGCGGCCTCGATCGTCGCATTGAGCGCGAGGAGATTCGTCTGCTGCGCGATCGACGTGATGACCTTGATGACTTTGCCGATCTCGGCGCTGCTCTCGCCGAGCTTCGCGACTGTCGCGTTCGTGGTCTCCGCGACCTTGACGGCACTCGTCGCCACGCGCGCGGCGTCGTTCGCGTTCTTCGCGATCTCGCGGATGCTCGCCGTCATCTCTTCGGCGCCCGTCGCCACGGTCTGCACGTTCTTGTTCACCTGTTCGGCGGCAGCCGACACGACGTTCGCCTGCGCCGAGGTCTCTTCGGCGTTCGCGGCCATCTGGGCGGCGACTTCGTCGAGCTGCGTCCCGGCGATCGTGAGCGAGTTGGCGTTCACCGCGATCTGCTTCTGGACTTCGACTGCATGATGGCGGCGGCGCACCTGCTCCGTGATGTCCATGGCGTATTTCACGACTTTGCACGGCCGCCCCGACAGGTCGCGAATCGGATTGTACGACGCCTGGAGATAGAACTCGCGACCGCCGCGCGCGAGTCGCTTGTACTCGCCGCTCTGGTATTCGCCCCGATTGAGGAGCGTCCAGAATTCCCGGTACTCCGGGCCGTTCCGCGTGTTTTCGTCGACGAACATGCTGTGGTGGCGGCCCTTGATCTCGTCGAGCGAATAGCCCGTCGCTCGCAAGAAGTTGTCGTTGGCCGTGATGACCGTTCCATCCATCTGGAACTCGATTACCGCTTGCGACTTCGAGATCGCCGCGATCTGACCCGCGTAGTCGGCGGCCTTGAGCTTCTGCGCCGTGACGTCCGTCGCGTACTTGACGACTTTGAACGGCCTGCCGTTGACGTCGAGGATCGGGTTGTACGACGCCTGGATCCAGACCTCCTTGCCGCCTTTGCCGAGGCGCCGGTATTCGTCCGTGCGGTATTCGCCGCGGTTCAGGCGAACCCAGAATTCGCGGTAGTCCACGCTGTTCCGCGTGTTTTCGTCGACGAACATGCTGTGGTGTCTGCCTTTGATCTCCTCGAGCGAATATCCCATCGCGGCGAGGAAATTGTCGTTGGCGAACAGGATGGTGCCGTCCAGTGCGAACTCGATGACGGCTTGCGACATCGATATCGCTTCGACCTGGCCCGCGTGGTCTTCGGTCTCCGTCACGACCTGCCAGGTCACGAGGGTACCGCTCGGCTTGCCGTCGTCACCGGTCAACGCCGTCGCTTTGAGGTCGATGCGCTCGGGTCCGACCGACACGGTGGTGCGGAAGGGGAGCTGCTTCGGGTCCGCGAGGGCCGACCGCTGGTCCGCCGGCAATCGGCAGAAGCCCTCGAGCGATCCGCCGAGGAGGCGCGCCGCCGGTACCGCCAGGTGCTTTTCGAGCGCGGCGAGGGCGGTCGCCGACGCAGGGTTCACGTAGCGGACGACGAGGTCGCGGTCGCACGCGATGAAGCACGCCGGCGCCGCGTCGAGGATCTGTGCGAAGCGGACCGTGTCGGACGTGCCTTTCGCCTCCCATGTGATCGCGAACCCCAGGAGCTCGCCGGAGGCCGAGCGGACGGGGGAGGCTTGTACGGAAAACTTCTGGTCGCCGATGACCGCGTCGACGGTGACGAGCTTGCCCGCGCGAAGGTTCCTGCGATCGCTCTGCGAGAACGAATGGATCACGTCGAACGGTTCGCCGACGATCTTGTCCGCCGTGAGGTCCAAGACACCTTCGAGCCCCTCCAGGGTCGCTCGCGCCGCGGCGTTCGCGTATTGGATGATGAGCTTCGGACTGCAATAGATGAATTGAATCGGCGCGTTCTCCAGAATCGCGCCGTGCGGCACGTTGGACGCGGCCGCGTCGAGCGCCGGGGGCCGGACGCTGTGGCCGTTCGTTCCGAGGGTGTCGTGCGAAATCTCGTGACTCATCGTCTTTCTCCTGGTCGCTGGGGAAGTCTTGGTTCGCGCTCGCATGGGCTCGTACTAAAGGGCGGGGCGCACGTCGGCCGATCCGGCGATCGTGCGCTCCGGGTCCAGTACGAGCAGGAGCCGGTCTTTGAGTTTGCAGACTCCTGCGATGAGTTCGCGCGAGCTGCTCGTCAGCGTCTCGGGCGCGTTC
>DATHQY010000159.1:0-10592 GCA_035482215.1 Polyangiaceae bacterium | reverse complement strand
GCTCCAGGAGTTCCTCACGGTCAAGAGCGACGACGTCCAGGGCCGCACCCGCATGTACGAAGCGATCGTGAAGGGCGAGTACAACCTCGAGCCCGGTTTGCCCGAGAGCTTCAATGTACTCATCAAGGAGCTTCAGGCGCTCTGCCTGAACATCGAGCTCATCGAGCCGGGCAATACCCAGCGCGCCGAGCACGCCGCGGAAGAGTGAGAACCGGTCGGTCTCGTCCGCGCCAGGTCGCCGGCCCCTCGAGGCCGGGGGCCGCGCGGGCTCGGCCGACGCCGCGATCTCCTCATTTCCCCCAATCCAGAGAACGTCATCTCCCGTAGGCAGTCAGAAAAAGGAACAATCCCGATGCGCGACATCTTCAGCTTCTTCGAGAAGCCCAAGGATCCGCTCTCCTTCAGCGCGATCCGCATCTCGCTCGCGTCGCCCGAAAAGATTCGCGAGTGGTCGCACGGTGAGGTCAAGAAGCCCGAGACGATCAACTACCGGACGTTCAAGCCGGAGCGCGATGGTCTCTTCTGCGCGAAGATCTTCGGTCCGGTGAAGGACTACGAGTGCAACTGCGGCAAGTACAAGCGCATGAAGCACCGCGGGATCGTCTGCGAGAAGTGCGGCGTCGAAGTCATCCAGTCGAAGGTGCGCCGCGAGCGCCTCGGCCACATCAACCTGGCCACGCCCGTCGCGCACATCTGGTTCTTGAAGTCCCTGCCGAGCCGCATCGGCAACATCCTCGACATCTCGCTGAAGGACCTCGAGAAGGTCCTCTACTGCGAGAGCTACATCGTCATCGACCCGAAGGAGACCGGCCTCACGAAGGCGGAGCTCCTCTCGGAAGAGCGGTACATGCAGCTTGCCGAGGAGTACGGCGACGACAAGTTCACCGCCGGCATGGGCGGCGAAGCCGTGCTCGAGATGCTGAAGCAAGTCGACGTGCACACGATGAGCGAGCAGCTCCGCGCGGACATGCGGACGGCGACGAGCGAGGCGAAGCGCAAGAAGATCGTGAAGCGCCTCAAAGTGTGCGAGGCGTTCCGTGAGAGCGGCAATCGTCCGGAGTGGATGATGCTGACGGTGATCCCGGTGCTGCCGCCGGATCTGCGTCCGCTGGTTCCCCTCGACGGCGGTCGATTCGCGACCAGCGACCTGAACGACCTCTATCGCCGCGTCATCAACCGGAACAACCGCCTGAAGCGGCTGCTCGAGCTGAACGCGCCGGAGATCATCATCCGGAACGAGCGGCGAATGCTGCAGGAGGCCGTCGACGCGCTGTTCGACAACGGCCGCCGCGGCAAGACCATCACCGGTCCGAACAAGCGGCCGCTGAAGAGCCTCTCGGACATGCTGAAGGGCAAGCAGGGGCGGTTCCGCCAGAACCTGCTCGGCAAGCGCGTCGACTACTCGGGTCGTTCGGTCATCGTCGTCGGTCCGACGTTGAAGCTCCACCAGTGCGGTCTGCCGAAGCAGATGGCGATCGAGCTCTTCAAGCCGTTCATCTACAACAAGCTCGAAGAGCGCGGGTACGTCAACACCATCAAGAGCGCCAAGAAGATGGTGGAGAAGGAGCGTCCCGAGGTCTGGGACATCCTCGAAGAAGTCATCACCGAGCACCCGGTTCTCTTGAACCGTGCGCCGACGCTCCACCGCCTCGGCATCCAGGCGTTCGAGCCGGTGCTCATCGAAGGCAAGGCCATCCAGCTGCACCCGCTCGTCTGCGCCGCGTTCAACGCGGACTTCGACGGCGACCAGATGGCCGTGCACGTGCCGCTCTCGGTCGAAGCCCAGATGGAAGCGCGCGTGCTCATGATGAGCACGAACAACATTCTGTCGCCCGCGAACGGCCGACCGATCATCAACCCGACGCAGGACATCGTCCTCGGGCTCTACTACGCGACGCGCGAGCGCAAGTTCGCGAAGGGGTCGTTCCGCGAAGGATCGCTCACGATCGACAAGAAGGGCGCGCCCGAGGGATACCTCCGGGGCGTCTTCTCGAACGTCGACGAAGTGCGCATGGCGTACGACCACGGCGAGCTCACGCTGCACTCGGGCATCCGCGTCCGCGTGCCGGTGGAGGACTTCGACGACGCCGAGAACGGCGAGACCGCCGATAAGGGAAAGACGACGCGCATCGTCTACACGACGGTCGGCCGCTGCTTGATTGCCGAGGTTCTGCCGGAAGGGATCCCGTTCGATCTCGTCAACAAGACGCTCGACAAGAAGGCGCTCTCGGCGCTCATCGACGCGTGCTACCGCCGCCACCGCAACAAGGCGACGGTTCTTCTCGCGGACCGCCTTCGCTCACTCGGCTTCGAGTATGCGACGCGCGCCGGTGTCTCGATCTGCATGGACCACATGGTGATCCCGCAGGCGAAGTCGGTTCTGCTGGGCGAGGCGCAGGCGGAAGTCCAGCGCGTCATCGATCAGTACCAGGAAGGCCTCATCACCGACGGCGAGCGCTACAACAAGATCGTCGACATCTGGGCCGGCGTGGCCGACAAGGTCACGCAGGAGATGATGAAGGAGATCGGCAAAGAGAAGATCGTCGATCCGGAGACCGGCAAGGAGCTCATCGAGCCGAGCTTCAACCCGATCTACATCATGGCCGACTCGGGCGCGCGCGGTTCGACCCAGCAGATCCGCCAGCTCGCCGCCATGCGCGGCCTGATGGCGAAGCCGTCGGGCGAAATCATCGAGAACCCGATCACCGCGAACTTCCGCGAGGGGCTCACGGTGCTCGAGTACTTCATCTCGACGCACGGCGCGCGCAAGGGTCTCGCCGACACCGCCCTCAAGACGGCCAACTCGGGGTATCTCACGCGCCGCCTCGTCGACGTCGCGCAGGACGCGGTCATCGCGGAGTTCGACTGTGGGACGCTCGACGGCATCCGCGTCACGAAGCTCGAAGACGCGGGCGAAGTCATCCAGCCGCTCGGTGACCGCATCCTCGGCCGCGTCGCGCTCGAGGACATCGTCGACCCGCTGACGGGCGAAGTGCTCGTCGCGGCGAACACGGAGCTCGAAGAGAACCTCGTCCACGTCATCGAAGACGCAGGCATCGAGGAGGTCGTGATTCGTTCGGTGCTCACGTGCCAGACGAAGCGCGGCGTATGCGCCAAGTGCTACGGGCGCGACCTGGCCCGCGGCTACAAGGTGAACATCGGCGAGTCGATCGGCATCATCGCGAGCCAGTCGATCGGCGAGCCGGGCACGCAGCTCACGATGCGCACGTTCCACATCGGTGGCGCGGCGGCGCGCGGCAAGATCGAGCAGAGCTCGCTCGAGTCACGCAACGAAGGTCACGTCCGGATTCGCAACGCGAACGTCGCGAAGAAGCCGGACGGGACGATCGTCATGAACCGCCACGGCGAGATTGTCCTCGTGGACGACACCGGCCGCGAGCGCGAACACCATCGCCTCGTGTACGGCGCGCTGCTGAAGGTGAACGAGGGCGACAAGGTGAAGGCGGGCCAGCTCCTCGCGGAGTGGGACGCGTTCGCCGTGCCGATCCTCAGCGAGGTCGGCGGCATCGTGAAGTTCGGCGACATCGTCGAAGGCGTCACGATGACGGAGAAGCTCGACGAGGTCACCGGCCTGTCGCGCAAGGTGATCATCGAGTCGCGCGCCGCGGACCTCCGCCCGCGCATCTCGATGAAGGGCGTGCAGAGCGGCGAGACGCTGAAGCTCCCGGGCAGCACGCTCGACGCGCGGTACCTCTTGCCGGTCGGCGCGAACATCGTCGTGCAGGACGGCGACGAGATCAGCGCCGGCGACGTCCTCGCGAAGATCCCGCGCGAGACCACGAAGACGCAGGACATCACGGGCGGTCTCCCGCGCGTGGCCGAGCTCTTCGAAGCGCGCAAGCCGAAGGATCACGCGATCATCGCGGAGATCGACGGCGAAGTGAGCTTCGGCAAGGACACGAAGGGCAAGCGCAAGGTGCTCATCACGCCGTTCGCTCCGGACGGCGCGCCGCTCACCGATCAGTCGCGCGAGTACCTCATCCCGAAGGGCAAGCACATCCAGGTGCAGCCGGGCGACCGGGTGCGCGCCGGCGAGCCCTTGATGGACGGGCCGGCGAATCCGCACGACATCTTGCGGGTCAAAGGCGAAAAAGAGCTGGCGGCGTATCTCGTCAACGAGATCCAGCAGGTTTACCGGCTGCAGGGCGTCGCCATCAACGACAAGCACATCGAGGTCATCGTTCGCCAGATGCTGCGCCGCGTGCGCATCAAGGACGTGGGCGACACGAATTTCCTCATCGACGAGCAGGTGGAGAAGTACCTGTTCGAGCGCGAGAACCAGCGCGTCATCGAGCGCGGCGGCCGCCCCGCCGTCGCCGAACCGCTGCTCCTCGGCATCACGAAGGCGAGCCTCTCGACCGAGTCGTTCATCAGCGCGAGCTCCTTCCAGGAGACGACGAAGGTGCTCACCGAAGCCGCCGTCAGCGGCAAGGTGGACTACCTCCGCGGCCTGAAGGAGAACGTGATCATGGGCCGGCTGATTCCGGCGGGCACGGGCCTGACGGCGTACAAGCAGCTCAAGGTGGTCGTCGAGGGCGACGACGAGCGGTACGTGACGCCCGCACCGCGCCCGGTGGTGGAGCCGGCGCTCACGGCGGTCGTCAACGAAGAATAAGCCCGTCGCTCACGGGCGACTCACGGCGGCGCTCGGAGATTTCTCCGGGCGCCGTTCGTGGTTTGTCGCCATCAGATCGGCGATGGAGGGCACGGCCGCCCGTAGAGCGCCGACCAGAAGTCGCGATAGACGCCCGCCATGATGGGGAACGCCGCGCGCTGCGTCAGCAGGATGCCGACGAGGCCTTTTGCGGGGTCGTTGGCCCACGAGGTACCGAGGCCGCCGTCCCACCCGTAGCGGCCCACGGCGCCCGTGAGTGCGTCCGGCGCCGTCGTCACGGACATCCCGAAGCCCCAGCCGTTCTCGTCCCAGTAGTTCGGCGGCATGAACTGGGAGCGCGCCTTCTCCTCGCGCGTGAGTTGATCCGTCGTCATCGCGGTGACCGAGGCCTCCGACAGAATGCGGGTCCTTCCGCGCGTTCCCCGAGCGAGCAGCATGCGCGCGAAGGCGAGGTAATCGTCTGCGGTCGACACGAGCCCCCCTCCGCCCGACGGGAACGCCGGTGGGCGGCTCCACTGCCCGCCGCGGGCCGAGTCACGCAGGTCGTATCCAGCGGCATCGGGGTGAAACGGATCGTGCGCCCAGTACGCCGTCGCGAGGCGGTCGATCTTCGCCTCGGGCACGCTGAAGAACGTATCGTGCATTCCGAGCGGCCCGAAGATGCGGTCGCGCAAGAACGCGTCGAACGGCACGCGCGCGGCTCGCGCGACGAGCACGCCGAGGATTTCGGCGCCCGTGTTGTACATCCACCGTTCGCCGGGCTGGTGCATGAGCGGCAGCGTGGCGAAGCGCCGGATCCACTCGTCCGGCGCAGGAGGGTCCAGCGGTACGGGGGGACCGAACGCACCGAGCTTCAGCTCGTTCGCGGCGCGGACGATGGGGGGCGGCTCGCCCGGCCCGAAGACGATGCCGAACCCCTGACGGAACGTGAGGAGGTCCCGGAGAGTGATCGCGCGCGTCGCGGCGACGGTATTTTCCAGCGGTGCATCGAGCGGCCCGTCCAGGCGCTTCAGGACGCGCCGATTCGCGAGCTCCGGAAGGAAGCGATCGACGGGCTCGTCGAGGCGCAGCTTGCCTTCGTCGACGAGGATCATCGCGGCGGTCGCGGTCACCGGCTTGGTCATCGACGCGATTCGAAAGAGCGTGTCGCGCTGCATCGGCGCGCCGCCCGTCGCGGCGTGGCCGAGGACGACGACCTCGACGTCGCCAGCTCGGTCGGCGAGCGCGACGAGGCCGGGCATTTCGTTCCTCTCGACGTGCGTTCTCATGCGGGCTTGCAGGTCGGTCATGTCTTCCTCCTGCAGCAGCGACGAGCGGGGCGCACGCGGATCGACACGGCCGCGGACGATTTCGAGAGCCCGCCACCGCCGACCTCGCGTCGTTCGCCGCCAGCGCGAGCGCCCGGGCGATTCACTCGCATTGCGACAAAAGCACGGTGAGGCTCTCCGGATTCGGCATGGCCTCTTCGCCGCTCGTCGTGACTGCGATGTCCGTCACGCCGTCGCCGTTGAGGTCGGCCGCGGCGCCGTTGAAGTCGCCGGTCACGAGCGCGTACACCTGCGGCAGGCTCGCGATCGAATCGCTGATCGGCGCGCCGAGTCCTCCGTCGCGCGTTCCGTCGAACACGTCGAGGACGTTCGTTTCCCCCGGCAGGTTCGCGTTGACGATCGATGTCGTCGTGAGATCGTCGATCCCGTCGCCGTTGAAGTCGCCGGCGGCCAGCCCGTAGGCGATCCACGTCGTGCTCGCCGAGGAGTCGCTCTCGGCCAGGAAGGAGCCGTCACCGGCGTTGAGAAAGACGCCGAAGCTATGGGTCCCGGCCGACGAGTACACCGCCATGTCCAGGTGGCCGTCGCCGTTGAAGTCGCCCGTGGCGATCGTTTGCCAGTCCTCGGTCGGGAGGGACATGGGAACGCCGAACGTCCCGTCGCCTCGATTCAGATACACGTTGAGCGTGAAGTTTCCGGGCTCGTCACCCGGATCCGCGATGGCGCCGGCGTCCGTCACGAACCCGGGCAGATAAACCTCGTCGTAGCCGGCGAACGCCAGGTCTGGATGCCCGTCGCCGTCGAAGTCGCCCGTCGCGAGCTGCCCGAGCGCTGCCTGCACCGTGAACGTGACGAGGCCGGTTGCGAAGAGGCCCCCCGGCCTTCCGAAGTCGATTCCGATGAGGGCCGTCGTGGCCGCCATGCCCCCGTCGTCCGCCGGGTTCGGAACGAGGCTCGCGAGATCGACGTAGCCATCGCCATCGAAGTCGGCCGATACGAGCGTCCCGACTTCGTTCGCGGACGCACCGTAGGTCGACGACGCCGAGAACGTCCCGTCGCCGGCATTCGTGAAGAGCTCGGACGAATCGTCGCCGACGAACGCCCCTCTCTCCCCCACCAGGAGATCCGCGTGCCCGTCGTGCGAGCGGTCCACGACCGCGATCGCGGCGGGCTCGCTCAGCGTGCCGTACGCGACCGCCGGGGCGAAGCCGCGGAACGCGCAATGCCGTGCGCCGCCTTCCAGCGCAGCATCCTGGAGGTCGCCCGACAGGCTCCCCGAGCTGCCCGCCATGGAATGGGCCGGCCCTGTCGAGCGCCCCCCGCAGGCGGCCAGAGCCAAGAAGAAAAAGGAATAAGGAAGGCGTCGCATCGCCCTTGGCCAGCAGCAAGTGTGCCCCCCCATCGCGTCTCGCAAGGCCGCGAACTTACGGCCTTCGCTCCGCGCGAAGTGTGCCACGCGCCGACGCTTTCGCCCGTGCGTAGCCCGCTACCGACGATCTCGTTCTCGTGCGCGGTCCTACCCATGATGGTCCGGCGCCTACGCCGCGCTTGCGACCAGACCGAACGCAGCGACGCCCAGCGATCGCACTTCGCGGCGGACGTGCGCCGCGCGGGCCGCGCTCCCCAGGAAACGCGCGACGAGGTCCGCCGCCCACTCGTCGAGCATCGGCGTCCCGCACGGGCCGAAGTCTTCGCTCTCGCCGCGGAGGATGCCGCTCCATGCGTCGACGACACTCGCGAACCGCGCGGTTCGAGCGAGCCCCGCTTCGGTTCGCCGCAACACCCCGCCTTCGACGAGCGCATTCACCGCGCTTGCGGGCAGCGCATCGAGGGCCGCGCGAGCCGCTCCGCCGAGGCCGAGCAACGCGTGCAGCGCGGAAGGATCGACCGCGTCGCCTCCGATGGCGCACGCAGCACGCTCGAGGATGGACCCGAACGTGACGAACGGATCGAGCCGGGGCGGTTCGTCCATCGCGTCGTCGAACGCGCCGTCGAAGTACGCGTCGTCGACGACCTCGATGCCTTCGCCGGCGCCGCCGTCATCGCCGTCATGCGCCCAGCCACGAACATCGAGCCTGTCGGAATCGGAGGGGAACTCCGTGTAGTCGTCGGGCAACCCCGCGAGCGAGACGTCCTGAGCCATGTAGGCGATCGTAAGTTTCGTGTAGTCCTTGGGCCAAAAAGTCCGTAGGACGAGCCGGCCGGCGATCGCATCCGGAGCGGTTCGTCGGTCGTCAAGGAAGGCACCGCCCATGCGTCGAGCGGCGGTTCGGCGGCCGTGATCCGCATCCTTCAGGCCACGAGCGACCGTTTGCCGGGCGCAATCGGAGCTGCGTACGCGAAGGGCGGTCGTTCGCGGGCCGAAAGAAGTGCCCTTCACGGGGCGAGGGGTTGCCGGCGTGCTCAGTCATGCGGCCCACACGCGCGGTCCGCTCGTTGTCCCGCGGTGAGGGGCGTCGCGTACGCGAAGAGCGGCTCGGCTCTCGACGAGCCAAGAGCTGCTCACGTTCGGGGCCGTTGCGCCCTCGCGGACCCATCACCTGCTCGTGCTTCGAGCGCCGGTGATGACGCCGAGGGAAGCCACGCGCATACGCCGAGCGCCGGTCATCTCGCGGAGGAAAGCGACGGCCGTACGCCGAGCGCCGGTCATGTCGCGGAGGGATCCGCCGCTCGGTGGCAGCCCGGCTGTCATGACGCCGAGGCGAGAGGCGCTCGGTCGTTGAGCGATGCCTGTCTCGCAGAGAAGCGCCTACGCGACAACCCCATCCGCGTACCGCCGCCGCGCCCACTCGTGCATCGCGATGCCCGCAGCCACCACTAGAGGAAGAGAGTGATTCACCCCGTACAGCGGAATCCCCAGCACCTCGTCGGCGGCCGCCAGCACCTCCTCCGGCAGGCCGAACCGCTCGCTTCCAAAGACGAAAACCACGCCCGGGGGGAACGACGTCACCGACGCCACGGACCGCCGAGCATGGTCCTTCTCGAACGCCCAGAGGGGCCGGCCACGGATGTGGGCGAGCAAATCCGGTGTCCCGCGCAAGCGAACGACCGTCTCGTATTTGTGCATGCCCATCGAGGCCTTGGCGTACCAATCGCCGTCGCCGGCCACGAGGATCTCGCGTGCCAAGAAGCTATGCGCGACCCGGATGACCCCGCCGACGGCGAATGCGTTGCCCGGTCCGACGAGCGCCACCGAAAAGTCGTTCCGGAGCGGAGCCAGCGCCTCGCGAACGGCCTGTGCGGGCTCGTCGATGGGCCTCTCCAGCGGCATGGGCGAGCCCTTGTAACGCCCTTGACAGAGGTCCGCCCATAAGTAAAGTGCGCCTCCCCGCGTTTTCGGGCACGCGCGACGTGTGTTCGTCGCCCGCACCGCGCACGCGCCCCTCAAGCGGACTACTAGCTAAGCATCCGATGCCCACGATCAATCAGCTCATTCGCCACGGTCGCCTTGCGGCACGCGTGAAGACTGCGTCGCCTGCGCTTCGCGCCTGCCCGCAGAAGCGCGGCGTCTGCGTCCGCGTGTACACGACGACGCCGAAAAAGCCGAACTCCGCGCTCCGCAAGGTCTGCCGCGTTCGTCTCACGAACGGGATGGAAGTGACCTCGTACATCCCGGGCGAAGGCCACAACCTCCAGGAGCACTCGGTCGTGCTCATTCGCGGAGGCCGCGTGAAGGATCTGCCGGGCGTCCGCTACCACGTGGTGCGTGGCACGCTCGACGCGTCGGGCGCGATTGGCCCGTCGTCCACCAACAAGGTCAACCGGAACCGCAAGCGCTCGAAGTACGGCGTGAAACGGCCGAAGTCGTAGCCCCGACCTGACCCGACCCCGAGATTTCAGAGAAAAGCCATGCCCCGCCGCCGCGAAGTCCCCAAGCGCCGAATCATTCCGGACCCCAAGTTCAAAGACAAGCTCGTGACCAAGTTCACGAACACCCTCATGCTCGAGGGCAAGAAGTCGACGGCCGAGGGCATCCTGTACGGCGCGCTCGACGTGATTCGCGATCGCTTCAAGGAAGAGCCGCTCGAGGTCTTCCGCAAGGCGCTCGACAACGTGAAGCCGAAGCTCGAAGTGAAGAGCCGACGCGTCGGCGGTGCGACCTACCAGGTGCCCGTCGAAGTGCGGCCCGAGCGTCGCGTCACTCTCGCGATGCGCTGGCTCGTGGCGTACTCGCGCGATCGCGGCGAGAAGACGATGCGCGAGCGCCTGGCCGCCGAGTTCGTCGACGCGGCGAATGGCCGCGGCAACGCCGTGAAGAAGAAGGACGACACGCACAAGATGGCGGAGGCCAACAAGGCCTTCGCGCATTACCGCTGGTAGGCCTTGTGGTGGAGCGCGCGGCCATCGCCGTCGCTCCGCGCTCGTGAGAGACGCTAGAGAAGCAACGTAGAGGAGTTCGACCGCAGGAGCATGTTCACGCCGACATAAGGATCGGGTCACGCAACAATTGATTGCCGTGCCCCGAGCCCTCTCTGGCAGCAGCCGCAATGCGCGGCACCCACCCAAATCGCGGGTGGACAGGCCAGGGGGGGCTTCGTGCATTTGCTCTTCCGATATCACTGACCGCAACAGCCCCGCAGCCCCCGCACCCCAACCCGCACGCATCGAGGAGACGTTTTCCGTGGCTCGTGAGTACCCGCTCGAAAGGACGCGCAATATCGGCATCATGGCGCACATTGATGCCGGTA
>DATHQY010000158.1:0-13454 GCA_035482215.1 Polyangiaceae bacterium | reverse complement strand
GAGCGCGATGTTGTAGAGCGCGCGGTAATTAGGGGCGAGCTGATAGGCGCGTTCGAACTCGACGAGGGCGAGTGTGTAGTCTCCTTCGTCGAAGAGCTGCAGGCCGCGTTTGAAGTGTACGGAGGCCTCTTCTTGCGCGTCGGAAACCGGCGCAGCGGCCGCCGGCGCCGAGGAGCCGGTGGCCGATGCCGCGGGCGGCGGTGCCGCGGGCACGTCGACCGGGGCGGCCATCGCGTTCTCCGAAGCGAGCCCCATCACGAGGATCGCAAAGCACAATCCCGCACGGCGTGTCCATCGCATGCCCATCATCGTCTGCGTCTCCTGGCGGCGGCCGTCACGAACCCTGCGAGCGCGATCGCCGTCCAGCCGGCGTCGAAGCGTGATCGAGAGGATGTCTCGACGCCGATGGCGCACCCGTCGGAGCCGGTCAGCGACGGAGCGGCATTCACACCGGCCTCGTTTTCCGGAGGGGGCGGCGTGATGTCCGCTACGTCGTCCATTGTGTTCTTGGCGGCGTCTCCGTCTGTTCCCGCATCGATAACCGTGGGGGGGAGTGTGCTCGCGTCTCCATCGGTACCCGTCGTCGTTTCCGGAATGGGCGAAGCCCCCGCCGTCTGAAACGCAAGGAGGATGAGGCTCTGGTATTCCGCCAGGCGCGGGCCCGTCGTGTTGACCGTGGTCGAGACGGCGCAGGCGTTGGAGATCGAGGACGTCGTGGGGCCCAGCGACACGAGCCCGATCGCCGCACCCGTTACGTTCGAAAAGAAAGGCCCGCCGCTGTCGCCGCTGCACGTCGTCGAGCCCGGCCCGACGGCGAGCGAGCGAACGGGAGCCGGCTGGGCCTCGGTCGGTGGGGTGTCGGGACCGATGGCCGCGACCTTCCCGTCCGTGCGAACGCGGAGAGCTGTGGGATCTCCCGCGGTTTGGGTCAAGCCGTAGCCCCAGATGGATACGCTCTCGCCGACCTGGGTCGATCCCGTAATCCGGATCGAAGCAGGCGAGATTCCCTGGATCGGCGTATTTAGAACGACGAACGAAAGATCGTCGCGGCATACACTCAAAGACTGGGTCGACACGATCTGAGACCCCATCGCGTCCGGGGTCCCGTTCGTATTCCCTGCGGCGACGGACGCTGCGGTGTAGAACGCAAGGGTCGACGGAGTGTCGTCAGCGCCGAGAGCTCCGGCGTTGGATCCGTTCATCACGAGATTGCCGGACGGGTCGCAGTCCGCCTGGCCTTCGGTGAGTACTGATGTGCAGTGACGCGCCGTCATCGCCAGGTTGGACGCGACCAAAACGGCGCTGCAGGTCCCCTGCGGACCGCGCAAATACAGCACCGGCGAATCCGCTGCATCGGCGAGCGAACCGCCGATGATCGGCTGCCGCAACGTGGCCGTCTCCTCGTCGGCGGGAGGGGCGCCGCAATGGCTGGCGGCGACGGCGAAGAGCGCGAACGCCGCGAGTCCTTGCGTTCCGAAGGACCTTGCGGACCTCACGGAAACATTCCGCTGTAACAATCGAATGTACCCTCGAGCGGAGGCGCACCCCCGTCGAGCCCCATGATCGGTCCCCCGTCCGGATACGTGTCGGAAGCGCCGTTGGGGAGGGTCGCGGTGCCGCCAGTCGGCACGAGGCGCAGGGCGTCGAAGTCGTAGTACGGCTGATACGGGGCCGCCGCGTCGGGGAGGTATTTGTTGAAGCAGTACACGTCGCCCTGGCTGACCCGTGCCCCCGTATTCAAGTTGAAATCGGGGGGGCCGAGGGTACCGGTGAGCGCAACCGTAGTGGTCTTTACGGCCTCGAGATCGGCTTCCACGTTCGGGATGTCGGTCGGTCCGACGTTCTGCGGATCTCCCGCCGGAGTGATGAGTTTGGTCATACCGGTTCCGATGTTCGTGCCGGTCACGTTCGGACCCGCGCCGACCAGCGAATACACAGTAAAATACATCGCGTCGTAGTAGTTCTCGGCGTTGAGGAACGGCTCGTCGCCCGTGCCGTAGGCGTTCAAGAACCGCTGGTTGTAGCCGCTCAACACGCTGCTATTCGGGGTCGATGCGAACGCGACTCCCGCCGTGCGCGCTCGTTTGGCGTCGCCGGCAAAGCCGCCATTGAGCCCGATCCAACTGGTGAGAACGTCTGTCGAATCGACGTTGTACGGTCCCAGCAAATAGAAAGGATGCGGCGGGGTGCCGCTGCCCGTGGGCTCTTCGAGCGTTTGGATTAACGTGATGAATTCTTCGCTGGCGAACGAGATCACGATATCGGGCTGGAAGGCAGTCAGTGCCGTGACGGCGGTGCTCACATCGGCGGACGCGATGGTGTCTCCGTTCAACGTCGATTTCGGAAACTCGACGTCGAGAAAATTGCCCGTCTGCATGTTCTGCGTGATCGTCTGCCCGCCGTTCCACGTGAGCACGGAATCGACGGCGGCCTGCAGGTCGAGCAGGTCGGTTGCCTGCGCGGTGAAGGTAGCCACGCGGATCGGGCGAGAGCCGGCGTCCGGCGCTCCGTTGCCGATGGTCGTCGAATTTCGGACGTATCGCTCGACGTAGGGAAAGAACGCGGCGTAGGCCGCGGCCGTGTCGCTTGGCTCGCCGAGCATGTGCCAGAGAAGGCCGTTGGTCGTCAACGCAGGCGGGGTGATGCTCGTGTCGGCGCCGAAGGGGTTCATAAAGAAGATCGGCGGCGTGCTCGCGTTCAAGTTGGCCGCAGCGAAGGCCGTTTTTATTCCGGTCGAAGGGAGGGCCGCGATGATCGCCTCCACGTGCACATCGTTGACCAGGTGGCTGACGACGGACACGGGATCCGCCGTGTCGTTGCAGACGACCGCCACAGGGTATCGCAATTGCCCCCCGACCTGGATGCCGCCTTGCGTCTCGAACTCGCCGAGCGCGAGGTCGTAATTGAGAGTGCTCGGGTGCGTCGTGATACCCTGAGTCGGGATGGTGGCGAACGCCCCGATGACAATCGGCTGAATGGCCGCGTTTTGATAGAAGGCCGGGAGGTCTTGCGGAGATACGTACGGGCAATCGTCGGTCGTCAGTTGAATGCACTGATTGATATCGAGATCGCAGTAGACTTCGGAGTGTTCGGCCGTGCCGAGGCAGTCGCTGGCACTGGTGCAGTAGTTCGCGGGAGGGGGGGGGGCCGCTTCGGGCCCGGCTTCCGGGACCTGGGCCGCGTCAATGACCCCGACGCTCGCCTCCATCGAGGTGCTCGAATCCGGGCCCGACTGCATGCTGCCGTCCATCGAGGGCATGCTGGCGATGCACGTCCCTGTTTCCACTTCGCATGTATAGTTCGCAAACCCGTGCGCAACGCAGTCCGACGTGCTCGAGCACTGGTTCGCGTCTGCGTGAAAGAGGAGCGAGCAGCCGCTGCAAATCGCAGCGGCTGACACCGAAGTAAGGAGTTTACGGAGGACCAAGTCACTCGCTCTCTTTCGCATGGCCGATTACTAGTTACCTGCGTCGAGGTCGTTGCAAACCGGCTCCGTCGGAGCGTTCGTGTTCGTGTTGATCGTCGGATAGAGGCTTTCGCTCGCCTGGAGCAGGGTCGTCATCTCGGTAACCTGTTCCGGCGTTATGGTCACACCGTGATTGGTGAAGACTGCCTGGATTTGCGTCACGTAGATGGAAACGAAGGTGTCGAGGTCTCCCTTCGTGAGCGGCCCGGTGTAACTCAACGGTACGAGCCCAAACGGACCGCCGTAACCGAGGGAAGCATTATAGGGGACCGCGTCGGGGCAGCCGAAGACGCGCTTTATGAATGCCGTCCCGTTGTCTTGGAAGTAGGTGCTGTCGTTGGCGGCGGCGCCGTAATAAGGGATGGTGAGGATTGCGTCCGACGCGCAGACCAGTTCCGAGTATCCGATCGAATATTGGTCGTAGCAGTTGGAGCAGCCACCGTCGGCGAGCATGCTGTTGGCCGGTCCGTCCCAGCTCTCGACCAGCCAGTCGTACCCGGACCCGCTGCTCTCGGGGAGCGTCGTCCCGCCGACGAGGTATTCGTTATTGAAGATGTCGCAGAGCGTCGGCCCGGCGTCGACTTCGCCGTCGGCCGCGTCGCCCTCCGTCCCAGCGTCCGAGGCGTCGCTAACGGAGACATCCGCGACCGACACGTCCTTCGCGCCTGCATCGCTCGACGAATCGACGATGCCCGTATCGTGCGTCGACGAGTCGACCACCGCTGTTCCCGTGTCGGTTCCCGTATCGGCCGTTGCGGAGGACGAATCCACCGTAGCGTCGCTAACGGTCGTGCCCGTGTCCGGGGTAGGACCGGTATCCGGGGTGGTCACGGTGCTGTCCACGGGCGCGTCGCTGGCGCCCGAGTCCGTCACGGCTTCTCCCGAGGTGCCGCCGACCGTATCGTCGCCGCACCCACACATCACTCCAGCGAGCCCTGCGCACACTGCCATCAGCGTCGCATTCGCTCTCCAAGCCTTCGTTTTCATGACCATCCGCATCGTTATTCTCTCCTTAAGTTCCGCTTATTTCATACTTCGATGTATTCTTCCAGCGGCTTCGGCGTATCCGGAAATTGCGGTCTGCAATAAGTGCGACTTAAGTACGCCTTGTGGATTCGTGGGCATCACGCGCGTACTCTCGCCGCCTCCGTCGGCGCCGTTGACCCGACATGCGCCTCCACGCTGATCGCCCGCAGCGTAAGCTGGTTCCTTCGGGACCGGGGCAGCCGTCGCCGATCGCGCGCGCTGTCCTCCAGGGAGCGCGAGGGCCTTTCGCTCCGCAAGGGGCCGAGCGCGCGCGTAAGCCGCCCCCTCACGCGTAAGCCCGCAGCGTTACGCCTACCCGAGAGTACGACCCATTGGCATGATTCGCCAAAATTTCGTCCTGAGGACGCTGGCTTTCTTCTTACGAGTGCCGTTATAACGATCGAGGTCGCTCGAAGACCCAAAAACCCGGATGGGACAGCTTCAGCCACGCAGAGATAGAAGAGACGCGGCAGACCTTGCCGGCAAGTATCGGCTCATCGCCGAGCTCGGCCAAGGCGGGATGGCCACGGTGTATCTCGCGGTGGCGATGGGCAACTCGGGATTCCGCAAGCTCGCCGTCGTGAAGCTCCTCCGGCCTGAATTTGCGGTCGATGAAGAGTTCATTCAGATGTTTCTCGACGAGGCGCGCCTCTGCGCGCGGCTCAGTCATCCGAATATCGTGCACACGTACGATGTCGGGGTGGACGAAAGCGGGCACCTCATCGCGATGGAGTATCTCGACGGCGTGTCGATGCACGCCGCCACGTCGAAGCTCGGTCGCAACGGCGGGCCCTTCACGTTTCCCCTCCAGGCCAAGGCGCTGCTCGAAGTCATCGAGGGCCTGCGCTACGCGCACGAGCTCAAGGACTACGACGGCACGTCGCTTCAAATCGTTCATCGTGACGTTACGCCGCACAACATCTTCGTGACCTACGACGGGCAGGTGAAACTGCTCGATTTCGGCATCGCGAAAGCCGCCACCTCGTCGGTCAAGACCGCTACGGGCGTCATCAAGGGCAAGCTGACGTACATGGCGCCGGAGCAAGCGCGCGGCGATCACGTCGACGCGCGCGCGGACCTGTATGCGTGCGGTGTCATGTTGTGGGAAGCGGCGACGGGCCGGCGCCGGTGGCCGGCGGGCCTCACGGAGCCGGCGCTCTTCACGCGCCTCGCGACGGGCGAGCTGCCCGAGTCGCCGAACGTCGCGGCGAAGGGGTACCCCGAAGAGATCGACGGGATCATCATGCGGTCGCTCGCGCCCGATCCGGCCGATCGCTACCAGACGGCAGCCGACATGCGCGACGCGCTCGCCGCCGCGCTCCGCAAGATGGAGCCGGTCGCGATGCGCGACTTCGGGCTGATTCTCTCCGACACGTTCGCGGAAGACCGCAGGAAGCTCCGCGGGGTCATCGAAGAGCAGTTCCGCGCGATCGACGAGGGCAACGGAGCGCCCGAGCCGCATCAGCTCCCGGCGGTGCCGCACCCGAGCTTCATCACGGCGACCGATTCGATAGAGCGCAACTCGCCGCAGCCCGGCGCGGGGCGCGTCGTCGTCGATGTCGACACCGACTCGCTCGGGGAGTCGCATTCGCGCCGCATCACGGCGCCCGCGCCAGACCCCAAAGAATCCGCGATGAACTCGCGCCGTACGCAGCTCGCGCTGATCGGCGCAGGCGCGCTGATGGTGGGCGCGTTCGCGCTCGGCCTCGCGATTCAGCGCGGCCATTCGACGTCGCCACTGCCGGCTCCGTCGGCGGCGACCGCCGTCCCGTCGGTGGAGCCTTCCGCGACCGTATCCGCGCGCCGTGCCGAGCCACAGGCGACGGGCGAGGCGAACACCGCGCCCGAGGACATCGCGGCGCCGGCCGCGAGCGAAGCCGCGACCGCGCACCATCCCGAGACCGCCCCGCATCACCTGGCCGTGCCGGCCGTCGTCGGCCCGCCGGCGCATGCGGCGGCTTCCGCGAGCGCACCGGCGTCCGCGGCGCCCACCGCGCCGCCGCCCGCGGACTCGGCAGAACCCATGCCCTTGCGGACGCCCAACGGCCGGCCCAAGGTGCAGCTCGAACGCGACAATCCCTGGCCCTAGCGCCTCCGCGAGCGAGGCCGAACGCAACTCGGAAGCCACCGCGCAGGATGGCTGGGCTGCGCACCAGACGAGCGACCCTGCGGTCGCGATCGTCGAGTTCGAGATCGGGTCCGTCGAGTCCCAAGCGCGACATCCGAGGAACGACGAGTTCTTCGACCGCACGATGAACGCGTCAACGCGGCTTTCGGGCGGGAGTATGCCGAGCGGCGTACGCGGGGATCGAATGCTGCTCGCACCTTCGGACCGTGCCGTTGTGTGCCACTCGATGGCACGGTGCGGTGGCGAGCGGGAATGCTCGCCGGTGTTACTTCGGGGGGCCGGCGCGCTTCAACAGTACGAATTTGCCCAGCTCCTTGACTTGCTCGTACTCCCCCCGCGCCAGCAGGTCAGCCGCTTGATCGGCGCCTTGGTTGCCCGAGTCCTTGCGGTAAAGAACGTAGGCTGCGTTCTCGGCGCCCGTCTTCAGGGTATAGACGTCGAGGCGATTCGAGAGCTGCGGCACCTCGTTCTCGGAGAGCGCCAGAGAAGCGCTGTGCGGGACCATCGCCCCGAGCTCGCGGAGAGAGGCGAGCTGCTCGCGCTCCGTTTGCGTCAACGGGTCGAGATCGATGTGGCCCCAGGCGGAGGCGAACGTCTGCCGCTGAAAGACGACACCCCATTGATAGCTCGTGATGAGGGTGGCCACCGCCATGGCGCCGACGGCCGCAGTGTAAAAGGCGGGGCCGGCCTCTCGGCGAATTCTCTCGAGGGCCAGGATCGCGCCGAGGAAGATGAATGGGACCCAGGAGAAGATGTACTGGAACGTCGTGTCGGTCGTCGGGTGATAGCCAGTCGTCAGGACCGTGGTGAGGACCGCGGGCACGAAGCCGGGCCAGAGGCATGGGCGGCGCAGTGGCAAGAACGCCAGAGGGAGGAAAATTCGCACGACGTGGAGCAGCTTCTCCAGCGTGAGCAAGGTGCCCAGGGTGTAGAGCGGATTGGAAAAGACGGTCTTGAGCACACCGATGAGGCTCGAGTCGCCCGCAGGCAGAAGATCCTTGTACATGTCCTGAAACCACCAGCTGCCGAAGTGCGGCATGAGGTAGAACCGGACGAAGGCGAAATAGGTCCCGCTGATCACCGTAAGCAGCAGGCCCAGCCTGGGGCGATAGCCCGCGCCGATCATGAGGACCCCGACTATCGCGAGGGAGATGCTCATGTCTTCGCGGCAGGCCAGGGCGGTCGCGGCGCAGAGACCGAAGAGGACGTTCTTCTTTGCGTCGAGGAAATAGAAGCTCCACAAGATCAGAGTCGACCCGAGCGGCTGGAAATGAAAATCATAAAAGTTGCCACTGTGGATCGGCGCAAACAGAAGATACGCAGCGGCGAGAGCGAGCGCACCCGCCCGCGGGATCCGTTTCGCCGCGAGCAGATAGACGGGAATAGCGCCGGCGCCGACCATGAAGGCCTGGATGCAAAGGAGGGCCTCCGCCCGCGGGCTCAGGGCGTAGAACGGGAGAAACACGTAGATGGCGAATTCCGCATGCGTCCGCAGGGACGACCAGTTCTTCCCCGAGGGCACCGCCACCGTTCCGCGAAGGGGATGGCCGTGGAGCGCGTTGTAAAATAGATTGTCGTACCCGCCGAGATCGTACGCGGCCGTGCCCAGCCGGTGGTGATACCGGATGGTCATGAACGTCACGAAGACCCCGTAGGCGAGGGCCCCGGTCACGGCGGCAAGGACCGGCAGATAGCGCGTCGCTCGCGGTGGCGTCCAGCGTGTCCACGATTCGAGCAAGCCGGCAACCGGGGCCACCGTCAGCGCCTGGGCCAGAGTCTTCTCCGTCCCAAGAACTAGCAGCGCGATTGCGCAGCCCAGCGCCAGCGGCCGGTCTTGCCAGGGCCGCGTGCGAAAGAGAGGCACGAGCATGGCTGCGAGCGCGAGGGGCGAGAGCGCGAGGGCGAGCGCTCGAACCTGCTCGATCACGGCGTCGCTCCGGTACCGGAGGACCAGAAGCATGGGGGAGGCCGCGAATACGAAGGCGGCGCCCGCCATGCTGAAGAGCAGGTCGTTGCGCTGCCCGAGCGGCAGGGTGTTGTTCGTGAGAAAGTCGTCGAGCCACGCTCTTCGTCCGATCGCCTCCTGAACGGAGAGCGCAAGCGACGCGCCCGTTACCGCGAAAAGGACCGCGGCGCGAAAGCACGCGCCCACGCGCGGGGCTGTCATGAAGCGGAGCCAGGGCACCTTTTCCGGGCGCGGATTCGCGATGGTTCGCGTTGTCATCGATGTCGCTGCGTTCACGCGAGGCGGTGGCAGGCGGCCTTCACCGCGGCGCATCCGGGGCTCTCTAGGAGGATCGGGCAGGCCGGCGCCCGTAAAGGCCGCGCACGCCGCGCGCCTTGATCCGCAAGAGTGCCAGCGGGTCTGTGTAAATACACTTCAAAACGTTGATCTTCGACGGCCGCGTCTCCGGTTCGGGCAGGACCGGAACGCGGACGACGCGGCGCTCTTCGAGAGCCGCGACGTAGAGGTACTCGACGTCGTACATCCCGCCGTCGACCGTTTGCTTTTCGGCGAGTGACCGCAACGTCGCGCCGCGGAAGGCCTTGAACCCGCACTGCGTATCGAAGAGGGTCGCGCGCTGGAAGATGACTGCCTGCACGAGGAGCGCGAGAACGCGGGAGAGGGCGAGGCGCACGGGCCGGCTGAAGTCGCGCGTGAGCGGGCGCGCGCCGATGACCATGTCGTTCGCGTCATCGTCGAAGAGGGAAAGAAACGCATCGATATGATCCAGTGAAACCGGCAAGTCCGCGTCGATGACGAAGACCACCTCCCCGCGAGCGCTGCGGGCCCCTAGCTTGACCGCATGGCCTTTTCCGCGCCGCCAACCCTCGATCACTCTCATTTCGACACGCGGAGCCAGGTGGGCGTACGACGACACGCACTCCCGCAGCGCTTGCCGACGGTCTTCTGCGCTGTCGTCGACGAGGAGAATCTCGAAGCGCCGACCCTCGATTCGGAGAAGGTGGCGGGTCAGCCGTTGGAGCGAAGCATCAATGAGCTCTTCGTTCAGGGTGGGTAGCACCATCGAGACGAGCGGTGCGTCATCGCCCGTATCGGCAGGTAGAACGGCAGAGACCCGATCGGCCTTGGCGGGAGCAGGCTTCGGGGACGGGTCAACCGCGCCCACGGACGCCACGCGTAACTCCGGTGCGACTCGCCGCGGGTTCACGCCTCGGGTGCTCTGGGTCATGGGACCTCTTGGTGTGCAAGGATCGTGATAAGGTTTCACTTACGAATTTCGCCGCCTTCCTCGATCCTTGGTGTGCCATCCCGTGCCAGGGTCAGTCAGTCGCGGTGCCCGCCAGTGCGCGCCCCTCCGAGCGCGGGGGGTGACGGAGAGCGTGGAATCCTTGCTTAGGGCAACTTTCTCGCCCCGATGGATCGTTGACGCTACCTCCGAGATGGGACGTTTCCCAGGCATGGCTAGACAATACTGCCACCGTAGCATCGTTGCGTCCGTCGCTTCCGCCTCCGCCATCGTCGGCCGCAGCCCTTTTCCTCGAGGACGTGTCGCATCCTCATCTGAGAGGGCCGATGCGAGCATGCGCGTTCGATTCAATAGCGCATGAGGAAGACGCCGTCCGTTCCCGACGGTGCAAAGACGACCGAACTTCGCGCCAATGCCGCGTTGACGCTTCCCGCTGCGTGAAAAGGTCGAGTGATCATACACGCTGTTATTGGGGTTGGCAGCCGCCACGTAGCTCTGCACGAGGAGGGTGTTGTCGTCGACCCAGCCGATCGCATACCCATTTGATGACGTTGAGCAGCGACCATTCTGGGATCCGCGTCGGCGACCCGATGGCAAGACTCGGCGACGAACGTTGCGCAATTGTAGCCGCCGTCGGGCACGAGGGCGCCGAGTCGAACACGAGAGTGCCTGGTGGTAAGCTCCCGCTCGCTGCGGGGGAGCCATGGACCAGGCCATTCGCGAGGAACGAGGGACCGACCGCGACGAAGGGCCGGTATCGCGTGCCGAGCGCCAGCTCGCGGCGGCGCAGTCGATCACGCACGTTGGCAGCTGGGAGTGGGACGCGCGATCGAACTCGGTTCGCTGGTCCGACGAGCTCTATCGCATTTACGGGCTCGCCCCGCGCTCGGCGACCATCACGCTCGACAGCTTTCTCTCGCGCCTCCACCCCGAGGATCGCGACCGGGTGCGCGGAAGTGTCGGCCGCGCGCTCGAGAGCGCCGAATCCTTCGCATACACCGAGCGCATTCTCCGGCCCGACGGGACGATTCGCACGCTGGACACGGTCGGCGAACCGCTCCGCGATCGCGAGGGCGCGGTCGTGGGCCTCATCGGGACGTGCCGGGACGTCACCGAAGAACGCGCGCGCGACGAGCAGATCCGCCTTTATGCGGACCTCGTTCGCAACGTGCAGATCAGCCTCTCGGTCTGGTCGGTCGGCGACCCCGGCGATCCGACCACGATTCGCCTCGTCGCGTACAACCCCGCCTCCGAACGGCTCACCCGCCTGGTGCTCGATGCCTTCGTGGGCCGGACGCTCCAGGAGGTCGTGCCCGACAGCCCGGGCGTCGAGCTCGAGGCGATCGTCGTTTCGGTCGCGAAGACCGGAGCGCCGCGTGAGGGCGTCATCGTGGGCCCGCGCGATCCGCGGTACCGCGCGCGCTCGTTTTCGATTCAGGCGTTTGCGCTTCCCAACGCGTGCGTTGGGCTCGCCATCGAAGACATCACAGCGCAGACGATGTCGCGCCGGATGCGCGAGGCCGAGCAGCGCGTCTTCGAGCTGACGGCCGAGGATCGGCCCCTGGGCGAGATCCTCGAGACGCTCGCCCTCGCCATCGAGGAACACTCCCCGCCCACGATCGCGTCGATTCTGCTCCTCGGCGCCGATGGCCACTTGCACCTCGGCGCGGCACCGCGCCTGCCGCTGGAGTACAGCCGGGCCGTCGAGCGAATCCCGATCGGCCCAGCGACCGGTTCGTGCGGAACCGCCGCGTTCACGCACAAGGCGGTCCTCGTCTCGGACATCGAGAGCGATCCCTTGTGGCGCAATTTCCGCCACCTCGCGCGCTCCGCCGGCGTCCGTGCGTGCTGGTCGACGCCGATCCTCGACAGCCAGCAGCGCGTCCTCGGCACGTTCGCGCTCTACTACGAAAAACCGCGCGCTCCAGACGAGCAGGATCTCGCGCTCATCGCGCGGGCGACGCATATCGCCGGGCTGGCGATCGAACGGCGCGGGCTCGAAGACGAGCTGCGCGCGCTCTCGGGCCACATCGAGTCGGTCCGCGAGCAGGAGCGCACGGGCATCGCGCGCGAAATCCACGACGAGCTCGGGCAGGCGCTGACGGCCCTCAAGATGGATCTCGCCTGGATCGGGCGTCGGGTGGGCGAGCCGGGCCAGCTCGCCCGGGAGACGTTGCTCGAGAAGATTGCGCAGATGTCCGCCATGACCGACGGCGTGATCGACCAGGTGCGGCGCATCTCGGCCGAGCTCCGTCCGGGCGTGCTCGACGACCTGGGCCTCGTCGCGGCGCTCGAGTGGCAGGCGCAGGAGTTCGAGCGGCGCACCGGGGCGACCTGCATGGTCCGCTCGAACTTGACGGAGGACACGCGTCTCAGCCGCAGTGTCTCCACGGCGCTCTTTCGCATCTTCCAGGAGGCGCTCACGAACGTGGCCCGGCACGGGGAGGCGACTGCGGTGGAGGTCACCCTGGAAGAAGCCGACGGAATCGTGTCCCTCGAAGTCGGCGACGACGGCAAGGGGATCCCGCCCGAGGCCATCAGCGATCCGCGGTCCCTGGGGCTTCTCGGGATTCGCGAGCGGGCGCGCCGGCTTGGCGGCACCGCGACGGTGACGGGGGCGCCCTCGCGCGGGACGGTCGTTTCGGTTCGCGTGCCTCGCGCGGCGGTCGGCTCGGCGGGGCCATGATCAAAGTCCTCGTTTGCGACGATCACGTCGTCGTGCGGCGCGGCTTGCGCCAGATCCTCGCGGAGACGCCGGACATCATGGTCGGCGGGGAAGCCGGGACGGCCGACGAGGCGCTCGCTCTGTTGCGGCGCGAGTCGTGGAGCGCCGTGGTGCTCGACATCAATTTGCCGGGCGCGAGCGGGATGGATCTCCTGGGCCAGATCCACAAGGAGCGCCCGTCGCTGCCCGTGCTCGTCCTGACGGTGTATTCGGAAGAGCAATACGCGGTACGTGCGATCAAGGCCGGCGCGGCCGGCTTTCTGACCAAAGAGAGCGCCCCCGACAAGCTTATCGAAGCGGTTCGCAAAGTGGCGGCAGGGGGCCGGTACATCAGCGCGGAGCTCGCCGAGGCCCTCGCGTCGCTCCTCGCGGGCGAAGGCAAGGGGATGCCGCACGAGCGCCTGTCGGACCGGGAATTCGAAGTGCTGAAGATGCTCGCCTCGGGCCGGACGGTGTCCCAGGTCGCCCAGGACCTGTCGCTCAGCGTGAAGACCGTCAGCACGCACCGCATGCGCATTCTCAAGAAGATGAACATGAAAACGAACGCCGAGCTGACCCACTACGCCGTCCGCAACGGGCTCGTCCAATGACGGGAGGGAGACAAACCGCCAGGACGCCAAGGACCGCCAGGAAATAGGAAGAGCAGTCGGTTCAACCCCTCTATCCCTTCACGTCCGTCCTGGCGTCTTCTGGCGTCCTGGCGGTCCCTTCTCTTTCTCTCGGCGCGAGCGCACTAGGACAAACACCGACAAGACCGGTTGCGAGGTCCTACGCGCGATCGCCCCGTCCGCCGATGGGCCGTGGGGACCGCGCCGGGTATCCCTAGGACGATGAGAGTGCTCGTGATCGACGATTCGGCGGCCGTCCGATCGCGCCTCTCCGAGCTCCTCCGCGAGA
>DATHQY010000157.1:0-12814 GCA_035482215.1 Polyangiaceae bacterium | reverse complement strand
TGCCCGAGCGATTCCAGTTGTCGTTCATCGGGGAGGACGGGAAAGAGCACCGTCCGGTCATGCTCCACCGCGCCATTTTTGGCTCGCTCGAGCGGTTCTTCAGCGTCTACCTCGAGCACTGCGGCGGGAACTTTCCCGCCTGGCTCGCCCCGAAGCAGGCGATCGTGCTTACAGTGAGCGAGAAGAGCGACGAGTACGCTCGTAACGTGGCGAAGCGCCTGGCCGACAAGGGTCTGCGCGTCGAGACGGACCTGTCGAGCGACAAGCTGGGAGCCAAGATTCGGAACGCCCGCCTCTTGCGCTACCCCTACATGCTGGTCGTCGGGCCCAAGGAGGCCGAGGCCGATTCGCTGGGCGTCCGGTCCCGGGACCGGGGCGAACTTGGCGCCATGAAGGTCGACGAGTTCGCCGCGATGCTGCTGGCCGAGGCGGTTCCGTCCGCCGCAGAGCATTGACGAACACGAGCTTTCGCGTCGAGACTTGCGTTCCGGCGGTCCCCGCGCCTATTGCGCCGGGCCGTCGGCCGTCGCAGCATCTTTTCCAGAGGCAGGCGCTACGGCGCCGACAGTCACGTAAAGTCACCCGTCAACGAGGTCCGTAACAAGAATGGCATTGGGCAATCCCCGGTTCGATCCGCGTCAGCAGCAGCGTGGGTACCAGATTCGAGTCAACCACCGCATCCGTGTGCCGGAGGTGCGCGTCATCGGCGCCGACGGCGGCATGCTCGGCGTGCTGCAAACCCACGAGGCACTTCGCTTGGCGCAGTCGCAAGGGCTCGACTTGGTCGAGGTGAACCCCAAGACGGATCCGCCGGTCTGCAAAATTCTCGACTTCGGAAAGTACAAGTACGAGGAGAAGAAGAAGCAGGCGCAAGCCCGCCGTAACCAGTCGGTCGTCGAGATCAAGGAGATCAAGCTCCGCCCGAAGACCGACGATCACGACATCAACTTCAAAGTGAAGGCCGCGCGCCGCTTCATCGAGGCCGGGCACAAGGTCAAATTCACGGTGCGCTTCCGGGGCCGCGAGATCACGCATCCCGAGAAGGCGCACGAGCAGATCGACGTCATTTTGAAAGCGCTCGACGACGTCGCCAACATGGAGCAGCGGCCCGCGATGGAAGCACGCGCCATGTCGGTGATCATCGCTCCGAAGCCGGCGATCATGCAGCGCGTCGCCTCCCAGCGCGCAGCCCTCGAAAAGGCGCGCCAGCTGGCGGAGAAAGAAGGGCGCCCGATGCCGCCCGCGCCGTCGGAGCCGGAGATGCCGGAAGACGACGATGATGACGACGACGATGATGACGACGAGGAAGAGGACGCGGCCACCGCCGGCGGCGAGGAAGCCACGGCCGAGAAGGCCAAAGTTTGACGGCAGCGCCGGTCGTTCGCATCCCGACGCCCGGCGGAAAACGCACGCCTCTTTGACGCACCCGGGCTCGTTGGGGCACGCTTTCGGGACATGACCGGTCCTGACGGCGGCGCGCAGAAACTGCGCATCCTCATCGCGAAGCCCGGGCTCGACGGGCACGATCGCGGCGCGAAGGTCGTCGCGCGGGCGCTGCGCGACGCCGGCTACGAGGTCGTCTACACGGGCCTTCACCAGACGCCCGAGATGATCGCGTCGGCTGCGGTGCAGGAAGACGTGGATGCGGTCGGCCTCTCGATCATGAGCGGCGCGCACAACACGCTCTTTCCGGCCGTGGTCGCCGAGCTGAGAAAGCGTGGCGCCGACGACGTCGTCGTGTTCGGCGGAGGAATCATCCCCGAGGCGGACATCGACCGCCTGAAGAGCGCAGGCGTCCGAGGGGTCTTCACGCCGGGCACGTCGCTCGGCACGATCGTCCAGTGGGTGCGCGACAACGTTCGGACGCGGGCGTGATCGGCTACCAGCTGGGCGCGGCCGCGGCGGGGCGGCGCGCCCGTGCGCTGGCGGCGGTGGGGGCGATCACCGCCGCGGCGCCCGTGCTGCTCCTCGTGGGGCTGACGCGGCGATTCGCATGGGCGCCGGCGGGGTCGACGGGAACGCTCTGGGCGCTGGTCGGCGCGGCGGGCGCGCTCGTCGCGGTGCGTTCGGCGGTGCAATACACGACGGCAAAGCGGCGCCTCGGCGCGCTGCGGATCGTGGTCGATGACCAGAGCATCGCGACGCAGACGGCGCGCCAGTCGTACGCGATCCCGCGGGCGCGCGTCGCACGCATCGTCGAGATCGACGGCGCGCTCGGGGGCCTCCGCGTCGAGTCCGAGCCCGAGCCCGGGACCGGCACGGTGCTCGTCGCGAACGTACCTCGCGGGGGCGAGGCGTTCGCCCAGGTGCGCGCGCGGCTCGAGCAGTGGCGCGCGATCGAGCGGCGGCGCCGGAGCGGTCCCGCGAGGCGTCTTCTGCTCGGAGCCCTGGTCGTCGGCGCCATTTTCTTTCTGCCGTTCGTCCTCGACGACCTCGCCGCGCGGTCGAATCTCATGATCGGCGTGTTCGTGCTCGTGGCGTGGCTCGCGATGCGCGCGGCGTTGCGAAGCCGGTGACGCCGGCGGGGCTGCCGCCGCCGCCCAGGAACGCAGATGCCTTCGCGGTGTCCTGGGACGGGCGCCGTCGTCACGGGCCACGCGCGCGAACGGCGGCGCGTCGTCGGCGAGTCGGTCGTGATCGCATGATTGCGGGGATCGCGCTGCGATCGCAGCGAACGGGACGACCGGCACGGCACTGGCAACGACGCCGCGCGGAGGAGCCCCATGACCTTCGTTCGCGCCACCGTCACTTTCGTTGCCGGCGTCTTGCTCTTCATGGGCTGCTCGGGAGAAGCCTCGACTCCGTCGTCTCTCGCCGGCGCGCCGCACGCCTCCATCGTCGACCCGATCGCCGGCATTCCCGACCCCGGGGCGGATCCGGCGGTCGTCCTTCTCGCTTCGGACGACGGGACGATCTGCGCAGGGACCTTGATCGCGCAGGACGCAGTCCTCACCGCGCGGCATTGCGTGTCCGCGTCGCACGGTCCGCCGTCGTGCAGCTCGCCCGATGCATCGCTCGTCGATCCGGCTTCGGTCGCCGTGGTCGTCGGCGAGAACGACGCCGCGGCACAAACGGCGGCGCACGGGCGGGCGATCCTCGTGGCATCCGATGCGGAGTGCGACGCGGACATCGCGGTTCTCCTCCTCGACGCGCTGATCGACGGGATCGAGCCGATGGTCGTGCGGTCCACGGGCGCCGCCGAGGGCGATCTCGTCCGCACCGTCGGGTTCGCGACGCTCGCGGGATCGCGCCCGACCAAGGTCGTGCGCGACCGTGTCGCCGTCGTCCAAACGGATGACACGGAGCTGCGCCTCTACGAAACCCCGTGCGAAGACGGGTGCGGAGGTCCCATCATCGACGAGTCGAGCGCCCAGATCGTGGGCGTCCTCTCCGGACCGAGTGCGGCAAGCGGGACGATCGCGGTGAGCGGGACGTCCAGCGACGGCGCTGTCGTACCGTGGGACGTGGGCGTGCGCGCCGATGCATTCTCCGCGTTGATCAAACAGGGTCTGGCCGAAGCGGCTCCTCCACCGAGTAGCACCGGGCGTGCGAAGACCAAGAAGGGCTCGGTCGACGCGGGAGCCAACTGCGACGCGGCGACGGACTGTGCGGCGGGCGTGTGTGTGACCGACGGCGCCCGGCAGTATTGCTCGATGACCTGCAGCTCACGCGACCGCTGCCCCGCCCTTTTCCGGTGCGAAAAGGCCGGAGGGCCGGCCGGGCTGCAGTCGGTCTGCGTGGAGAGCTAGAGTGCTAGAATCGGCGGAGCGATGAACTTCGATCTCGACGAGCACCACGCGCTGCTGCGCCAGAGCGTCCGCGACTTCGCCCAGGCGGAGATCCGTCCGTACGCGCAAGAGTGGGATCGCGAGGAACGCTTCCCCGCGGAGCTCGTGCCGAGGCTCGCGGCGATGGGACTTCTCGGGATTCGGATTCCAGAGGCCTACGGCGGGAGCGGGATGGACACGCTCGCGTACGTGCTCGCCATCGAAGAGATCGCGCGCGTCGACGGGTCGATCGCGCTCACCGTCGCATCCCACAACGGGCTCGGGACGGGACACCTGCTCGCCTTCGGCGACGAGGACCAGAAGCGCAAGTACCTGACGCGCGCGGCGAGCGGCGAGTCGCTGGCGGCATGGGCGCTCACGGAACCGGGGAGCGGCAGCGACGCGGCCGCGCTCCGTACGACCGCCGTGCGCGACGGGGACGACTGGATCCTCCGGGGCACGAAAACGTTCATCACGCAGGGATCGGTCGGGGGCTTCTGCGTGGTGCTCGCCCGCACGAATCCGAGCGTGGCCAAGCAGCACGGGATCACGGCGTTCGTCGTGGAGCAGGGGACCCCTGGATTCACCGCGTCGAAGCACCTGCGGAAGCTCGGGTGCCGCGCGAGCGACACGTGCGAGCTCACGTTCGACGAGGTCCGTGTCTCCGACGCGCAGCGCGTAGGCGAGGTGGACCACGCGTTCGCCGACACGATGCGCATCCTCGATCGCGGGCGCGTCTCGATCGCCGCGATGGCCCTCGGCCTCGGCTACGGGGCGCTCGATCGCGCGATCGCGTACTCCAAAGACCGCCGCGCATTCGACAAGCCGATCGCGCAGTTTCAAGCCATTCAGTGGATACTGGCGAACGCGAAGACCGAGCTCGACGCCGCCGCGCTCCTCACGTACCGCGCGGCCTGGCTCAGCGACCGCGGCGTTCGCTACTCGAAGGAAGCCGCGATGGCGAAGCTGTTCGCGAGCGAGGCAGCGAGTCGCGCTTGCAACGGCGCGCTGCAGGTCCACGGAGGGTACGGCTACGTGCGCGAGTTCGACGTCGAGCGCCACTTGCGGGACGCGAAGCTCTGCGAAATCGGAGAGGGGACGAGCGAGATCCAGCGGATGGTGATCGCGAAGCACGTCCTCGGCTGATTTCGCGGTCGCGCCACCGCGCTCGGCTCGCGCTTTGCCTAGAATCGCGGGCATGAAAGAACCGCAAGTTCTCATCGTGGGAGCCGGGCCGACCGGCCTCGTGCTCGCGCTGTGGCTCACGCGCCTCGGCGTGGCCGTGCGGATCGTCGACAGGGCGACCGGGCCCGGGCAGACGTCGCGCGCCCTGGCGGTGCAAGCGCGAACGCTCGAGTTCTATTCGCAGGTCGGCCTGGCGGAGGCGGTCGTCGCGGATGGCGTTCGCGCCGTGGCGGCCAACCTCTGGGCGCGAGGCAAGAAGGAGGCACACCTGCAGTTCGGCGAGCTGGGCAAAGGACTAAGCCCGTTCCCGTACGCGCTCGTCTATCCGCAGGACCGGCACGAGCGGCTCCTCGTCGAACGGCTCGAGAGGCTCGGCGTCCGCGTCGAACGGCCGGTGGAGCTCGCCGGCTTCGCGACCGACGGAGGCCGCATCCGGGCCAAGCTCCAGGCGCCGGGAGCGGCCGCGTCCGAATGCGAAGTCGACTATCTCGCCGGATGCGACGGAGCCCGATCGGCCGTGCGCGAAGGCCTGCACATCGGCTTCCCCGGAGGCACGTATGCGCACCTCTTTTACGTCGCGGACGTCGAGGCGTCCGGTCCCCAGATGAACGGCGAGCTTCACGTCGCGTTCGACGGGGACGACTTTATGATCGCCTTTCCCATCGACGCCGAACACAAGCGAACGCGCCTCGTCGGTACCGTGCGCGGTGCGCCGGGCGGGGGGTCGGGCGGCGAGCCCAAGGTCGAATGGAGCGACGTCAGTCCCTCGATCATGCGGCACATCGGCCTCACGATCGGCAACGTCAATTGGTTCTCGACGTACCGCGTCCACCACCGCGTGGCTTCCGCGTTCCGCGCGGGGCGGGTGTTCCTGCTCGGAGACTCGGCGCACATCCATAGCCCCGTCGGCGGCCAAGGGATGAACACCGGCATCGGCGACGCCGTCAACCTCGCCTGGAAGCTCGCCGCGGTGCTGAAGGCCGAGGCGACGGACACCATTCTCGACTCGTACGAGAAGGAGAGGATCCCCTTCGCGCAGCGCTTGGTGCACACCACGGACCGGGCCTTCGAGATCGTGACGCGCCAAGGTCCGCTCGCGGACCGCGTGCGCGTCGACGTCGTTCCTCCTCTGATGTCGGCGCTGTTCCGATCGGGGTTGGCGCGCCGCTTCTTCTTTCAGACAATCTCGCAGATCCGCGTGAACTACCGCGGGAGCCCGCTCTCGGACGGCGCCGCGGGACGCGTCCGCGGCGGCGATCGACTCCCCTGGGTGCCCTTCGAGCGGCACCGCGACAACTTCGAGCCGCTCGCCTCGCTCGCCTGGCAAGCGCATGTCTACGGGGAGCCGGACGGCGAGCTCCGGAAAGCGTGCGAGACGCGCCACCTGCCTCTGCACGCGTGGCCGTGGAGCGACGCGTGCTCGCGCGCCGGACTGGCCCGCGGCGCGCTGTATCTGGTGCGTCCGGACGGGTACGTCGGGCTCGCCGCGCCGGAGGGAACCGCGACCGAGCGACTCGCGCGGTACCTCGCGTCGCGCGCGTTGCGGCTCGCGTAGCCCGCTCGCCGCCGCTCTCGCACCCGCGCGGCATCCACGAGCGCGGAACGCGCGCGCAGTGACTGCGTCGCATGCCGGAGACCACCCTGCGGACGCCACCTACCGAATTGCGGTCGGCGGACCGATCGCATGCGCGTAAATAATTGACATGAGCTGCGCGTCTCCATACCGTCCGGCCTGGGCGTGGGAAATAGTGGCAAGAAGTGCCAAGCCACGACAGACCGGAGTCGGAGGCGAAGGCGGCAGCAATGTTTCGCGGACGGCACGAGCACACGATTGACGCGAAAGGCCGCACCAGCGTGCCTGCGCGCTATCGCGACGTGCTCTCCGCCGCCGGCGAGAGGCGCATCGTGTTGACGAGCGCGCTCGATCCTTGCCTCGTTGCGTACGCGCCCAGCGAGTGGAGCGCGTTCGAAGAGCGCCTCGCCAAGCTGCCCCAATTCGATCGCGCGGTCCAAAAACTGAAGCGGATCTACGTCTCCGGCGCGGTCGAATGCGAGATCGACGACGTGGGACGCATCCTCGTCCCGGCATCTCTGCGCGATCACGCGCGCCTCGCGAAGGACGTCCTCTGGGCCGGGTCCGGCCGGTACGCCGAGCTCTGGGACAAGGCCGAGTGGACCAAGCACTTCGAAACGACGATCGAGGAACGGCAGGACATCGCCGGGCGCCTCGCGGAGCTCGGACTATGAGCAACTTGCAGCTCGCGCTCCCCGGCGTTCTCGCGGAGGCTGCGGTCGACTGGGTGTTCCGCGACGACTTCGACGAGGTGACCGACGTGAAGCGCTACGAGCATGCGACCGTGATGCGCGACGAGGTCGTGCAGGCGATCGCGCCGCATGCCGGAGGCCTCTACGTCGACGCGACGCTCGGGGGCGCCGGCCACACCGTGGCCATCCTCGAGGCCGAGCCGAAAGCGCGCATTCTCGGGCTCGATCGCGACCCCATGGCGATCGACGCGGCTACCGAGCGGCTCGGAACGGTGGCCGATCGCGTCGTCCTCGTTCGCGCGTCGTTCGGCAGCGTGGGAGAGGAGCTCGACAAGCTCGGTCCTGCGCGCGCCCACGGCCTCGTCGCGGATCTCGGCGTCAGCTCGCCGCAGCTCGACGACGCCGATCGCGGCATGAGCTTTCGCCGCGAGGGGCCCATCGACATGCGCATGGATCCCGACGGGGACGAGACGGCCCTCGACCTCATCGCGCGCCTCTCGGACGACGAGCTCGCGAACGTGATCTACGAGTACGGCGAAGAGCGGCGCTCGCGTCGCATCGCGCGCAGCATCAAGAAAGCGCTCGCGGCGGGCGAGCTGCGCACCACGCTCGATCTCCGCCGGGCCATCGTGCGCGCGGTCGGCCCGGTGCGCGTCGGCGGAGTGGACCCCGCGACGCGCACGTTCCAGGGCCTGCGCATCGCCGTGAACCGCGAGCTCGAACAGCTCGAACAGCTGCTCGCCGCGTTGCCCCACGTCGTCGCCGAAGGCGGCGTCGTCGCGATCATCTCGTTTCATTCGCTCGAAGATCGCCTCGTGAAGCGGGCGTTCGCCGCGCCGGGGTGGTCACGCCTCACGAAGAAGCCGATCGTCGCGGCGGAAGAGGAATACAGCCAGAACCCGCGCGCGCGGAGCGCGAAGCTCCGGGCAGCGCGCCGCGTTTTCGAAGATCCCGCCGGCGATCCCTCCATGGAAACGACCGAGGAGCGCGAATGAGCTCTTCGAGAAGCGCGTTCTTGCCTTTGTGGACGCTCGCTATCACAGCGACGGTCAGCGCGTTCGTTCTGCACCTCGCTCTGCGCGGGCGCACCGTGCAGCTCGGCTACGAGCTCGGTCGCACCCGGCAAGAACAGGCGCACTTGCGCGAGGTCAAACGCGTCCTCGAGCTCGAAGCCGCGAGCTACAAGACGCCAGAGCGCATCGAGATCGTAGCGCGCACTCTGCTCGGCATGGAGCCGCCGCCGCCCGAACGGATCGTGCCGCTCGCGCCGCTCGCGCCGTCACCGGCCCCGGACAGAGGCCTCGCCGAAGCCCGCGAGGCGCCGCCGTGAAGAACCTCGACCCCCGTCGTGCCCGTTGGATACGCGCGCGCATGGGGGTGCTTTGCGGCGTCATGGGCCTCGCACTCGGCGGCATCGTCTCGAGCGCATGGCGCGTGCAGGTGGAGGACGGCGCGGCCTGGCGCGACATGGCCGAGAAGCAGCGGCTGCGGCGCCTCCACATCGAACCGAAACGCGGCACCGTCTACGACCGCAACGGGACCCCGCTCGCCGTCAGCGTCGAAGTGCCGAGCGTGAGCGCCGACGTCGTGGAGATGCTGCGCGCCGACGGGAGCCACGCGGAGCAAGACGCGAAGCTGCACGACGCCGCCGACCGCATCGCCCGCGGCCTGTCGCTCGATGCCCACGAAGTCTACGACAAGCTCGCCGCGCGGCATCGCTTCGTCTGGATCAAGCGGCGCATCACCAGCGCCGAGGCCGACTTCGTGCGCGATCTGAGCGACGCCAAGAAGACGCAAACCCCCATCCGCGGGCTCTCGATCGAAGGCGAAGGCCACCGGTACTACCCGGGGCGCGAGCTCGCCGGTCCGCTCCTCGGCTTCGTCGCGCCGGATGGCCAGGGCAAGGACGGCCTCGAGCTCGCGTACGACGAAGACTTGCGCGGCAAGGTGGAAGACGTACGGGGCCTGCGCGACCGGAGCGGCCGGCTCATCTTCGAAGGCGACAGCGACGAGCGAGCGCTCCAGGGCGACGACGTCGAGCTCGCGATCGACGAGGAGATCCAGCACGTGGCCGAGCGCGAGATCGACGCGGCCATGCACACGTACGAGACGAAAGCGGGCTCCGTCGTCGTCATGGATCCGTCGACGGGGGAGATCCTCGCCCTCGCGAGCGTCCCCGGATACAACCCGAACGACTACACCGACAGCGCGACCGAATCGCGGCGCGATCGCGTCGTCAGCGACACGTTCGAGCCGGGATCGGTGATGAAGCCGTTCATGATGGCCGGCGCCCTCGCCGCGGGCACGCTGAAGCCGACGGACACGATCAACTGCGAACACGGCGTCTACCAGATCGGCGGCGTGACGATCCACGACACGCACATCAACGACACGCTGACGCCGACGCAGGTCCTCGCGAAGAGCTCGAACATCGGCGCGCTGAAGATCGGCCTCGCGCTTGGCGAGCCGGCGCTCTACGCGGCCTACCGGCGCTTCGGGTTCGGCGAGCCGACGGCCATTTCGCTGCCGGGCGAAGCGACGGGCGTTCTGCGGCCGAAGGGCCGGCCCTGGTACGATCCGGAGACGGCGAGCGCGAGCTTCGGGCAAGGCATCTCCGTGACCACGTTGCAGCTCGCGCTCGCGATGAGCGCCATCGCGAACGGCGGCAAGCTGCTCGACCCGATTCTCGTGAAGCGCGTGACCGGCGGGCACGGCGAGACGATCCACGAGGGCGTCACGAACGTCCGCCGCGAAGCCGTCCCGCCCGGGGTCGCGCGCGCCGTGGCCGAGATGCTCACCGCCGTGACCGAAGAGGGCGGCACCGCCGTCGAAGCCGCGATCGCAGGCTTCCGCGTCGCGGGAAAGACTTCCACGGCGCAGAAGGTGGACCCGACCACGGGCAAGTACTCCACGGACAAGTTCACGGCGGTCTTCACGGGCTTCGTGCCCGTGGAGCATCCGCGCCTCGTCGTGGCCGTCGTCCTCGACGAGCCGATGATCGGTCACTATGGCGGCGACCTCGCGGGGCCCGTCTTCCGGCGCGTCGCGGAGGCGAGCTTGCGCTATCTGGGCGTCACGCCGACGTCGGGCCCGGCGAAGCTCGCCAACGTGCGGCGAGAGAGCGACCCGGCCGATGCGATGCTCACGGCGATGAAACCGGCGGCATCCGCGACGCCCGCTTCGGCGACGCCGTCGCCGGCGAGCGCGGCGTCCGGCTCCGTGCCGCCGGCAACGCCGGCTCCGATCCTCGCCGCCTCGGCAACCCCACCACCCGGGACCGCGCGCGTTCCCGACGCGACCGGCATGCCGGCGCACGACGTGGTCGCGGCGCTCGGCAAGGCCGGCTTCGTCGCCCAGATCGAAGGCTGGGGTCGCGCCGTTCGACAGAGTCCGGCCCCGGGCAGTGCCGCGCCCAAGGGCAGCGCGGTTCGCGTCGTGTTCGAGCCGTCGTCATGACGGGCCCCGCGGGCGGCGGCCCGCTCCCCTTGCGCCTCGACGCTCTCGCACGGGCGCTTTCCGGCGGCGCGCGCGTCGTCGGCGACGGATCCGTGTGCGTGACCGGCGTCCAGCACGACTCGCGTGCCGTGCACCCGGGCGATTTGTTCGTCGCGCGCAAGGGCGAGCGCTTCGACGGTGCGACCTTCGCCGAGGGTGCCGTCGCGCGCGGCGCAGCCGCGATTCTCGCGACTCCGGGCTTGCTCGACGGGTCCCGGGTGGCGGTCCCGCTCCTCCTCGCGTCCGACCCGAAGACGGCGCTCGCGTTCGCCGCAAACGAAGTCTACGGGCGGCCGTCCGACGCGGTCTGCGTCGCCGGAATCACCGGCACCAACGGCAAGACGACGACTGCGCACCTCGTTCGCGGCGCGGTGGACGGCGCGCTCGGCCGCGAAACGTGCGGCGTGCTCGGCACCGTGGGCAACACGTTCGGCGACTTTCGCGAAGCCGCCGCGCACACGACGGCCGAAGCCGACGACATCACGCGAACCTTGGCCGCGATGCGCGATCGCGGAGCGACGCACGCGGCGATGGAAGTCTCCTCGCACGGACTTGCGCTCGGACGCGTCGAAGCGCTGCGGTTTCGCGTCGCGGCGCTCACGAACCTCACCCAGGACCACCTCGACTTCCACGGATCGATGGGCGCTTACGCAGAGGCCAAGGCGCGCCTCTTCACGGACTTGCGGCCCGACCGCGCGGTCCTCAACGTCGACGACGCCTTCGGCCGGGACATGGCACGCGCCACCCGCGCGTCCGTCGTCCGCGTGAGCGCGCGCGAGGGCGGCGACGCGGACATCGCCCCGCACCGCATCGTGCTGTCCGCGCGCGGCATCGATATGGTCGTGCGCACGCCCGCCGGCGACGTTCCCCTCGCCTCGCGCCTCCTCGGCGCCCACAACGCGGACAACCTGCTCCTCGCCCTCGGGATCGCGTACGCGCTCGGGCTCGATGCGACGCGCGCCGCGCAGGCGCTCGCGCAGATGCCCGGCCCTCCCGGTCGCATGGAGCGGTGCGATACCGACGGGGACGACATCGTCGCGCTCGTGGATTACGCCCATACGCCGGATGCTCTCGCGCGCGTCCTCGCCGCGCTGCGCGCCGTCGCGACGGGCCGCGTCCTCTGCGTCTTCGGCGCCGGCGGCGACCGTGACCGCGCCAAGCGTGGACCGATGGGCGCGGCCGTCGCCACGGGCGCCGACGTCGCCGTCGTGACCTCGGACAACCCGCGGACCGAAGACCCGGTGTCGATCGCGACCGCCGTCGCCGAAGGCGTGCGTGGCGCGGGAGGCGCGCCGCTCGTGGAGCTCGACCGGCGCACCGCGATTGCGCGCGCGATCGAACAAGCGGCACCCGGCGACGTCGTCTTGGTCGCCGGCAAGGGCCACGAGGACTATCAGATCGTCGGAGACGTGAAGCACCCGTTCGACGACCGAAACGAAGTACGGCAAGCCCTCGCCGCCCGCCGCGCGCGCCGCGACCGTCCACGTGCAGGCGCGGAAGCCCACTGACATGGCCACCCCGATCGCTCCCAACGCCGCAACGGTGACGACGCGCGCTGCGGCCGAAGCCACGGGCGGGCGCATCGTGCGCGCCGATGGTCACGTCGGCGACGGCGTTCTGGCGCGCGGCATCACGAGCGACAGCCGCGCCGTCGTCGCGGGTTCTGCCTTCGTGGCCCTCGCGGGCGAAAAATTCGACGGCCACGATTTCGTTGCCATGGCAACGAATCGCGGGGCGGTGCTTTTGGTCGTCGCGCGCGGCCGGGCCCCCGGGCCCGAGGTCACCGGGACAGCCGACGTCGTCGAAGTGGACGACACGCTCGTCGCGTGGGGGCGGCTCGCGCAGGCGCACGTCCGGGGCTGGCGCGCCCACCGCGCCGACGCCTCGTTGACGGCGATCACCGGCAGCGCTGGGAAGACGACCACGAAAGAGCTGTGCGCTGCGCTCTTTCGGTCACGCGGGAGCTGCCACGCGTCCGCAGGGAACCTGAACAACCGGGTCGGGGTGCCCGCCGTCGCGTTCGGGCTCACCCCGGAGCACCGCTACGCGGTCTTCGAAGCGGGGATGAGCCTGCGCGGCGAGATGGCGGCGCTCGCGGAGAT
>DATHQY010000156.1:0-8224 GCA_035482215.1 Polyangiaceae bacterium | reverse complement strand
GCCGGCCTGCAAGCCGCCTTCGCGGCGATGCAGGCGGCGCTCGCCGCGGAACCGAAGCTCCCTGCCGTGGTCCTGTCGAGCGAACATTTTTTCGACGACGTGGTGTTCGCCCGCCTCGTGCGGGGCGAGGGGCTGCCCTATCCGGGCAAAGCCGCGCTCGTCGAATTCGGTTCGAACCGGTTCCCTCTCCGCGTGGAGCACCGCTTCTTCGACCTGCGGCGAGCGGGCATCGTGCCCGTTCTCGCACATCCCGAGCGCTACGAACCCGTCTGGCAAGACGACGAATGCCTGAGCCCCCTGCTCGATGCAGGCGCGCATCTGCTCCTCGATGTCTGCGCCCTCGTCGGCAAATACGGGCGCGCGCCGCAACGCGCCGCCGAGCGCCTCCTCGAGGAGGAAGCCTACGAAGCCGCATGCTCCGATGCGCACAAGCCGAGCGACGTGGAGATCGTCGTCCGCGCGATCGATCGACTCGAAGCGCTCGTCGGAGCGAGCGAGTGCGCACGCCTTCTCGGCGACGCGCCGCGCGCGATCCTCTTCGGCCCGGGCGCCGGCGACCACGAACCCGCCGCGGGCGCGCACGCATCCACGAGCGGCCCCCTGTGAGAAAGGCCGGCGAGCGAATCGCGGTCATCGGCCTCGGGTACGTGGGGCTGCCCGTCGCCCTGGCGTTCGCGCGCGAGTTCCCCGGCACCGTCGGCTTCGACGTCCAGCTCGAAAAAGTCGAGGAGCTCCGCCGCGGCTACGACAAGAACCAGGAGCAAAGCGCGGAGGCCCTCCGGTCGACGACGCTTCGCTTCTCGAGCGATCCGGCCGACCTCGACGGCTCCACGTTCTTCGTCGTCGCGGTGCCGACGCCCGTCGATCGCAACAACGTGCCCGACCTCGGAGCGCTCGTCCGCGCGACCCAAACGGTGGGGGCCGCGCTCGCGAAAGGCGGGGTCGTCGTGTACGAGTCGACGGTCTACCCGGGCGTGACCGAAGAGGTCTGCGGCCCGCTGCTCGAAGGAACGAGCGGCCTCGTACGCGGGCGCGACTTCACGCTCGGGTACTCCCCCGAGCGGATCAACCCGGGCGACAAGGAGCACACGCTCGAGAAGATCACCAAAGTCGTGAGCGCCGAAGATGCGGCGACGCTCGATCGGGTGGCGGCGGCGTACGGGTCCATCGTGCACGCGGGCATCCACCGGGCCAGCAGTATCAAGGTGGCCGAAGCGGCGAAGGTCATCGAAAACACCCAGCGCGACCTCAACATCGCGCTCATGAACGAGCTCGCGATCATCTTCGAACGCATCGGCATCCGGACGGCGGACGTGCTCGCAGCCGCCGCCACCAAGTGGAACTTCGTCGACTTTCGGCCCGGGCTCGTCGGCGGGCACTGCATCGGGGTCGACCCGTATTACCTGACGACGAAAGCCCAGCAGCTCGGTTACCAGCCCGAAGTCATCCTGGCCGGTCGCCGCATCAACAGCAACATGGGTAGCCACATCGCCCAGCGCGTCGTCAAGCTGCTGATCGACGGAAGCATGACGGTGAAGAGCGCGCGCGTCGGCATTCTCGGGCTCACGTTCAAAGAGGACTGCCGCGACGTCCGCAACAGCAAAGTGCCTGACATCATGAAAGAACTGCGACAGTTCGGCATCGAGCCCGTCGTGCACGATCCGCTCGCGAACCCCGCCGAGGCCGAGCGCGAATACGGCCTCGGGCTCACCCCGCTCGATGGCATGGCGGAGCTCGACGCCCTCGTGCTGGCGGTGCCCCACGGCTGGTATCGCGCGCTCGGCCAACCTCGGCTCATGGCGATGCTCCATGACGGCGGCGTTCTCGTCGACGTGAAAAGCGCGCTCGACCCCGCGCACGTCGAACGCGGCATTCGGTACTGGAGTCTCTGACGAGCCACCGCTGCCTCCGCAAGATTTGCGTGCTATACGGTCGCGCCCGTGATCAGCCCGCCCGAATTTCCCTTGGCTTCGCAACCGCAGCAGCAGCAAGGATTCTTGCGCCGTCACGGCGTGAAGCTCATCGCGTCGGTGCTCATCACGACGTTGATCGTCGTGGGGGTCCGCAAGGGCGGCCTGAAGTTCCTGCCCGAGGGGGGCGACTTCGTGCACGTCCAGTGGTGGACGCTCCCGGCCTACGCGCTCTCGTATATGGGGATGACCTGGTTTCGGGGCGTGCGCTGGCGGTTCTTGCTCCACTCGATCGCCGTCGTTCCCAAGAAGCGGCTCCTCAAGGTGTCGCTCATCGGGTTCGCGGCGATTCTGCTGCTCCCCTGGCGCCTCGGCGAAATCGTGCGGCCGTACATGGTGCGGACGCCCCCGAACAAGCGCGGCGAGGGGACCGAGAGACGTCGCCCCATCACGTTGACGGCCGCCGCCAGCTCCGTCGTCGCGGAGCGGGTCATCGACGGCCTGTACGTGAGCATCGTTCTGGCGGTCGCGCTCGTGTTCGTGCCGACGGTGCACCCACTGCCGGACCACGTCGTCGGCCTCCCTGTCTCGGTCGCCCAGGTCCGCAGAGCGGGGTACGCCATGCTGGCGCTTTTCGGGACCGCGTTCACGACGATCGCCGTGTTTTATTTCGCGCGATCATGGGCCCACCGCATGACCTTCATCGTCGTCGGCAAGGTCTCGCAGCGGCTTGCCGAGAAGCTTTCAGGGTTGTTCGAGAAGTTCGCGGATGGCTTGCACGTTTTCGGCCGCAGAGACGACGCGCTCGGCTTTCTGTTCGAGACGACCTGCTACTGGTTTCTCAACATCGGCGGGATGTGGATCCTCGCCTGGGGCTGCGGCGTCGTGCACGCCGACGGTACGGCGCCGACGTTCGGCGAAGCCTGCGCGCTCATGGGCATGCTGGGGTGCGCCGTGCTGATTCCGGGGCCGCCCGGCATGCTCGGCGTTTTCCAGGCCGGGATCTACGCGGCGATGACGATGTATTACCCGACGTCAATCGTCACCGGTCCGGGCGCGGCGTACGTGTTCTTGCTCTACGCGTCCCAGCTCGTGCTGACGACGCTCATGGGCGCAGTCGCCCTCGGGCTCGAGCGCGGGGGCCTGAAGACGCTCGAAGAAGCCGAGAGCCTCGCCGGCGACGCCGCGTAGAGGCCGTGTCGAAGACTTGGCCCTGGCTGCCGCGTCGGGGTAGCGACGGCGCATGCACTCGGGCGTCATCAAGGCGGCTCTCGTGGGCGCGCTTTCCGCCGGCGTCGGGGCTCTCGTCGTCGTGGCCTCGGCCCCCTGGGCCGATGCGAAAGCCACGTACGAATCCCCGTACGGGTACCCGCGGACATGGAACGCAGCGCTCCGGCTCGTCCGCGTCGACAACGGGTGGAAGGTCACCGAGAAGGACGAAACGAGCGGCTACTTGCTCTTCGAGTACAAGTCTGTGGAAAACGCGAAGCCCACGCCCGGATCGGTCGAGTTCGTGCGGGGCGGCGACGAGAGCGCACCGGTGAGCGTCCTCATCGAGCTCCCGCAGATGCCGCACTACCACGAGCAGCTGATGCTCGACGCGCTCGCGTCCAAGATGCGGCGCGAATACGGCGACGCCCCTCCGCCGCGGCGCGCACCCGCACCCGTACCCGCGCCCATCGAGGCCCCGGACGCGGGTCCCGACGAGGGGATGTAGCGGCTCTCGAGGCGCGCTCTCTATTCCATCGCGAGCGGCGCTTCGCCGATTTCGTTCGCGTGCGCGTCGCCGCAGCAGCGGAAACCGATCTGGTAGTAGCGGAACGACTCGTCATGTGCGGTCGTCATCGGCCGGCAGCGGGTGCGGACCGGACCCCAGTAACCGCCCTTCAGACCGCTCATATGGGGTTGGCCGGCTTGCGAGACGTTGACCACCCATTCGTCGACGTTGCCGACCATGTCGCGCACGCCATACGGGCTGACGCAGGCCGCCCGCGAACCGCTGGGCTCTCGCTGATCCAGCCGCGCCAGCTCGTTTCGCTGCGTCGCGGGGTCGTAGACGCGCTCCGGGTGCGGCCAGATGTACGGCTTGTCGATGTTGCAAGCCGCGTCGTCGCGCTCGTAGCCGGTCCCATACGGATACGGCTGCTTCTCCGGACCCTCGCACGCGAGCGTCCACTCGGTGTCGCCGCAAAGCCGCTTTCCGGCGGCTTCGCACGAGGCCTTCGCGTCATACCAGCTCGCCATGAACGTCGGCAGAGCACCCGCGCGGTTCGGCCATTCGTAGCGGTCGATACAGAAATGCTTGTGCTGCGTCTTCGCCGCACAGGCCTCGGTGCCCGTCTTCGCGAACTCGGCGCACTGCAGCTTCGTGTCGGGGTCCAGCCACCGAAGGCACTTTTGCTCCACCACCGGGCAGTAGTCGCCTTCGACTTCCGCCATGTCGGGCGCGCAGGCTTCGTCGGCCGGCAGCACCTCCGGGGTCGCCTGGGGCTTCAAGAAGTTGCCGAAGAGGGCGTCACGCTTGGCCTGCAGCGGCAAGAGCTGAAGCGTTCGCGCATGCGCGGACGCCATCCGAAACTGGCGGCTGGCGCTGTCCGGCGGATTCGCCGCCTGCGAACGGACGCTCACCGTCGCGACAGCGAGCGCCGCGAGAACCGACCCGAAGACCATCAACGCACGACCCCGACGCATGACTCACCTGCCCCCGGAAGCCGCGTGCGCCACGCGCACGCCGACTCCGTCGGTCAGCGTCTCCGGCATTCGATGCCGCGAGACGCCGCCGCGAGAACCTCTTTCTGCTATCGGGAAGGCCTTCCGGGCCGACCCTCGCGAACTACTTAAGCAACAACTAATCCATGAATTGGAGTGACCCGAATTCCAGTAAGAACGCGCGCCGGAGTGCCTCCTGGCCGCGCCGCGTGGACGGGGCCCCCAACGCGCTCCGATGTAAGACGAAGCAAGCCCGCAAAAGCTGCAAACGAAGCGTAACGGGCGGGCGGAGTCGGAGTCACGTTTCTGGCAGTCGAGCGCGTTTTGCCCTCGGCGAGCGTCGGTCGGTTGGCGCTTTTGCGGCTTTCGGGTGAAGCCCGGGGACACGCCGGGAAACTCGGCGAACGTCGCAAGGAGTTGCTGCTTCCCCGACGCGCGTGTCAGGGAACGAGCATATGCGTCACCGCGAACACAAAATAGCGAAGGCGCTTTCGCGCTCGATACCGTCGCCGAACAGCGTTGCGCCGGGACCGCTGCAGCCGTTCGAACAGCGGCCGACGCCGCGGCGTAACGCGCAATCAACGACAACGGAATCGCTACATCGATAAGCGTCGTCGTCGTCGCAATCCGAAGGAGGCTGGGTGTCGGGGCCCAGGGCCCGCACGAATGGGGTCGCCCCCAGAGGCCGCGACTCCCCCGCCCGTCCGGCGGGCGCGCACATCTGCACTCCGGCTTTCTCGCGGTCCATGACCGCCACCGCGCCTTCGGCCGCACACGACCCCCGGCAGGCCGCGATCGAATCCCACGGACATACGCACGGTGCCGAGGCGCCTCCGCACGCTGCCGTCAGCGTGGCCAGCCGGGAGACCCAGACGCGGCCGTCTTCGCAACGGGCAAGCCCGTCTGGGCAATCCGTTCCACGGATCCAGCTTCGGCCGCCTCCCGGCCCGGGTGTGGTCCCGGGGTTCGGGGGCGAACCAGCCGATCGCTCGGCGAGCACCTGCCAGTCCGCTCTCCGCGAAGCGCACCCGCGGTCGCAGCCGACCAAGACGACGACGCCCGCGCCGGCGAGACCTGCAAGCCGCCCGAGCCGCGCGGCCAGCGGCACGTACACCTCAGCTCTCGATGAAGCTCTTCAGTTGCTTGCTGCGCGACGGATGGCGGAGCTTGCGGAGCGCCTTGGCTTCGATCTGGCGGATCCGCTCGCGTGTCACCTCGAAGTCCTGCCCGACTTCTTCGAGCGTGTGGTCGCTCTTCTCGCCGATGCCGAACCGCATGCGGAGGACCTTCTCCTCGCGCGGCGTCAGCGTCTTCAGCACTTTGCGGGTCTGCTCCGCGAGATTCATGTTGATGACCGCCTCGGCGGGCGACACCACGCTCTTGTCCTCGATGAAGTCGCCGAGATGCGAGTCTTCCTCCTCGCCGATGGGCGTCTCGAGGCTGATCGGCTCCTTCGCGATCTTCAGAACCTTGCGGACCTTGTCGAGCGGCAGCTCCATCTTCTCCGCGATTTCCTCCGGGGTCGGCTCGCGGCCGTACTCCTGCACGAGGTAGCGGCTCGTTCGAATGAGCTTGTTGATCGTCTCGATCATGTGCACGGGGATGCGGATCGTGCGCGCCTGATCGGCGATCGCGCGCGTGATGGCCTGCCGGATCCACCAGGTGGCGTACGTCGAGAACTTGTACCCGCGCTTGTATTCGAATTTGTCGACGGCCTTCATCAGGCCGATGTTCCCCTCCTGAATCAGGTCGAGGAACTGCAAACCGCGATTCGTGTACTTCTTCGCGATGCTGACGACGAGGCGCAGGTTCGCTTCGACGAGCTCCGCCTTCGCCTTGTCGGCGACGCGCTCGCCTTCGCGGATCGACTCGTAGCTTTCGCGCAGCTCTTTGACGTCGAGCTGGAGCTCCTCTTCGACCTTCTTCAGGTTCTTCTGCGCGGCCGAGTGCGCGCCGATGACATCGTCCGGCGAGAGGCCGTACTTGCGCTTGTACTTGCGCTCCGTCGCGGCGTCCCCGCGGCTCTGGCGCGCTTCTTTGCGCAGCTGGTCGATGTCGACGCCGGTGTGCTTCGCGAGATCCAGAATGCTGCTCTCGGCGCGCTCGATCTTCTGAATCAAGCCGCGAAGCTTCGTGACGACCTTGTCGATCGTCTTCTTGTTGAGCCGCATCTCCTCGAGCGTCTCGACCATCTTCTGGCGATTCGCTTCGATCTCGCCGTCGATCCCCTTTTTCCGCGACGGCGGGCACGAGAGGAGGCTTTCTTTGAGCTCCTCTGCGACCTTGTCGAGGTGCTTCACCTTGTCGATGAGGCGCAGGATCCGCCGGTCCGCTTCTTCTTCGTCGAACTCGGCGTTGTCGTCTTCCGCGTCGCGGATGATGTCCTTGACCCGGATCTTGTGCTTTCGGAGCTTGTCGCCGAGATCGATGATCTCGCGCACGGCCACGGGCGAGTTGAGGATCGCCGACAGGATCGCGTGCTCGCCGTGCTCGATGCGCTTCGCGATCTCGACTTCGCCCTCGCGCGTGAGGAGCGACACGCTCCCCATCTTGCGGAGGTACATCCGCACGGGATCGTTGCTCTTCGAATAGCCGTCGAACTCCTCTTCGGCCTTGGTGGCCGGCGTCGACGGTTCGCGATCGCGCGACACCTTCTGCTCCGCCTGCTCCTCGACGATGCGCTTCGGCGCGATTTTCACCTGCGTCGCCGCGTCGACGATCTCGATGTCCTCGTCACCGAGGACGCCCAGCACGTCGTCCATCTGATCGGCGGCGACCATGTCCGCCGGCAGCGCGTCGTTCACCTCGTCGTAGGTGAGGAATCCCTTGGACTTCCCCATCTCGATGAGTTGCTGGACTTCCTTTCGATCACGATTCTTCGTCGCCATCGCTACCTCGGTGCTTCTGCCCACGCGTTCCGAGCATTCCCTCGACCCGCTCTCCCCCTCAGTACCCGCTCATCCTCGAAAGAGCCCGTGCCGTTCACGCACGCGCGCGCTGGCCTCATTGGCGCGATCGACTTGAGCCTCCCAGTCGGAGGTGTCGCGCTCTTGTTCACGAGCGGTCTCTCGGGTTTCGCGCGCAATGTTCGTCTCCCGGAGCTTCTTCGCGTTCGCGACCACCGTGGTGCGCGCCTCCTCGATAGTCTCGTGGGCGGGCGACGCCAGTCGCTCGCGCGCGAAGGCTTGAACCCGGGGAGACATTTGCGCAAGGAAATCGGCCGCGTTCAAAACTTTTTCGCCCCGCGGAGACATCCGGAGGTTGTTGGCTACGGCTGCCACGATTCGTGCCGACTCGCCTTCCAGCAGGCTCGAAACTCTCGCGACCTCAGAATCCTCCACGAGAGCGGGAAACTCGAGGATGGCGCCGACGATGGCCTTGCGCTCCTCCACGCCGGGCGCCCGCGGCGCGACGCGGGCTTCATGCGGGCTGGGGCCTCGAAGCACGCGGGTCGTGCCCATGGCGGACGTGATTTTGCGTACCAGCGCGTCGAAGGCATTGGGCGCGGAGCGTACCAGATCGAGGCGGCTCGCGACCTTGTCCGCGTACGCTTTTGCCATCCCGCGAACGACCGGGTCCGTCTGCCGCGCGAGCACCGTGCCGAT
>DATHQY010000155.1:0-9528 GCA_035482215.1 Polyangiaceae bacterium | reverse complement strand
CCGTGATCCACGCACCCGCGCGCGTCGCGAGGCGCACGAGAAGCCGCGCGAGCGCAATGAAGGAGAACGCCGCGCGGCCGATGAGGATTAGCCCGAGGCACGCGAAGCCGACCAGGAACGATCCCGCGGTCGAGAAGAGCGACCGCGCGAGCTCGCCGAAGAGCTCGCCCACGACGCCGCCCGCGGAAAACGTGCCGAACGCCGTACGGCCGGGGCTCCCGACCTGAACGAGGGCCGCCGTGACGACCGCGATCAAGAGGTCGCCCGAAATGCGCCCTGGCGTCGCCGGGCTCTCCTTGCCGCGAACGAGCGGGATGCCCATGAGCGCGAGCTCGAGGGGCAGCGCCCACGAGACGATCCCGACCAGCGAAACGAGCGCGTGCGCCGCTAGGGCGCCCACCGGGCCGACCCAATCCGCCCCTTCCATCGTCGTCGCCGGCGCCGCCGCCGGGTCACCTCGATAGGAGGCGAGCGCGAGAACGAGAAAGATTGCCAGCGTCCAGAGAACGAGCGCCGCGACTTCGCGCGTTCGACCGTAGGCCGCGGCGCCGCGACCGAGAATCGTCGGAGCGCGGGTGTTCGCTGGCAAGGCCGCCGGCAGGTTCGCCGGCAGGGTCGTTGGCGAACTCGTCAAACGCCCGACCGGGCGCGGACCACGCGTCGGGACCAGCGGCGCCGCTGCGCGTTCGTTGCGTTCCATCATCACGGGCGTCGAGAAAGGCATCGCACACGTTGTCCCACACGTGAGGCTATGGCATGCCCGCAAAGGGGGTCAACTTCCCGAAACAATTCCGATCGACGGTTCTTCAGGCGTAGCATCCCGGACCTGATCAGCACGCGTGGCGAGACCGGCGGCGAGGCCATCGCAGGAGGCAGAAAAGACGATGCGACAGCGGCTCGGGGCAAGGGGTTGGGGCGCGCGGGCATGGGGAGTCGTTGCGGGACCCGTCGCGGCGCGCTTGCTCCTGCCGGCATTCGTGGCGGCGAGCGCGTTCGGCTCGTCGGGATGCGCCGTCAGCGACTCGGACGTGCACCGCTGGGAGACGACCGAGAGCGGCCCGGAGAAGCTCTACGCGATCGTCGGCCATGACAAATACGCATGGCCGCTGCGCGATGAAGCGGCGCTGTCGCTCATTCGAATGCATCCGCGCAACGGCAAGCGAGTCGGACTCGAGTACCTCGTCATCGGGTACGACACGCCCCAGGGCCGGGTACCCGGCGCGCTGGCTGTCCTGTCGGAGTCGGCGCGCCGACACATCGTCGACGACATCGCGCCGAAGCTAGTCGAAGCGATGGCGGCACCGCCGCCTGCCAAGCCCGGCGACGGGACCGTTCCGCCCGATCCGAGCATTCCTTACAAGGACGCGGCGTTCGGCCTCCTCTCGCACGAGCCGCCGCTTGTCAGTAACGAAGCCACGAAGAGCGATCTGATCGCGGCGCTCACGCAGTGGGTGCAGACCGACTTCGAGGAGCGCATCGACAACGGCACCCAGCAGTTCGGCGTCGAGCAGATCATGCGCTTCATCGGAGCGCCGGCAGTGAAGCAGCTGCCGTCTTCGATCAACGAGACGTCGGCGAAGGTCGACCGGGCGTGCGCGCTCATGGCCGACATCGGCGACGACGACACGAAGAAGCGCGCGTCCGACGCGCTCGTCGCGCTCGGCAAGCACGTCGACTCGTCCGACTGGATGGACAAGCAACGCGCGCTCGTGCTCGAGGCCAACCAGAAGGCCAAGATCAACCCGACTGCGGCGCAAGTGAACGACCAGCTCAAACAGTACCAGGAGCAGGAACTCGAGCGCGTTTTCACGAACATCAAGCGCGTCGGCGGACGCCCCGCAGTCGACTTCTGCCTCGCCTACGCGCACGACAAGACGAAGAGCGAGAAGATGCGGACGGACGCGCTCGCGGCGCTCGAGAACCGGGTCGACAAGAGCAACCCGAACGACGTCAGCATCATCTTCGACATCGTGCGCGACGACACCAACCCCGACAAAGTTCGCGGGGTCGCGATGGCGCGCCTCGGCGAGTTGCCGAAGGACATGGTCGTGGCGCGCCTCTACACGCTGTTCGACAAGAAGTGGCAGGTCCGGCTCGATGCGGCGCGCATGATCCTGAAATCGATCGCGACCAAGGACGTGCCGGACTTCATGCATCACCTCCCGGCCAACGACAAAACGAAGATGGCGTTGAGCGAGCCGATTACCTACGGCGCGCTCATTCTCGCGATGGATCCCCAAGGGGGGCCCAAGCCGCGGGACGTGCTGAATTCATTTTTACAGTCGAACGAGCTTGGCGCCCGGATGACCGCGGCTGGTTCGTATTACACGGCGAAGAAAGCCGATGCGGGCGTGCTGTCGGCACTGGCGGAAGACAAGGGCGCCGTACCGAAGTGCGATCCGGCCGACCAATGCGGCTGGACCTGTGACGTACCGAAAGGTCCTGGATCCGCTGACAAGGAGACGAAAACGATCGCGACGGTGGGAGACTTCGTGCGATGGTGCATCGAGCCGTCGCTTCAATAGCCGGCACCTCCCTGCCCGACGCACTGGGCAAACCGTTCGTCGAGCGGTAACCTACTTTGGATAGAGCCGAGCGGTGGCAGGGTCTCCGTTTCGCTCCCAACGGCACGAAGTGATGAGCGCGGATCCCAACAAAAAAAGCGCCCGCACCTTCCAATGTCGCGACGTCCTCTGGGAGACGTTCGAGCAAATGGCGCGGGAGCTCGAGTGCAGCGTCGACTACCTCGTCAACGAGGCGATGAAGCAGTACGCCCGCGCGCGCAGCCAGGCGCCGGTGCGCACGCCGCTGCCGCATCGCGCGGGGGAGCTTTCGCAGTCGACCGAAGGCGCGATGGCCGCGTCGCTCGCTCCGCCGCCAACGCCTGCGGGCTCGATGCCCGTACCGGCCCGTGCCGGGGCCCGACCGGCGATGCCGGCGCCGCTGCCCCCTCCGCCGAGCCGCGTGCCGCCGCCGCCTCCCGCCGGCCGATCCTCCGTGCCGATGCCGCGCGCGCCCGCGCCGCCACCGCTCGGACGCCCGCCGGGCGCTCCGCCTTCGATGCCGCCGATTCCGCGCGCGGTCGCAACGCCTCCGCCGATCGGGTTGAGCCGGAGCGTCACGCCGCCGCCTCTCGCGCCGCCGCCCGGACGCGCGGCTCCCCCGCCGATGCCAGGCACGGCTCCCGCGAACGGCTCCGCCGTCCCGCACGGCGCAGCGCTGACGCTCATCTACAACGGCGAGCGGCACCCCATCACGAAAGACCGCTTCGTGATCGGCCGAGGCAAGCAGTCGAGCGATCTGATGCTGAAGGATCCGAACGTGTCGCGCCAGCACGCGCTCGTCGAGTTCCTGAACGGCGCGTACTTCATGGTCGACATGGGCTCGACCAACGGCGTCACCTACAACGGCGATCGCGTGTCGCGTCAGCCGATCGGCGAGGGTGACCTGTTCCGAATCTGCGATCACGATCTGCAGTTCACGTATCGCTAGGCGCTCATGCGCGTCGCGATCTTGGGCGCCGGATCGCTCGGGTGGGCGTACGGCGCACGCCTCGCGACGCGCGCCGGATGCGACGTGACGCTCGTCGGCCGCCACGCCGAACCGCCGAAGCGCGTTCGCCTGGAGCGCGTCGAGACGGGCGACGCGTTCGAGTGGACCGCGCCCGTCGTCACCGAGATTCCGCCGGCGGACGTCGTGCTCTGCGCCGTGCGCTACGAGCAGCTCGAGTCCGTGGCCGCGCGCGTGGGGCGCTCGACGGCGCCGGTGGTCCTGCTCACGCCGCTCATGCCGAGCGACCACGCGCGGCTCGCCGCAGCGGTGCCCGCACCGGTCGTCGCCGCAATGCCGAGCGTCGTCGCGTACTTTGCCGAGCCAGGCCGGCTTCGCCATTGGATCCCCCGCGTCGCGACGACGCTCGTCGACGCACGGATCGCGGATGCTTCCGGCGCGGCGAGCGAGCTCGCGACGGATCTTCCGGCGCGCCTCACGAAGGCGGGCATTCCCGCGCGCGTCGAGCGCGACGTGCTCGCGCACAACGTCGCGACGACCGTGTCGTTCCTGCCGCTCATGTTCGGGATCGACGTGGCCGACGGCGTGGATCCACTCCTGAAAGATCGCGCGCTGCTATCGCTCGCGCTCGACGGCGTTCGCGAAGGAGAGAAGCTCGGGCAGACCTTCGGGCCGGCCGCGCCGTGGACCGGCACCGTGCTCCGCTTTCTCGGGCCGTTCACCCTGAAGATGGGGATCGCCGTCGTGCGCTCGCGCGCTCCCGAGGTGCTGCGGTACATCGACGAGCACTTCGGGCGAAAGCTCCACGCGCAGAACCTGGCCATGGCGCAGGCGATGCTCGCGTTGTGCGGCGAGAAGGGCGTGAAGAGCGCGGCGCTCGAGAAGCTCGCTGCGAGGCTCGGGTAGGACCGAGGAGGGGCTTTCGGCTCGCGCCGAGGCCTCGATCGCGACACGGTGGCGAAACGACGGGCCATTTGCGGTAAGAGTGGTCCGCTTGATGGCGGTTGGGGCGGCGGCGGCTTTGGTGATCCTCGCGCAGGCGCTGCCAACCGCGCGCGTCGAACCGATCCGCATCGCGTACCACGCGCCCGCGCGGTGCCCCGACGAGGCGCAATTTCTCGGCGAAGTCTTCGCACGAACCCCGCTCGCGCGGAGCGCCGCCGAGGGCGAGGCCGCCCGCGAGTTCGCCGTCGACATCGCGGACGGATCGGACGGGGCGTTGTCCGGATCATTGGAAATTCACTCCACGGACAGTCCCGTCAGCCGCCGCGACATCACGGCAACGCGGTGCGACGAGCTCGTCTCCGCGTTGGCTCTGATGGTGGCCCTTGCCGTGGATCCCGAGGGCGCGTCGGGGTCGGCTTTAGGGCCGGCGGCGCAAAATCCCGGACCGCCGGGACAGGGAGTGGGCGGCGCGGTGGCCACGTGGAGCACACCCGTTTCGTCACAGAGCGCCGCGGCGGTCGCCGCGCCGGCGTCTTCCCCACCAGTGCCCGCCGGAACCGCGCCGACCGGAACCGCGCCCACCGGGACTGTGCCGACCGGGACCGCGCCCGCAGGAACCCCGCCAGGCCCCGCGCGGGAGCCTGCGCTTGCCGCACCGCGATCCGAAGCCCCCACGAACGCCGCCGAAGCGCCCGAACCGCGCCACGGACACTGGGCCGTCGGCACGGAATTTCTCGTTCTCGCCGGCGTCGTATCGAGTCCCGCCGTCGGCGGAGGCGCCACGCTCGTTTACGACTTCGTTCCCAACCGCGCGTCGTCTCCCGAGTTGCGCTTCGCACTCGCCGCAGCCGCGGCCACGCCAAAGCTCGCAAACGAGATTGGCGCGAACCTGAGCTGGGCATGGGCGCACGCCGAAGGATGCCCTCTTCGCGTGGTCCTCGCGCGCTCGCTTCGGCTTGCCCCGTGCCTCGGATTCGACGGCGGCTTTCTGAGCTCCAGCGGAATAACGGGCCTGCGGACCGCCAAGGAGCAGATAAAGCCCTGGTTTGCGGGGGAGGCTGGCGCGCGCCTCGCGTGGACGTTCGCCGGCCGATGGCTCGCCCACGCGGCTGTCGCCGCACTCGCTCCGTTCCCGCGATATGACTTTGTCTACAACGCCGATGGGGGGTCGCAGACGGCGTACCGATCCCCGCCTGTTGGGCTGGAAGCCGAGCTCGGTCTCGCCGGATGGCTTCCGTGATCCAACCGGTGATCAAAGACCGAGCCGCCGGCCATTGGATCCGAGTGCGATGACCTATCCGGAGCTCGATCTCAGCTATCCCGGCTCGTTCGCCGCGCGAGCGGGCGACCTCGAGGGCGTAACCGGTCCCGCGAGCATGAGCGGTTCCGAGAGGGCGAACGTCGAGCCGGCAAGTACGGGCGACGGGCCGGGCAATGAAGGCGAGCCCACCGCCGTTCGGGGTCACGATCGGCTCCGCGCGCTTGTCGACGAGCATTACTCCTTCGTCTGGCGCTCCGTGCGCCGTCTCGGCGTGGCCGCGGCGGACGCGGACGACGCCGCGCAGCACGTCTTTCTCGTTCTCGCGCGGAAGCTCGGCGCGGTTCGACCGGGCTGCGAACAGCGCTACTTGTTCCAGACGGCGCTGCGCGTCGCGTCGGATTACCGGCGCGCGCGGCGACGGCGCCCCGACGCCGGCGACCCGGAGCCACTGATCGATCCCGTCGATCCCAACGCGGGTCCCTTCGATGTCCTCGCGCTGCGCGCGGAGCGCGCCATGCTCGATCGGGCGCTCGACGCGCTGCCCCTCGAGCTCCGCGCGATCTTCATCCTCAACGAGTTCGACGAAATGACGATGGCCGAAATCGCGAACGTGACCGGGCTTCGTCCGGGCACCGTCGCTTCACGGCTGCGGCGCGCACGCACGATTTTTCTCGACAAGGCCGCCAAGCTGACCGGCGCGCGCGGCAAGCCAGAAGAGAAGTCATCATGAGAGATCCGAAGCCTCTTTTGCGGAGCCATCCAACGGGGCCCGTCGCGAATCTCCTGCGCGCGGCCCGCGCGGACGTACCGCCGGCGAAAGGCCGGCGGCGGACCCTCGCTACGCTCGGAACGGCGGCCGGGCTTGCCGCGGCGACGGGCGCGACCGAAGCCGCAGCGGCGGTCAGCGTCGGGACGGCCGCGATGGTCAAATCCGTCGTCGGAGCCGCGATCGCCATCGCGGCGGCGGGTGGCGCGGCCTACGTGGGCACGCGCGCGACGGTCGCCGTGGTTTCGCACGTGGCTGTCTCGACGAACGTATCGCCGCACACCATCGCGGTAAGCGCCGCCTCGGCGCGTACGCCGCCGATCGTGTCGATCGCGACGAGCGCCGTTTCGGCAGAACCGATCGCGCCGATCGCACCGGATCCCGTGCCGACGGCTCTGGTTTCACCGCCGGAGCCGGTACCCGCGGCTGCAGCGGTTTCCCTCGCGCCTCCGACCGCGGAGAAACCGCGTCCGATCGCAGCGCCGGCGCCACGCAAGGCGGACGACGCCGCGTCGCCGAGCGGGCTCGCGGCGGAGCTCGCGGCGGTGGATCGCGCGCGCCGCGCGATCCAAGCCTCCGATGCCCGCGAAGCGCTGCGGCAGCTCGACGCGTACGAGGCGCACTTCTCGGCGCCTCGCTTCGAACAAGAGGCGACGCTCCTGCGAGTGGAAGCGCTCATTGCGCTCGGCGATGCGGAGCACGCGCGGGCGATAGGCCAGCGCTTCCTCGCGCGCGAGCCCGACAGCACGTACTCGCAGCGCATTCGATCGCTGCTCGGCGAGCGCGTCCCGCCGGCGCCCCAGCCGTGATCAACGCGGGAGACCCCGGCCATGAATCAGGCGGAGGTGGGGCCATGAGAACACGCGTGACCGCCGTTTCGATCGTGGGTCTCGTGGTTATGTCGAGCGCATGCAGTGGCCAGATCCTTCTGGGGTCGAATCCGAACGACCAGGACGCATCGTCGGGCAACTCCGGCGCGGGGGGTGCGAGCGCGGGGGGCCCGGGCTCGAGTGGGAGCAGCGGAGCGCCCGCGGTCGTCGAAGAAGTCCCGCAGCCGGCGGTCGTCGCGAGTTGCGGCAATTCGAGCGAACAGCTTCCGTTCACGCCCGGCATCGGCGTCGATATCCCGCAGGCGACGGGCTACACGGCGGACCTCACGATTCCCCAAAAGGCCGCTTCCCTTCTCGCCGGCGCGACCGCGACCGAGCTCGCGAACCAGATGCGTGGGACCCCGGCGAGCGACCAGAGCGCCGACATCGACCGGACCCTCGACGACCCAAACACGAAGATCAAAGGCTTTCTCTTCCGCGACGGAACGCGCGGCGTGAATCTCGACGCGCCCACGTTCCTCGGGCCCTACGGAGGCAACCCGCTCGGCGAGGGCGGCGCGTATGCAACGGTGTTCCCCGTGGCCGCCGCGCGCGCCGCCGCGTGGGACCTCGCTCTCGAAGACCAGATCGGCCAGGACATCGGCGACGAAGTTCTCGCTTCGCAGAACACGATCCTGCGTGCGCCGGGCGCCGACCTTCTGCGGCACCCCGCGTGGGGGCGCGCCCAGGAGAGCTACGGGGAGGACTCGTTCGCCGTCGGTCGAATGGGGACCGCCTTTGCCGCCGGCGTGCAGCAATACGTCCCGGCGTGCGTGACGCACCTCGCGGCCTACAACATCGAGAACAACCGCCAGAACCTGTACGCGAGCCTCGACGACCAGACGCTGCACGAGGTCTACGGGCGGCCGTTCGAGATGGTCGTCCAGGAAGCGGGCGTCGCTTGCGTCATGGCCTCGTACAACGCCGTCCAGGACACCGACGGGCCCGACGACGGTCTTTACAAGGACACGAACAACCCCGTCCTCCTGACCGACATGCTCCGCGACACGTTCGGCTTCGGGGGGTTCGTGATCTCCGACCTTTGGGCGATGCCCGGCTTCTCGAGCCTCAATCTCGAAGCATCGCAATACGAGTCGACTGCGCAGGGGGCCGTGGCGGCGGGGCTCGACCTCGAGACTCCGTGGGCCTTGAACTACGCCTACCTGGAGCAGGTGGCTCCTCCGGACGAACTGAATGCGTCGGCGACGCGGATCGTCGAGCAAAAACTCCGATTCAAGATCGCGGACCCCAGCGCGACGCCCGGCCTGCGCGCGCCGGTGACCTCCCTCGGCCCCAACGGGATCACGAACAACGCGGGGCACATCGCGGACGCCGAGCAGCAAGCCGAAGAGAGCGTGGTCCTGCTCAAGAACGAGCAGAGCACGCTCCCGATCGATCGAACGCACGTCAAGACGCTCGCCGTGATTGGAGCCGCGGTACCGTGGACGCTGCCCGGAACGGGCCAGAGTGGGACCGTTCAATTCGCGACCGATGCCCGGCTCGGCGATCTGGGGAGCAGCCGGGTCAACGCGGATCCGGCGACTACCGTAGGGCCGGCTGCGGGCATTCAGGCCGCGGCGGGCAGCGGGATCACGGTCGTGAGCGGGTCGGACCCGAGCCTCGCGGCCAATGCCGACTTCGTGGTGGTGGTAGCGGGGCTGACGGCGGCGGACGAGGGCGAGGACTACACGGGCGCATCGGATCGCGCCGACGGCACCGGCGCTCCGAACCTCGCGCTCGACGCCAAATCCGGCACGAATGCCCAGAACACCCTGATCACCACGATCGCGGCGATGAACAAGCCCATGGTGGTGGTCCTCGAGGGAGGGAGCGCCATCGACATGCCCTGGCTCGACTCGGTGCCTGCGCTCGTCATGGCCTGGTACCCGGGACAGACCGGCGGAACGGCGCTCGGCCGCCTCTTGTTCGGCAACGTGAACTTCAGCGGCAAGCTGCCGATCACGTGGCCGAAGTCCGAGGCGGACGAACCGCCGTTCAATACGGGGCCGACCACCGACGGCGGCACCGCGATGAGCTACTACGCCGGCTATCGGTACTTCGACGAGAACAAGACGACGCCTCTCTACGCATTCGGGTCGGGCCAGAGCTACACGACCTTCCAATACGGAGCCCTCGTGGTCCCGTGCGGAGCGGTGGCGAAGGACGGCGTCGTCGAC
>DATHQY010000154.1:0-2677 GCA_035482215.1 Polyangiaceae bacterium | reverse complement strand
TCGTTGGCGTCTTCGCCGACGGCGACGATCCCGTCTTCGCGGCATGCGTACGTCGCCCAGTTGAGCGAGCGCGAAGCGCGTTCGCGCGCGCCGTCGTCGCCGGTCGCTTCGAACCAGAGCGCGGTCGTCGCCCCGAATCGGGCTGTATGGCTGGCCATCTTGGCCATGTCCGACCCTTGCTCGCTCATGACGGCCGCGCCCCATTGGCGCCCGCGCTCCTTGTCGGTATCGACGGCGAACGTGCGCTCTGCCCATGCGAGCAAGTGCGCGACGTGCTTGCGCCACTCGGGGTCGGCCCCGCGGTGGGCCATGAGCCATCGCGCCGTGCGAAGCGCAGAGTACTGATTGGGATTGCGGAACGGATCGGGGTAGATGTCGATGTCTTCGAAGTACCCGCTCCACGCGTCGTTCGTCAGGGGTACGCGCATCAGCCAATCGAAGGCCAGGCTGCGCGCGCGGCTGTAGCCGTCGACGTCGCCGAGGGCGAGGCGATCGAGCTCGTCGAAGAGGTTCAGCGCGCCGATCACGTTCGACGAGTACTCTTCACGGATGACGTTGGTCTCCGCATACACGCGGAAAGGCCACGGCGAATGCGTGTCGTCACCCGCACGAACGTGCTTGGCGAGCGCGTCGGCGCACGCCACGGCCGCATCGCGGTAGCGGTCGTCGCCGGTGGTCTCGAACATCTGGAGGTAGGCGAACCCGAGCTCGCCCACTTTGTCCGGCTCGATGACCCCGACGCCGTCGCCTCGCCCGCAGAAGTCGCACCACTGGTCGTCGGCGCCGCGGTAGTCGGCGTCGCCGGCGCCGGCGCTTGCATACGGAACGGAAGCCCACGCCCAGTCGTCGGGGGTCGTCCCGTGGGCGAGCTGGTAGTCGAGTGCGGTACGCGCGAGCTCGATTGCGCCGTGATCCCCGCTGAACTGAAACCACAAGATGGCGGAGTCCACCAGCATCGCGTAGAGGCCCGCGGGGTTGTGGGGCCAAGCGATTCCTTCGAACGTGTCCGGATCGAACCGCGAATATCCGAGCCAGACCGGAAGCGGGCTGTCGGCCGGCTGGAAGTCGCTCTCGAGCGCGTGAAACGAGAGGCGCGCGATCTCGGCATAAGGCGCGTCGGCCGTCGCCCAGGACAGGAGGTGACCGCGCGCGTCGACACGGACGAGGTGGCCGATGATTCGCGGCGGCGACGTCTGGGGCGCGAATCGCGGGTCGACGGCGTTGCAGCCGGCGTTGAACCCGAAGACCACCCCTGCGCACGAGACAGTCACCGCCATCGCAACGACGAGGAGGGGCGTCGCATGCGATCGCATCGCGGCAAGTCTACAATCGACGGCGTGAAGCGCGAACGCGGTCTCGCCGTCATCATCGCCTACAAGCTCGGCAAGGGCGGGCTCTGGCTATTGATCGTGCTGGTTCTCCTCGTGTCGATGCACATGGGCTTGTCCGATCGGCTGCTCGGCTTCGCGGCCCACTTGCGGCTGCACGCACGGGTCTGGAGTTTGCGCCTCGCCGAGTTGCTCGTCAGCGCGGCGACCCGCCGCGGCCTCTGGACGATCATCGTGGCGCTTTTCGCCGACGGTACGTTCAGCTTGATCGAGGGCTGGGCTCTCTGGACCGGAAAGACATGGGGCAAATGGCTCGTCGTCGTCTCGACGAGCGCGCTCTTGCCTCTCGAAGTGGCGGCCTTCGTGAAACATCCGCACGCGGTGCGCGCCGCGCTGTTCGTGCTCAACGTGCTCATCGTCGGATACCTGACGAACAAGGCCCTCCGCGAAGGCCTTGCCTTGCGCGAGGGCAAAGCGACATAGCCTCTCAGGCCGTGCTGCGCACCGGTTCTTGCGCCGCGGGGCCGGGCGCGGCGACGGAGCTCGAAGGAAATGCGCGTTCGGTCCATTCGGCGACGCGCAGCACGGCCCGCCTGCGGTCGTCGGCGCGATAGAACGTGTGATCCGCGCCGCCGTAGTACGTCACGTCGACGTGACCGCCGAGCGGGCCGTCGCCCATCATTTCTTCGAATTGGCCGCGGTGGTTGAAATCCGTGTCACCGCCGACGTACACGAAGAGCAGGCGAACGCCTCGGGCCGCCATGGCCCTCACGTCCGAAGCGAACTTCGCTGCACTCGGGTAGTTGCGCGCGAAGACGGGGCCGAGTCCGGCGCGCTCGTCGGCGACTGCGCCCTCGTCGCGACGCCCGATTTTTGCGAGCAACGCCGGTATCTTTCGCAGAAACCGGCGTTTCCACCGCATCGTGTCGAACACGCGCAGCGGGTAGAACCTCCAGAACCCCGCCGTTCGGTTCGCGTAGCCTTCGATGAAACAGGCGCCCACGACGCGCTTGTCGACGAGCGAGATCGCGTGCGCCGAATCGACGCTCGAGCAGAACCCGATCGGGAGAAATCGCGGCGTCCCCCGCCGTCGCTCGACCAGAGTCATCGCCTCGCGAATGTTCTCCAGTGACCGCTCCTCGTCGGTGCGGCTGTCTTGGCCCATCTCGCTGTCGCCCATACCCGCGACGTCAAACCGCAGGGAAGCGTAGCCACGGCGGGCGAGCTCCCGCGCGATATCCACCTGGACGCGGTACGGCCCGACTCGGTGATGAATGCCTATGTTCCACATCAACACCGCCGGAGCGTCCGCTACGGCACGGTCCGCGTCCGGCTCGGTCAGGATACCC
>DATHQY010000153.1:0-22473 GCA_035482215.1 Polyangiaceae bacterium | reverse complement strand
TGCCGCTCGTCCCATGCGCCGCGTTGGGCACGCGCTGAGCAGCGGCGCTCCGGCGGCATGGTCGAGATCTCTCCTTATGAGCAGCGGTGTTCGGAGGCAGATCGACCAAGCTCCTGCGAAGCCGTGCGGCGCGTTTCTTCTGTTAGAAGTAGATCTTGTTGGTCGGCGCGGCCGTCCCGCCCGTGACCTGAATCTTGTACCCGAACGTCTCGTTCGGATCCCACCCGTACGACTTCGCGGCCACGTACCCCGACAGCGTGATGTTCGTGATGACGGCGACGACGACCCCATTTTTCGGCGCTTTGGCGAGCGCGATCGATGCCGTGCCGCTCGTGACGGGGGCTCCGTACACCGCCGTCCCGTCCGTCGCCCGGTAGACGAGCTGGAGCTGCATCGTCGCCGGCGTGCCCCCACTGCCCTGCGCGTCGGGCGAAAACGCCAGGCTGACCTCCGTCGCGCCCGCGGTCACCGCAATGGGAACGTTGTTCCTGCCCGTGTACCGAGGAAGGGCGTCCGTATTGCTCGGCACGAGCCACCCGTTCTGGGTCGTCGTCGCGGCGTACATGCCCGCGTCCCCGAACGCCTGCAGGCTCTTCGACAGCTCCATGAAGTCGCCGAGCGCCACGCGCGCCGAGTATTCGCCGACCATGCACTGCACGCGCGACGTATCGAGGAGGCGGGTCATCGTCTGGAGAACTTGCTCCGTCGTCTTCGCCTGCTCCCAGACGGCGGCGAAAAAGTGCGCTCCCACGCGCTGGAAGACGAAGAGCGGGAAGAGATCGTAGTAGCGATAGCCCGTCGTATCGGTGAAGTAATCCTCGGGACCGTTGATGGCGGTATCCGATCCGTTGATCCCGCAGCTCTCGATGGGCGCGTAGGGTTGCTGGTAGACGAGCGCGTCGAGATACCCGACATTCCCCGGCAACGTCACCTGCGTCGCCTGCCCCGGCATCGCGCCGAGATCGCGTTCGGCGGTGAGCAGAATCAAGAAGTTGTTGTGAGACTCCTGGATCCACGCGACGTTGGTACCGAGAATCGTGCCGTACGAATTCTCGAGAACGTGGTTGAACTCGTGCGTCAGGTCGTAGCGTTGCGACATGTCGGTCATCGCGACGGACGTCGTCTCGACGTCGGGGTATTGCCCCTCCCAGCTCGAATCGCCGCCCGCGTTCGGGTCGTTGGGCAAGCCCGTATCCACGAACAGATAATCGATGTAGTGGGTCGCCTTCGCGCCGGTCGTCCACGGCGGAAGATGGATGTACGACAGGCTCGTTTCGAACTGCAAGTCGGCATTGATGCGCGTCAAGATCGACGATTGCGTCGCCGTCGGCACCTGCGTCGGGCCGTTCGGCCCTTCGTTGATGAGAATGTACCCCCCCGCGACCGTCGACGCGGGCGTGCCATAGGGATTCACGCCGGTCGGCGTGAGAACGGGGTCGTTCTGCCAGGCGGCGGGAGCCGTCCCCGAGGGCACGCTTCCGTAGTTGCAATACGCGTCGTTGGTCCCGCTCGGCGCGGGGCCCCCCTCCGTGACCGCCGCGTCTCCGGCGTTCGCGCCGCTGCCTCCGCCATCGCGGGTCGCCCCGCTGCCCGCGTCGCTTCCGGCCGTCGAGCCGCTCGTGCCGCTCGCTCCGGAGACCGCGCCGCTCCCGCCGGCGCCCGAGGTCCCGGCCCCGCTCCCGGTTCCTGCACCGCCGGTGCTCCCTGCACCTCCGGCGCTGCCCGTGCCGCCTCCAGTGCCCGCGTTGCCCGTGCCCCCGGCGGCCCCTGTCATCGCGGCTCCGCTGCCGGATCCTGCAGTTCCCGCCGCTCCTGACGCGGCGGAGCCGCCGCTCGCCGACCCGCCATTCATCCCCGAGGGGGACCCGCCGTCCCCGGAGCTACCGCATCCGAGCGCGAAGGTTCCGAGGGCGAACGCGGCCAACCAGGGCGACGGAACGATGCGGCGGCGCAGCGCGCGCGGCGACAGGCGCTGCAAAGAGCGCCGCGAAGACAGACGGTTCATCGATTGACTCCCGAGTGAACGAGCTCCGACGGATCGGGAAGTGACGAGGCCCCCCGCGCACGGTCCACTTTTTTGGTCCGCGTTTCTTTCGGCGCGTCACTACGAAGACCGATGAACAACGTCTTGCGATCGGGCCCCTCGCTCCGCTTGCGTGGTATCCAGCGCTGCGTCGCGGCCACTTTCGGTTCGTCGGTGCTCCTGCTCTTCGCGCCGTCTGCGTTCGGACAGACGATCTCGAACAGCCAGCTCGCCGTGACGATCGGCACCTACGGAGAAATCAATTCTCTGCAGATCACGGGCGACGCGTTCCCCACGAATTACGTGCTGAACGGCACCAACGGACCGACCGGTTTCGCCGCGAGCACCGACCACGAATGGGTCGGCGAACTGATGTTCCAATACCGCCTCGGCTCCGGCGCGTGGACGCAGGCGCTGACGAACCAATCGGCGGACGTGCGAACGATCGCCCAGAACGGCACCGCGATCACCGTCACGTATCAGAATTCAGCCAACGCGACCGGTATCCAAAATTTCAAGGTCGTCGAAACGTATTCGCTCGAGAGCGGAGACCTTTCCTGGCAAATCGCCGTCACCAACACGAGCACGCAGACGCTCGAGCTCGGCGACTTCGGCCTGCCGCTACCCTTCAACGAGTATTGGGGCGGCGGCGACGTCATCTACCAGACGAGGACCGTTTATCATTCGTTCGTCGGGCAAAATACGTCGTACGTCACCATCAAGCGCCCGAGCGGCGTCGGTCCGTTCCTGCTCCTCGTTGCCGACCCGACGACCGGCGCGGGCTTCGAATACAAGGACAACTGGACGATCGAAGAGCACCCGAACAGCGTCTGGGCGGAAGGCGGGAGTAACCCCTGGCCGACCGGGCTCGAGGTCTACTACATTCATTCGAACGTCATCAAATCGACCAATCAAGGGTATCTGCCGAATACGAGCCTGATGCTCGCGCCGAACCAGACCCAGACGTATGGCTTCAAGTTCTTCCCGGTCGCGGATCAGGACGCCGTGAAGAGCACGCTCTACAACGAGGGTTTGGTCGATGTGACGGCGGTCCCGGGGATGATGTTCGCCACCAACATGACGGGCATGTTCGACTTGCATACGAGCAAGCCGATCCAATCGGTGACCGCGCAATACCCGTCGCAGACGACCCTCGCCCCCGCCGGGACGCCGACGAGCGCGACCGCCGGCCACAATCTCTACGCGATCACCTTTTCGCATCTCGGCCCCAACAACGTCGTCGTGACCTATGGGAGCGGAGAAACGACCACGCTGCAGTTCTACGCCATCGAGCCGATCGACACGGCAATTCAGCGGCACGCGACTTTCATGACCGGCTCGACGCAATGGTCGAGCGGCGATCTCGACGGCATCTTCGACGACTGGATGATGGACACACGCGCCAAGCGCGGGGCGACGGGCGGCTGGGGATGGGGTGACGACTGGGGATGGACGAAGGCCGAATTTCTCGCCGAGAAGAACTCGCAGACCCCGGTGGCGGCCGAGGTGACCGCGCTCGACACGTACCTCGACGCCGTCTGGGCCCGTGCGATCGACGACACGCAGTACATCGTCCAGGACTGGTGGTGCCCGGCGGGCACGAACGCGACGACGACGAACAACTGTTATTACGACCGGGCCTACGCCTATCCACACGCGTTCAATACGTTCTTCTCGATGTACAAGGTCGCGAGCCGTTACCCCGGTCTCGTCACCTACCACCAGACGGCGGATACCTACCTGCTACGGGCGTACGACATCCTGCACACGCTCTACAACGGCCACGGAAGCACCGGAACCGGCTACATGGGAGAGCAGACTCTCCCCGAAATTCAGGCTGCGTTGACCGCGGGGGGGCACACGACCGAAGCCGCAGCGGTGGGAACCGTTCTCACGAAGCTCTACCAGGCCTTCAAGGGCAACCCGTACCCCTATGGCTCCGAATACACCTACGACAACACCGGCGAAGAAGCGGTTTACACCGCCGCCAAAGTCGCCGGTGATTCCTCCATCCTGAGCAAAGTGAATGCGAAGACGCGCGCATGCCGGGGGCAGGAGCCGGCGTGGTACTGGTACGCGGATCCGGTCACCATCAATGGCGAGGCGTGGTGGCAATTCCAATACACGGCGTCCCTCGCGGGCTATTGCATGGATGACTGGATCCGCAACGACTCGACGACGCCCGAGGAGGACGAGCGCCTCTCGTATGCGGCCAAGATCGCGAACATCAGCGCCATCAACTCCGGCCAGATCGACTCGAACGCGGCCAATCTCGGGACGGTGGCGTGGACCTACCAGGCGATGAAAGGCAACGAGTACCGGGGCAACGCCGAGACGGGGAAGCTCCACAACGCGTGGCGGCAGATGGCCGGCGAGGCCGACCTCGGGCTCTTCGGCGCGATCCGCACGCTCAGTGCCGATGTGGCGGTCGACCCGATCTTCGGTCTCTACGGCTATGGCTGCAATGTCGTCGAAGCGAACAGTTGCTACGCGATCACGCCGCTCGACGGCGTCTTCAAGCGACTCAATCTGGTTTCGCAAAAGCTCTCGCTCACGCTCGACCGTGATCGCTACACCGGGGCGACGATCAGCACGGCGAGCAACTTCGTCGGGCTGACGCTCGAGAACCAAATGCCGGCGGCCGCGCACACGACGACGCTCACCGTCGCGGGGTTGGCCGCGGGCACCTACCCGGTGTCCGTCGGCGGCGCCAGCCAGGGCACGGTCACCGCGCAATCGGGCCAGCCCGCGGCGATCCCTCTCCTGATCGGTACGGGCGCGACGTACTCGGTGCAGATTGGGTCGGGATGCGCGGGAGTCGGCCCCGATGCAGGCGTGGCCATGACCGACGCGGGCAGCGCCGCGGACGCCACGGCTTCGAGCGGTACGGCCGGCGCTCTCGCTCCCGAAGGCGGTGCGTCGACCGTCGACGCGACGACCGGGGGGAGCGGTGCGACGAGTGGCAGCAGCCCGGCCAGCGGCGCAGCCACGGGCGCAACGACCTCCGGAGGCAACGCGGGCGCGCCCGCACGAGGCGACACCGCAGACAACCGCGCCTCGAGCAGCGGCTGCGCATGCACGACGGCCGGCCGGAGTACGCCTCCGGCCGGCGCCTTGGGCGTCATCGGCGCCATCGGCGCGGCGCTCGCCGCGGCTCGGCGCCGGCGCCGCTAGCGGCCGCCCGAATCGGGCCGCGCGACGCTCTCGAACAAGAACCAGGCGCGACGCTCCGTCTCGTCGATCCACACTTCGAGCAAGCTCGCCGTGGCGATGTCCCGGTGCTTGTCGGCGATCTCGTGCGCTTCGCGCAGGTTCGCCGTCAGCGTTGCGTTGTCCTCGCGGAGCTCGGCGAGCATGTCGGAGGGCTCCACGTAGTCCGCGTCGTTGTCGAGGACGCGCTGCGTCTTGGCGATCTGGCCGATCGACTTCACCGTCGCACCGCCGATCTTGCGGACGCGTTCCGCGATCGGGTCGGTCATGGCAAAGATCTGGTCCGCCTGCTCGTCGAGGAGCAGGTGATAGTCGCGGAAATGCGGCCCGCTCATGTGCCAGTGGAAGTTCTTGGTCTTCAGGTAGAGAGCAAAAACGTCCGCCAGGATCCGGTTCAGCGCGCCCCCGACCTCTTTGGCGGTCTTGGCATCGAGATCGCTCGGCGTCGTCAATGGGGTCGACCGTCGCTCGCGCAGCTTCTCCATTTTCGTCGAATTCGCGTCCGTCATCGTTGCCTCGCTCTTGGTTGGCGGTTGTCGGCGGGTTCGCGCCGGTTCACGTCGTTAGCAAGCAGCTCGCCATTAGGGCAGAACGTTGCCCGCTGCCAGCCCCGGCCCGCGCGACTGCGGGCGACCGGCTCATGGCCGCCGCTCGAGAAGCACGCTGCCCGCTTTGGCCCATGAAGCCCTGTGCGTCCCTTCGCGCGGCGGCAGCGCGGTTAGCGGCTTCAACGGGCGCATGAACCAGGGTACCCGGTGAAGCCGGTACGCCTCGAAGATGGGATTGCGCTGCTCGATGACGCGAAAACCGAACGCCTCGAAGAACCGAACGCCCTCCTTCGGCGCGAATCGAAACGGAGCGCCGGCCTTCTCGAGCGCCTTCCCGAACTTCCGTCGGCCCGAAAAGGCGGGCATCGTCTCCGCGACGAGGTCGGCCGCCCAGAACGCGAACGAAGGCCGCTCGGCGATCTCGCGCGCCAATGTCGCCGCGTCGTAGGGCGCGAGATACGGGAGGACGCCTTCGGTGACGATCAGCGCTCGCTTGCGTTCTGCCGCGCACGCTCCCTCGATTTCGCGAAGCATGGCGCGCCGGGCCCGCGGATCCCGCAAGTCGACGCGCAATCGGCGCAAATCACAGCGAGGAACCTGTCCCTCGAGGCGCGCTTCTTTGAAGTCGAGCAGGCGCGGAAGGTCGACCTCCCACCAGCGGAGTCCCGCCGGCAGATCCATGCGGTAGGGCCGCGTGTCGAGCCCTGCGCCGAGATTGACGATGGCGCCGACGCCGCGGAGGGCGATCGACGAGCGAATGAAGTCGTCGAACGCCACGGTCCGCACGATGACTCCGCCGCTGAACCTGCCGGCATAGCCAAGGGAACGAACGAGACGAGGGCCTTCTTCGCCAACGAGGGCAGCGGCGAGGGGGTCGCGAAAGAGCGCGTCCCTCCGCGCCGTCTCCTGGGCGCGAAATGTCGCGACCCAGAGAGCCGTGTCCGAGACGTCCCGCAGGGAGCTCAGTTGGGCCGAACGCGATACACGAGGCCGTTCTGGTCGTCCGCGATGAAGAGGCTGCCCTGGGAGCCCACCGCGATGCCCGTCGGCCGCGCGGTGTAGGTCCCGGCACCGGTGATGCCGCCCAAGAACTCGGTCCATTGCTTGGTCGGGTCCGACCAATCGACCGCCGTCTTCGGGGCGTCGCCGTTCATGCCGACGAAGACGACGTGCGGGAGGACGTACATGCCGCCCTGCTGCGGGCCGTGCCACGAGCCGTGTGTCGCGAGGAAGAGACCGCCCCCGTAGCTCGACGGAAAGGCGTGCGACCCGCTCGCAGCGGCCGGATAGAACGTCGCCCCGATGATCGTGGAGTACGCCGGGAGCTCGACGAGCGGCGCCACCGTGTTCGCGCACGTCCACCCTCCGTCGTAGTACTGCACATGGTTCTCTTCGCAGAACGGCCATCCGTAGTCGGCCTCGCCCGAGTGAAGGGTGACGGCGTCGATGAACTCGTAGGGGTGGCCCCAGGGCAGGTTGTCCTGCCCCGCGCCGCCTGCCCAGATCGTGCCGGTCGCCGGGTTGACCGTGACCGCGATGGCGTTGCGGAAGTGCGTGGCGCGCGTCGTCATGTTGGCGCCGGTCAGGTCCATGACCTGGACCGTGGCCCGCGTCGGGTCCGTCTCGACGCACATGTTGCAGCCCGACCCGACGCCCGCGTAGAGCTTGCCGCCCGCGACCGCGAGCGAGGTCGTCTTGTGCGTGTCTTGCCCAAACATGGACGGCGTCATCTCGGGGACGATCGCTCCCTGCCGCAGCTTGGCGATGGCCGTACCGGGCGTCGCCGACATCTGCGCGTCCTTGTAACTCATGGCGTAAATGCCCGCCGTCCCGGCCGCGAAAACCTGGCAGGTCGCCGCGTCGAAGGTGATGCCCTGGACCGGAGTGTCGTTAATCGTCGCGAAGGTCACCGGCGCGCCGGGAGCGCCGGATCCCTCGGCGTCGGGAATGATGAAGATCTTGGTGCCGCTCGTGGCGACCAGGAGGTCGCCGTTCGGCAGCGCCGCGAGCTCCCGCGCCTGCGCCACCGCCGCGATCGCATCGAGCGTGAAGCCCGAGGGCACGGTGAGACCGGCCGGGATCATCGGAGGCATGGGTCCGGCGGCCGCCGTGGACGGCGTCGATCCATTGCAGGCAGCGCCCGCCGCCCCGTCGGTCGCCGAGCCACCCGAGCTGCCGGAAGCGCCCGCGTCGGTCGGGGAGCCGCTGGCGGCCCCCGCGGACCCGGAGCTGCCGGTCTGCGTGCCGCCGCTCGACCCCGCGCCGGAGCCTGAGCCGGTCGATCCCGTGGCGCCCGCCCCGCTGCTGCCTGCGGTGCCGCTGGCACCGGTGCTGCCACTGCCCGCCGTGCCGCTGGCACCCGTGCTCCCGCTGCCCGTCGTGCCACTAGCGCCCGTGCCGCCGCTCCCGGTGCTGCCGCTGCCTCCCGAACCTGCGCTCGACCCGGTTGACGCGCCCGAACCACTGGCTCCCGCGCCGGAAGAGGTGCCACAGGCACCCCCGGCGACCGCGAGGAGACCGCAGGCGCAGGCCATGGTCACAGCGGCGGTGCGGCCGGCACTCCATCGAAACGTGCGGTGGCTCTCGCTAGGGGGCATAAATCGATCTCCGGTAAGATAGAGGCCGCAAGGGCTTCGTTGCCCTGCGGCTCGTTAATGGAGAAGGGGCGGCCATTTTGCCTCTCGCCCCTCGGAAAACCGCGCTCGCTACTGGCAGCCTGAATTGATCCAGGCAGAGACGATCGCGAGGCCGGCGTCGTCGAGCTTGTGGGTGATGATCGGAGGCATCTGGATGCCGCCGCCGTCCTGCAAGATCGGAAAGTCGCGGTGGTCCATGCGGTAGTACGCGACGCTCGCGTCGACGTCGTTCGGAGCGAAGACCACGGAGTGAGCCGCGCCGGGAAGGAGGAAGTGGCTCATCTGGTTGACGCCGCTCATCCAGAGGTCCGTGGCGCGCACTCCGCCGTCCACGAGCTGCGATACGTCGAGGCGCGCATAGAACGCCGTTTGCGTCGCGCCGCCCGTGTCGCGGTTATGGCACGACACTCCGCAATTCATGTGCATGTAGCCGAGCGCGGCCGAGGTTGTCGCGTCGCCCGGAATCACCAGCGGCTGCGCCGGCGGTGTCGTGAGAAGGTTGGCGGCCAGGAGCGCGCTCATCGTGAGCCCGCTGGCGTCGGGCGACGACAGCGCAACGGCTTCGAAGCCGAGCACGTAGTCGATTCGACCCTTGTGGCAGTCGGGGCACGCCTGGGCCGCCGGAATCTCGTACCCCGCGTCGTCGACGTTCTGCTGACCCGCGGTGAGCTCCGGCGCCGATGCCTGGTCCGCGGACCACCGGTAGACGGTCGCGTACCATGCCGCGTCCGTATATTTCCAAAGAAGTCGAGTTTCGACGGGCTGGCCGTTGAGCAGAAACTCTTTCCAGACTTTGGTGCCCGTCGGAAAATTCCACTCATCCATGTTGGAGGAGTCGATCTGCGTGCCAGGCGGCAGCTGGATCCAGCGATTCTTGTCGGCCCCGTCGCTCCAGAGGTGGAGGCCGGGGTCGTACGCGTGGACATCGCTCGCAATCGTCTTGCTCGCCCAGTCGCTATAGAGCCCCGTGCAGCGCAGATCGAGGGCTTCCCCCATGGAGCCGGTGGCGCAACCCGCATCCGAGCCCGCGTCCTCGTCGGTCGCGCCGCCATCGCGCGCGGGCGCGGCGTCGTCCACCGTGGCGTCGCGGCCGGGCACACCGGCGTTTGCGTCGCTCGCCGCTGCTTCTTGCGACGGCGCGGCATCCTTGACCCCCGGCGGCTCGGCGCCGCTGTTCGCGGAGGTGCAGCCCGCGGTCGCCGAGGTGCACGCCACAGCAGCCGCTACCGCCCACCACTGCCCACGCCACGCCGCGCGCGCCAACGCCTTCATTGCGCCGCGTACCTTACACGCCGTGCTCCCGGCGTGCCATTCGAGAGCGAGGCGCGGCGCGAGTCGTTCACGGACGAGTTGAAGCGGGACACGAAGCGTCGTGCTCCCGAGACGGGTCTCATTTCCGCGCGCCGCTCGCGCCGGCGCCGGTGAGCCGCCGCAGCGCCTCCGCGACCTTTTGCGCCGAGCGGAGGAGAAATGCGTAATCGAGCGTATCCGGCGTATCCGACGCCATGTGGTAATGCGGATTGCGCAGAAACGCGGTGTCCGTCACGAGGAGCGCGGGCCACCCTGCGTCCCAGAACGCGCCGTGGTCACTCAGGCGAGCGAGCCCCGCCGCCTCCGTCCCCGCGTCCACGCGCACGCACTCGAGCGGGAGCTCCTGCCCGCGGCCCGTCACCACGCGGATCGACCTCGCGGGCTCGAACGCCGAAAGCAAATGCTCGCTCTCTGCGTTGGCTACCACCGCCAGAAAGTCTCCCTGCTTGCTCGCGACGGAGACCCCCGGGACCATCGTCTGGTAGGCGGACGTGAAGCCGAGCATCTCGAGCGACACCATCGCCGCGACGTTCGCCCCTCGCGCCCGGAGCGCGCGGCAGTAGGCGCGGCTGCCGAGGAGGCCGAGCTCCTCCTGATCGAACGCCACGAACTGCACGTGGCTGCGCGGATCGTTCGCGGCGAGCGCCGGCGCGGTCTCCGCGAAGGCGCGGGCGACCTCGAGGAGGGCGGCGACGCCGCTCGCGTTGTCGTCGGCCCCCGGCGACCCTTTGACCGAATCGTAGTGCGCGCCGATGAGCACGACCGGCGCCTTCGGATCCCCATGCGCGGCGACGACGTTGTCGCCACCCTCGCCGCGGTCGACGGCGCACTCGTATCCGTAACGCCCGAGCGCCTCGCGGATGTATGCGGCGGCATCCGCGTGCGCCCGGGTGCCGGGGACGCGCGGGCTCTGCGCGAGGGCTTCGACATGCCTTCGCAAGTCGTCGGCGTTCATGCGCCGAGCATAACCTCGCGGAGTTCGTCGCCAAAGGCTGCGCCGCGACGGGCGGATCGCCGAGGCGGCCGTACGCTCCCCGCTCGGACGATCGCCGCGCCGTGGATGCGCCCGTTGGCGACGTGCCCGGGGTAGAGCACGATGGGCGGGCCATGCCGCCGACCCCTCCTTCCACCGCTGCTTCCTCCTCTCCTTCGAAGAGCATTCGCTTCGCCGTAGCCGAGGACGTCCCCACCCTTCACGCGTTGATCCGCGCGCTCGCCGTGTACGAACGCCTGGAGCACCAAGTCGCCGGCACGCCGGAGGATCTGCAGCGGCACCTGTTCGGTCCGCGGCCATACGCGGAGGCGCTCGTCGCGCAGGCATCGGCCGCGGATGCGATCGTCGGCTTCGCGCTCTTCTTCCACAACTTCTCGACGTTCCTCGCCCGGCCGGGGCTGTATCTCGAGGACCTCTTCGTGCTCCCTTCCCACCGCCGCCAGGGGCACGGCCGCGCGCTCTTTCACGAGCTCGCGCGCATCGCGGTCGCGCGTGGGTGCGGACGGTTCGAGTGGTCGGTGCTCGATTGGAACGAACCGGCGATCGCGTTCTATCGGTCGATCGGAGCGCCCCCGATGCCGGACTGGCGCATCTGCCGGATCACGGGGGAGGCGCTCGAGTCGCTTGCGCGCTGAACACGGCGAGCTACCCGCCCATCGGAGGGCCCATGAAGATTGCTATCCTCGACGACTACCACGACACGCTGCGAACGCTTGCTTGCTTCGAGAAGCTCCGCGGCCATGAGGTCACGGTCTGGACCGATCATGTCCAGGACGTCGACCCCCTCGCCGAACGACTCGCCGATACGGAGGTGCTCGTGCTCTTTCGCGAGCGGACCCGGATCCAGGCGCCGCTTCTCGATCGTCTCCCGAGGCTTCGGTTGATCAGCCAGCGGAGCGTCTATCCGCACATCGACGTCGCCGCGTGCACGCGCCTCGGCATCGTCGTATCGTCGGACCTGCACGCCGGCACGCCTTCGTATGCCGCGGCGGAACTGACGTGGGGACTCGTGCTGGCGGCGATGCGCCAGATCCCGCAGCAGGTCGCCGCCATGAAGGCCGGCCAATGGCAAATGGGCGTGGGGCACACGCTGCGCGGCAAGACGCTCGGCATCTATGGATACGGCCGCATCGGCACCGTCGTCGCCGGCTACGGCAAGGCGTTCGGAATGAACGTGCTCGTCTGGGCGCGCGAAGCGTCGCTCGTTCGCGCGCGTGCCGACGGTACCCCGGTTGCGGCCAACGAGGCCGAGCTCTTCGAGCGAAGCGACGTCCTCTCGCTGCACATGCGCCTCGTCGACGCGACGCGAGGCATCGTCACGGCCCGCGATCTCGCACGCATGAAGCCCGGCGCGCTTTTGGTCAATACGAGCCGCGCGGGCCTCATCGAACCCGACGCCTTGGTCGCCGCGTTGCGCGCCGGCCGGCCCGGGATGGCGGCGGTCGACGTCTACGAAGCCGAGCCCGTGCGGGACCCGGCGTACCCGCTGCTGACCCTGGACAACGCCGTATGCACGCCGCATATCGGATACGTGTCGCGCGACGAATACGAGATTCAGTTCTCGGACATCTTCGATCAGATCGTCGCATACGCGCGGGGGACGCCGACCCACGTGGTCAACGGCGAAGTGCTCGCGAGCCCGGCGTTGCGAAAGGGGTGAGGTCCGGCGGAGCCACGCGCGCCTTCAGCTCGCGATCGGCTCGGCGAGGATGGGAATCTCGATGCACGCGCGCGTTCCCCGCGGGACGTTCGGCGTCAGCGTGAGCGCGCCGCGGTGGCTCTTGGCGATCTCGGACGCAATGGCGAGGCCGAGCCCCGTTCCCGCCCCTTTCGCTTTCGTCGTGAAGAACGGATCCTTCACGCGCGCCGCGACCGCCGGGTCGATTCCGACGCCGTCGTCCGCGACGACGAACGCCACGCGCTCGGCGTCCGCTCGATCGGCGATTTCGACGGTGCCGGCGGTGCCGGTGTCACGGGCCGATTCCTCGGACGCGCACGCGTCGCACGCGTTGAGGAGCAAATTGACGAGCGCTTGTTCCAGGAGGGCCCGGTCGCAGAGGATTTCGCCCGCGCCCTCGTCCGCATCGACGAAGAGCTCGACCCCCGCCTTCGCGAACCGATGCTCCACCGACGCCGCCGCCGCGCGAATCACGTCGCCCGGATTCGTTCGCTCGAGCGACGGGGGCCCGCCGCGCGCGAGATCGAGAAATCGCCGGATCACGATCTGGATGCGCTCGACTTGCCCGAGGATCGCTTCCGCCGCGCGAACGTTGCGCGCGTCTTCTCCTCCCGTGCTCGCGCGCGCGCGAGCGCGGAGCTGCTCCGCCCGGCCGACGATCACGCCGAGCGGCGTCGACACTTCATGGACGACGCCCATCGCGAAGGTCCCCATCGTGGCCAGCCGCTCGGCGCGCGAGAGCTCGTCGTCGCCTACGCGCTCGGCCTCCGCCACGGCGAGCTCGCGCTGCGCTTCGAGCTCCCGCCGCTGCGTCCGCAGGGCGACCCCTCCGAAGGCCAGCACGAGCCCCGCGGCCACGGCGACGCCGAGCACGAGGCGGGAGAAGGCCCGCGCCTCGCGATCGCGCGCGCGCGCCGCGGTCCCCACCGCGGCGATGCCCCACCTTCCCGACGCCCCCGCGTCGACGTGCGCGAAACCGGCCATCGCGGTACGCGCGACGAGCCCAATGGCCGCCGCCTCCGCCCGATCGAGGCGGCGGGTCGTGTCGTTTCGAGAGAGCCCATCGATCAGCGGCGCAGAAGCGATCCCGAGGCCGTCCGAACCGTAAAGCACGGGCGCCTCGTTCGCCGGACCTTCGGCGTTCGACGGCGGTTGCACGAACAGCCGAAGCTCGCCGGGACGTTCGAGCCGCGCGAAGTCGCGCACGAGGCCGCTCGGCGCTTCGCGCGGCCCGTACGCCGCCGAGCCATCGCGCTTCGCGCTTTCGAGGCGGGCTTGGAGGTCCACAGCCACCACGGATGCAAGGAGCGACTGCTCCTGGCCCACGTCACGGAAGAGCGCGTCCGATTCACGCCGAGCGTCCCACCAGGCGAGGCTCGTGACCGCGGCCACCGCGACGAGCATCCACGCGACGAGCTGGACGTGCGCGGCCGCCGCGCGCGGAGGCGCCGGCAAGCGTGACCATCGAACCGCCGAGCGAGCCATGGCGATCGCAGCGTCCAGCAACTCACGGGCCATTCGCACGACCTTCGTTTCGCCTGCGTTCGAGGGCGATTCTGGCAGAACGCCGTCGCGCGCGTCTTTGCGGAAATTTTCCCGATCGTCGCGGAAAACTTCCCGCCCGGGTCTATACGTCGACCGCATGATGCGTTCGCCGCGGGCCTTCGTCACGGGGCGGGGCGAGATGACCGCCGTCCGACGCGGCGGCCAGGCGCTGGCACGCGCGCTGCTTTGGAGCCGGCGAGCCATGCTTCTCGTTCGGCTTCTCTCTCGGCTTCGGGTGTCGATCACGTGGGCCGTCGGGGTCACGTGGATGGCGGCATCGCCGGCGCGGGGCGACACGCCGCAGCCGGACAAGGCCGCGGCCGCCGCGCGCACGATGACGCTGGCGGAGGCCCTCGCCTACGCGCGAGCCCACCAGCCGGCGGTGGCCGAAGCGCTGGCGCGCGTCGCGCTCCGCGAGCGGCAAGCCGCGGTGCCCACGGCGCAGTGGCTGCCCAAGGTCACCGCGGGCGCGCAGCTCTTCGCCATGACGGCGAACAACACGACGGGGACGTTCGTTCCTCTGGACGGGCTCGACGTGCCGCGCATCGGCGGAACCGCCGCGACCGCGACGGGCACGTTCTCGCCCTACGCGTCGACGTTCGTCGGCATCGGCGCCAACCAGGAGCTCTTCGACTTCGGGCGCATCGGAGCCCAGCGCGCGGCCGCGGATGCTCTCGTGACGGCCGAACAGCGCAACGCGGAGACGGCGCGCCTCGACGTGGACTTCGGCGTCGAAGAGGCGTTCTTTTCGGTGCTCGCCGCCAAAGGCGTGGTCCGCGCGGCGGAAGAAGCCTACTCGCGATCGCTCGTGCACAGAGACCTCGCGCAGCGCGGCGTCGACGCCGGCCTCCGGTCGCCGATCGAGCTGACGCGCGCCCAGGCCGATCTCGCGCGTTACGACGTCGGGCGCGTGCGGGCCCACGGCGGGGTCGAGGTCGCGCAAAGCGTGCTCGCGGCGGCCGTCGGCGTCCCGGACGGCGCCCTCGACGCGGCGGACGAACCGCTTCGGCCCGCGGACGTTCCGACGCTGCACGACGCGATCGCGCTGGCCGAATCGCGCAATCCGTGGCTGGCGCGAGCCATCGCCGAGCTGGCGGCGGCCGAGGCGCGCACCCGGGCCGTCGGCGCCGAGCTGCGCCCGGACCTCTCCGTGACGGCGACGCTGTCGGGCCGCGCCGGGGGTGCGCCGCCCGCGAGCAACGCGATCCCCACCGGCGACGGATGGCTCCCCGCGGTGCCGAACTGGGACGCAGGGCTCCTCTTCACGTGGCCGCTCTTCGACGGCGTCGTGATCGCGCGGCGCGACGCCGCGGCCGAAGAAGAACGGGTGCGCAAGAGCGAAGTCGACGTCGCACGGCTGCAGATCGTGGGCGCCGTTCGCGAGGCCTACGAGCAAGTGGGCGTCGCGCGCGCGACGGTCGTCGCCTTGCAGAACGCGACGGTCACCGCGCGCGCGAACTGGGAGCAAGCCGACGCGCGCTTTCGCGCGGGCATCGGCAACGCGGTCGAAGCGGCGGACGCCGAAGCGGTGCGCGCCACGGCGGAGATCCAGCTCGCTCTCGGCGAATTCGAGGTCGAACGGATTCGCGCAGCATTCGGTCGCGCCATCGCGGAAGGGCTCTGAGGTCTCATGGAATCGTCGAACCCCTCTCACCACCGTTCTTTCGCCATCCCGGTCGGTCTCGCGGCGGGCGTCGCGGTCGTCCTCGCGATCGGCGGCTTTCTCGTCGTTCGCGCCGAATCGCGGGTGAACAAGGTGGCGCTCGCCGCCGCGCCGAAGTCCGTGACCGCCGTCGCCGCCCGCGGGACCCTCTACCGCGAAACGCAGACCTACGTCGGGACGCTTCGTCCCTGGGTCGAGGCCAGCGTCGGGCCGCAGTTCATCTCGGCGTTCATCGACACCGTGCTCGTGCGCCCGGGCGCGGCGGTCAAACGCGGCGACGTGCTCGCGACGCTCGACTGCCGGAACGAGAGCGCATCGAGCCTGGCGGTCGCCGCCGAGGCGCGCGCCGTCGAAGCACGGCAGAAGGCGATGGCGGACGAGTCGGCGCGTCTCCAGACCTTGCTCGACGGCGGGTTCGTCTCGCCGAACGAGGCGGAGCAGAAAGCGGCGCAGACGGACGCGGAGCAGGCGCAGCTCGGTGCCGAGCGCGCGAAGCTCGCCGTGACGGGCCTCTCGGTGAGCGACTGCGTGCTCCGCGCGCCGTTCGACGGCGAGGTGGCCGTGCGCTCGATGGACCCGGGAGCCTTCGTTCGTCCCGGCATGGCCATCGTCTCGATCGTCGACCGCACCACGGTGCGCATGACATTCGACGTCCCCGAGATCGCGTTCGTCGCGGTGGCGCCGAAGGCGCACGTGTCGATCCACGCGCTGGCGACGGACCGCTCGATCGACGGCTTCATCGCGCGGCGGTCGCCCGCCGCGGACCCCGACACGCGCACGATCCACGTCGAGGTCGACCTCGACAACGGGCGCCGCGAGCTCGCCGTGAACACGACGGGCGAAGTCCGGATCGAGGTGGGCGCGCCGAAACCCGCGACCGCGGTGCCGCTCGGCGCCGCGTCGATCAGCGGAACGAAAGGCACGCTCTTCGTGGTCGAACACGGCGTCGCCAAGAAACGCACGTACGCGTCCCTCGGCGAGGACGCGACGACGCTCTACCTCGAGCCTGCCCTCGCGGGGGGGACGCTCGTCGTCACCGAAGGCCGCGCGCTCCTCGCCGACGGCGACCCCGTCACCGCGCAGGTCTCTCCCTCGGATCCGGCGCTGACGAGCGCCGCGTCGGCGGCGCCGCCCGCCGCCTCCCCCCATGCGGCGGAGGAGACCCAATGACGCGCCTCTCGCTGCACAACCCGATCGCGATCCTGATGATCTGCGTCGGGCTCGTGGTCTTCGCGGGCGTCGTCACGCCGCGCATGGCGGTCGACACCTTCCCCGAGCTGACCCCGCCGGTGCTCATCATCGGGACGCTCGCGCCGGGCCTCGCGGCGCGCGACGTCGAGAAGACCCTGAGCTGGCGGCTCGAGAAATACGTGAGCGCGACGCCGGGCGTCGACCACGTCGAGAGCCTGTCGCGCAACAACTTCAGCGTCATCTACGTGTGGCTCAAATGGGGGACGGACCTCGGCGCGGCGCAGACGCTCGTGCAGTCGCAAGCGGGGTTCGCGATGGCGGCCGTCCCCAAATCGTTGGGGGTGCTGCCGCCGTTCGTCTTGCAATACGACCCGTCGAACACGCCGGTGTGCCAGGTCGTGGTGACCGGCGCCGGCTATACGGGCCCGCAACTCTACGACTACGCGTTCAACAACATCGAGCCACTGCTCGAAGGGATCTCCGGGGTCGCGAGCGCCGCGCCGGACGGCGGGCGCCTCCGCCAGATCAACGTCGTGGTCGATCGGATCAAGGCCGAGGCGCGCCAGATCACGTCGCAGGAAGTGGCCATCGCGGCGGCCAAGTCGAACGCGCTCTTGCCGTCGGGCGAGTTCATCGCGCCGACCTTCGACGCGAACGTCTACACGAACGGCGTTCCCAAGCGGGTCGAGACGATTGGCGAGACCCCCGTCAAACTCGTCGGCGACAAGCCGGTGCTCATCAAAGACGTCGCGCGCGTCGAAGACGGCGGGACGCCGCAGACGCAGATCCTTTCGGTCAACGGCAAGGACGCGGTGCTCCTCAACGTCCTGCGCATCCCCGGGGGCAACACGATCGACATCGTCGACGCCGTGAAGAAGGTCGTGGAGCACCTCTCGGACTTGCCGCCCGGGATGCAGGCCAAGGTCTACTTCGACCAGTCGCTCTTCGTTCGCTCGACCTACCTCGGCCTGAAGAAGGAGATCGTCCAGGCGCTTTTCCTCGTCGCGCTCGTGATCCTCCTGTTTCTCCAGAGCCTCCGCGGGACGCTCATCGTGTCGGCGGCGATTCCCCTCTCCTTCGCCATCACGCTCATCGTCCTCTACTCCACCGGCCAGACGCTGAATGCCTTCACGCTCGGAGGGCTCACGCTCGCGATGGGGCGCCTCGTCGACGACGCCGTCGTCGTGCTCGAATCGATCCACCGGCACCACAAATCGGGCCTGCCGATCGCCCAGGCGGCGCTCGACGGCGCGAACGCCGTCGCGCTTCCCGTCCTCGCCTCGACGCTCACGACGATGGCCGTCCTCATGCCCGTCGTCCTCCTCGCCGGGCTCGCGCGCAAGCTCTTCGCGCCGCTCGCCATCACCGTGGCCGTCGCGATGATCGCGTCGTACTTCGTGAGCATGGCGGTGACGCCCGTTGCCTGCCGCTACTTCCTCGGCCACGGCGACCGCGGACGCTTCGCCCAGAGAATCGAGCAATTCATCGACCACGTCGCGGAGAGCTACTCGCACGCGCTCCGCCACGTGCTCCCCTTCCGCAAGACGGTCGTCGCCCTGTCGGCCGTGCTCGTTGCCGCGTCGGGCTGGGCGGCGTCGCGCTTGCCGAGCACGTTCTTTCCCGAGATCGACGAGTCGATGGACATGATGTACGTGCGCTTCGCGCCCGGGATCTCGGTCGAAGACGCCGCCAAGAAGATGACCGCCATGGGCGACGCGCTGACCCGCGAGCTGCCCCCGGGCACCGTCGAGATGGTCGTGTCGAACATCGGGATGCCGCAGAACGCGCGGAGCCTCCTCGTCAGCCCGAACGTCGCGCCGAACACGGGATACCTGCGCGTCGCGTTCGCGGATCCCGAGAAGCGCACGCTGTCGCAGACGCAGATCGCGGCGAAGGCGCGCGAGATTCTCGGGCGCGATTTCCCGGGGGTCGAAGTCCTGCAGTACCCGGGAGGGCTCGTCGCGAGCGTCTTCGCCAACGGGTACACGGCGCCCTTCGTGGTGGAAGTGCACAACGACAACCTCGCGGAGCTCGACGAAGAGGCCCGCGCGGTCGCGGACGTCGCGCGGACGATCCCCGGCGTTCGTGACGTGAAAGAATCCCTCCAGATCGACTATCCCGAGGTGCACGTCGACACGAACCGCGAAGAGGCAGGCTTCGTGGGGACGAACGTGCGCGACGCCGCGCAAACGGCCCTCGACGCGACGCTCGGCAACATCAACACGCCGGGCGTGTGGATCGACGCGAACAACGGGCAGTCGTACTACGTCGTGACGTTCTACGACGGGAGCGACCTTCGGGACATCCACGCGCTCGGCGCGCTGCCGCTCCGCGTGAGCAAGGCCGGCAATCCCGTGCTGCTCGAAGCGTACGGCAATTTGCGGCGCGAAGTGGGCGCGGTGTCGATCGAGCGCAACCACCTGTCGCGCGTCGCGCACGTCCTCATGCAAACCGAGGGGCGCGACCTCGGCTCCGCCGCCGCGGCGCTCGAGCACGCGCTCCGGACCGACCCGCGCACGAAGAACGTCGACTTTCGCTTCGTCGGGCAGGTCGAGCTGATGCGCGACACGTTCTCCGGCCTCGGGCTCGCCCTCGGGCTCGCCGTGATGGTCGTCTTCATGATCATGGCGTCGCAGTTCAAGTCGCTGCGCCTTCCGTTCGTGATGCTCTTCACGATCCCGGTTTCGCTCGTCGGCATCGTGATGGCGCTGCTCGCGGCGGGCCAGGGCTTTTCGATCACGGCGCTGATGGGCATTCTCATGGTCATCGGGATCGCTGTGTCGAACGGCATTCTGCTCGTGGACGACGCGAATCGCCGATTCGAAGAGGAGGGCGTGGACAAGCTCGAGGCGGCGGTGCTCGCCGCGCGCTCGCGGTTCGTCCCGATCGCCATGACGAGCCTCGCCACGATCATCGGGCTCCTTCCGACCGCGCTGGGCCTCGAGCGCGGATCCGAGGCCAACCAGCCCCTGGCGCTCGCGGTCGTGGGAGGCCTGACTTCGTCGACGCTCCTGTCGCTCTTCCTCGTGCCGGTGATGTTCCTCGTCTTCGCGAAACGGAGCGCTTCGCCCGAGTCCGCGAAGGCCGAGCCCGCCGGCGCGGCGGCGCCGGCGCACGCCTGAGGCGTGACGAAGAAAACCGCGCTAGTGCTGCGGCGGGAGATCACGATGAAGAAAACGATTCTCGTCTGTGGGCACGGTCCAGGGATCTCGGACGCGGTCGCGCGCCGCTTCGGCAAGGAAGGCTTCGCCGTGGCGCTCGTCGCACGCAACCAGGAGCGGCTCGACACGGCGGTCGAGAAGCTTCGCGAGGACGGCATCACGGCGCAGGCGTTCCCCGGCGACCTCGGCGATCCCAAAGCGGTGCGCGCGATGGTCCGGGGCGCTCGTTCCGTGCTCGGCCCCGTCGCCGTGGTCCACTGGAACGCGTATGCCGGCGGCGCCGGCGACCTGACGACGGCGAACCTCGACGAAGTCCGTACGGTTCTCGACGTATCCGTCTACGGGCTGCTCGCGGCGGTGCAAGAGAGCTTGCCCGATCTGCGCGCCGCCAAGGGCGCGGTTCTCGTCACCGGAGGCGGCCTCAGCGCGTACGATCCGAAGGTGGACGCGACGGCCGTGAGCTGGGGCGCCATGGGCCTCGCCATCGGCAAGGCGGCGCAACACAAGACCGTGGGGCTGTTGAATGCCAAGCTCGCCGCCGAGGGGATCTATGCGGGCGACGTCGTCGTCCTCGGCCTCGTGAAAGGCACGGCGTTCGATTCGGGCCATGCCACGCTCGATCCGGCCGACATCGCCGCGAAGTTCTGGGAAATCTACACGCGCCGCGATGTGCCGTCGGTCACGTTCGGCTGACCGGGAGCCTGCGCGAGGCCCCCGCCGAGAGGCGTCACCCGGTCAACGGCGGGTCAACCCACGGCGTGCGTGAAGTGCCAGTCGGCGACACCGCGCAGCGCGCGAATGTCGATGGGGCTTTCGCCGAGGGGCGCGCCTCCCGCGATCGCCTCCGCGATATCGGCGGGCGTCGCGCCCACCGTTACGAACACGAAGCGGTCTGCCATGTCGGGGGCGAGGTGGCGCGTTCGCTCGAGCAGCGCGGCACCGCCCGCGGGGGGAAGCGCGACGTCGCAGAGGATCACGTCGTACGCCACCCCCGATTCGAGCAGTTCCAGCGCGCTCGTGACGTTCGACACGACGGTGACGTCGAAGTCGACCGCGAGAATGTCTGCGAGCGAATCTCCTAGGAGGCTCTCGCTCTCGACGACCAGGACACGCGCCTGCCGGGCGCGGGGAACGGCCCGCTCGCGCGAGCTTTCGCGTACGCGGGCGGAACGAGGACTGCGATTCGGGTTGCCAGGAAAAGTAGGGTATTGCACGCCCGCTCCAATGAGCAGGATATATGCCGTCAGGCGACACGCGGCGTGCCGGCAGGGGGCCCCGCAATCCATCCGTTAGGTCGTTCACGCCCCCGGCCCCGCGCCGACGCAATGCGCAAAATCACCACACCGAGGCACAAGGGATACGGCTCATCGAGTCCGCATTCGAGAAACGGGGGCCGCTCGGGCGCGGGCGACCTCGTCACTTCACCATCGGGTTGTTCGCCGCGAACGGCGCGCGAATGCGGAGCGAGGTCACGCCGAGCGCCGCGGGGATCGGCGGGAACGGGCCGGCGCGCCGGATCGCCTCGGCGCAATTGCGATCGAATTCGTCGATGCCGCTCGGCCGGACGGGCGGCCAGCCGACGGCCACGTGACCATCGGCGGACACTGTAAATTCGAGAATCGTCGTGCCCTGTTTGAGCTCCAGAAGGGCGCTCTTCGGAAAGGCGTCGGCCCACAACGGATCGATGCGCGCGTGGATCTGGCGGAAGTACGGAAGAAGCCGGGGATCGCGCGTCCAATAGTCGTACACGTCCCCGTCGCCGGCTCCGAGAGGCGCGGCCCGGAAGCCCCCGCCCACGGGACCGCCCTCGCCGGCTTCCAGTCCCTGGGCGCTTCCACCGCCGCCCGGTCCAGGCTCGCCGCCGGCGGTGCTCGCGTGAACGAGCGCGCGAATCGCGGTCGCGACTTCCTGCTCGCTGTCGACGTTGTCGCGCGGCTTCTCCGCGAGCGCGGCTTGGACGGCGACCGGTCCCGCCGCGACCGCCGGCCGCGCGCTTCCGATGGGCGCGGCAGAACGATGGTCACGGCCTGGCATGGCCGCGGCAAGGCCGAGACCCGGCGCCTCTTCCAGTCCGCCCATGTGTTCGCCACCGGGACGCTCCTCGCCGGCTCCGTCCTGCGCCGGCCCGCCCAGGCTCGCGCCAAGCACGCTCGGGCGAGGCGCTTGCCAGGCGCCGCGACTCGGCGACGCCGGCGAGAAGGCGCGCCGTTCGAGGATCCTCCCGAAGCCGCTCGTCACCAGCGTGAGCTCCGCGGGATGCGTCGTCGAGCGGCGGTCCTCCCACGAAGCGCGCGCGCGCGCGACGCGCAGGCGCTGGACTTGATCGCGATCGAGGCGGCTCATCGGATCCGGCGAAAGGCGCATCCGCTCGTCCGCGTCCGACAGATTCTGCGCCGCGACGAGGGCCGTCCGTGCGCCTCCCTGCCCTGGTTTCCCGGTATCGGGATGGGCGACCGTCGCTCCCGCCGTTTGGCGCGGCGGCTCCCCGACCGGATCGACGGGCTCTTCGTCGA
>DATHQY010000152.1:0-2233 GCA_035482215.1 Polyangiaceae bacterium | reverse complement strand
CGAGGGGACGAACGACCGGGCATCGCCTCTAGACCGCGATCGCAACGCGACCGACGTTTCCGGAGGCGACATTCCGGCGCAAGAGCGCGCGCGGCTCATGGCTCGCTACGGGCGGCGCTTCGCCGCCGGCGAGACGATTCTGCAGGAAGGCAGCCCCGCGCAAGAGTCGTTTCTTTTGGAAGAAGGCCGCGTGCGCCTCTTGCGGCGGGTCGCCATGACCGATCGGAGCCTCGCGATCCTCAGCCCGGGGGACTTGTTCGGCGAAGGCGCCCTCTCGGGACGATCGACCTACGGCTCTACGGCCGTCGCCCTCACCGAGGGTTCGATGCTCGCGATCGATCGTGGCGCATTTCCGCTGCTCTTGGAGCGGCACCCGAAGCTCGCGGTGCGCATCGTCACCCAGCTGACCGGCCGCCTCCGCGACGCGGAGGACCAGATGGAAATCATGATGCTCCGCGGCGTCCAGTCGAAGGTCGTGAGCGCCCTTCTGAAAATTGCGCACGCGAGCGAGGGCGGGACTCTGCGCGTCGCCATCTCGCCGGCGGAACTCTCGGTCCGCGTCGGCCTCGACGTCGACGCGGTCAGGCGCACCGTCCAGCGGCTTCGGGACCGCCACTACCTCCACATCGAAGACGAGCGCATCGAGATCGCGGACCTCGGCGGGTTGCGAAAACTCCACGTGCTTCTCGGCGCGAAGGACGACCTCGCGCGCACCGATTGATCGCAGCCGAAGGAACGCTGCTCGGATGAGCACCTCGCGGTGGGCGCGCGTGCGCCGAGGGTCACCTGGCGGCGCCCGGGCGGTACTGGTCGGCGGTTCGCGTTGACGAGACAGCTGATTGTGGGGTAACTCCCCATGCCTCTGGAGCATGTGGCGTTTTTGCAACGTGTGGGTCCGACTTGTCTGATCTTCGCGCTCGTCATGGGCGCGGGGAGCGGGTGCACCACTCGCGGGCCCGATACGCCCACGGTGAACCCCGTTCGCCAAAGTGAATCCGAGTACGACGTCGCCCGTGACTTCTTCTATCGTGGCCAGCCCCGGCAGGCGCTCGAACATTGCCGGAAGGCCATCGCGCTCGACGATCAGAACGCCAAGGCCCTGTACTTCGCTTCCACGATCCACCTTTTCTTTTGCTCCGGAAAGCTGGAGCTTCGCGATCCCGACTGCCATTTGAGCGACGCGGAGGGGTACGTCCGCCGCGCCATGAAAGCCGACGAACACTTCCGCGAGGCCCAGAACACGCTCGGACAGATCCTGATTCTCGAAGGAAAGTACCCCGAGGCCGTCACCGTTCTCGTGCCTCTGACCCGTGACCTCGGTTTCGAATCCAGTTACCTCGCGTGGGGGAATCTCGGCTGGGCGCAGGTGCTCGGCGGTCATCTCGATGAAGGAATCGAATCGTTGAAGAACTCGATCACGGAGCCGCGGTTCTGCGTGGGTCACTACCGCCTCGGGGTGGCCTACGAGAAGAAGGGAGACTTGGCCGCGGCCGAGCAGAGCTTCACGAGCGCCCTTTCGGTCGACGCGCCGGAGTGCAAAAATCTACAAGACGCCTGGGCCGCGCGCGGTCGCGTACGCTTGCACCTCGGCAAAATGCAGGATGCCCGCACAGACTACCAGAAGTGCCGCGAACTCTCCGCCGAGACCGCGGCCGGGAGGACCTGTACGGAGGAGCTAGCGAGGATCCCATGAGCACGACCGAGCCGACCCGAAGCGCGTCCCATGGGAGCCATCCTGAGCCGAGCGAAAGCCTCGGGTCCCACCTGCGCCACTCGCGTGAGCGCCGCGGCATGAGCGTGCCGGAGCTCGCCCGCATCACCCGTATTCCGTTGGCGTCGCTCGAGGCCATCGAGGCCGATCGGTTCGACGAGCTTCCCGGCGAAGTCTTCGTGCGCGGTTTTCTGCGCGCCTACGCGCAAGCCGTGCGGGTCCTGCCGGCCGAGATCCTCGCGCGCTACACGTCGAGCCGCCGCGTCGCGTTCGTCACGCCCCTCCCGATGCAGACGCCCCTCCAGGCACCGCGCGAAGCCCAAGGCCGCCGCTTCGGCGTGGCGATCGCCTTCGTGCTGCTCTTGATTCTGCTTTCGCTCGCGCTTTCGATCGTGCTCAAACCGCGCGGCCGCGACATGCCGTCGGAGCTTTCGCAGAGCGAGATGGGCGAAGCCGGCGGCGGTCTCTCAGGTCACCGCCCCGGTTAGGGCGTGCCGCTGATCGAGACCGAAGCACTCGTCG
>DATHQY010000151.1:0-9001 GCA_035482215.1 Polyangiaceae bacterium | reverse complement strand
AGAACGACGTTGGCCGAGTTCAGCCCTCCCAGCGCGTCGCTCACGGTTTGAATCTCGCTCAGCGTCTTCTTGATCTCGGTCCCCGTGTCGGCGAGCGCTTCGCTCAATCCGCCGTAGCTCGTCACGGGCTTGATGTCGCCGGAGAGCTCGCTGTGGTCCTCTTTGCCGTTGAGGCCCGCCTTGCCTTCCTTGCCCTGGATCTTCTGGCCGCCGCCGGGCTTCTTCGTGTCCTTGGCGCCGGGGTCCTTCGGGCCTTTGGATCCGCCGCCGTCGTCCTTCGGCGCGGCCTGCGGCGGGTCCTCGAGAACGCGCTTGAGGCCGAACCGCGCCGCATAGTCTTCCGGGCTCACGAGCTCCGGAGGCAGCTGGTAGTCGTCCGGCGTCCAGTTGACGATGAGCAGGCCGATGAGGCCGAGGTGCAGCACGAGGCTCGAGAAGAGCGATAGCCCTGCGAGCGGATCGGTCGTGAAGAGCCGCACGAGAAAGAGCCACGGCACGAGGAGGCGCGGCGGCTTCTTCCCCATCGCCGGCGGACGCGGCGTGTATTGGAAGAAGACCGAAAAGAGCCCGTATTGAATCAGCCCGTGATCGCCGGGAATGACGGGCACCGGCGCGCCCGCTCGCGCGAGCCCCGCGACGCTCTCTTCGCGCCCGCGCAGCAAGAGGACCCCGCTCACCGCGCCGCGCGCGTCGAGCTCCCAGCCGCCACCGACCGCGCGAAGCGGCATCGACGGGGCGTCGAGCGCGTCCGGCATCGCCGCGAGGGCGCCCGGGCTGTCGCCGAGGACGCAGTTCTGCCCCTGCTCGAGCAGCTTCATGCCCACGATCGTGGTGCCCCACGTCGCCGCGACGCGGAGCATTTGCGGCGAACGCTGCAACGAACCGGGCGCCGAGGAGGGAGCCATCATGCGGGGTGGGACTCGGTCATGGGGAGCGGAGTCGTGGGAACGGCACGTTCGACGGAGGCGACTAGCCTGAGGGTCAGAAGCTCGGCTCTTTGCGGGTTTCGGACATCTCGCGGAGGAAGCTCCGGTGCCCGAGGTCGCCGGCGGCGAATTCGGCGCGCACCCGGCGGAGGAAGTAGACGAGCTGCGGGCTCTTGAGGCGGCCTTCGATATCGAGCTCGCTGAACTTGAAGACGCGCGCGCCGCCGTCGAGGGTCTTCATCTCGACGGCGCCGCCGTCCGCGGAGCCCCTGTCGCTGGACGCCACCGCGACGGGGACCGGGGCCGCGCCATTGCCGAAGGTCGATCGCGCCGCCGCCGCGGCCGGCGCGGGATTCTTACCGGCGGCGCCGCGCGGCGTCGGCGGCTTGCGCGCCTGCGCGACGGCGGGGCTTCGCGGCGGCGCCGGGCTGCCCGCGTCCGCCGGCGATGAGCGGGCGACCAGGATCGCCGCCGCGAGCGCGGCGAGGAGCAACGTCGATCGGCCCATCCCGCCCGCACGCATCCTGCGGCTCAGCATATCCCAGTGGCTTCGCGGCCGCGCGCCGCCTTCGTCCGCCACGGCGCTCTTTTGGACGACGCTCTACGCCGCGCCTCTACTTTTTCCCACCGGCGGGCGCAGCGGACCCGGGCGGCGGCGGCGTGGGCGCGACGGGGCCGTGCGCAGGGGTGGGGCCCGCCGGCCCGTGCGCCGCCGCAGCGGGGGCAGCGCCTGCGGGGGCCGGAGGCGCGGGTGCCACAGGTGCGTTTCCCGCGGCGGACACGTACTTCTCGGCCTCCGCCCGGAGGGGATGATCCCCCGGCGCGTCGGAGAGGAACCGCTTGAAATAGGGCACCGCGTCGCCGGGCTTCTTCGCGAAATCCGCGAGCAGAATGCCCATGTTGTAGAGGGCGCTCGTATCGTGCGGATCGGCCGCGAGCACTTTTTCGAGCCACGTGCGCGCCTCGTCGAGCTTCTGCGGGTGCTGCCCGTCGGCCTCCCCGCGGAGCGCTGCGGCGAGCCCCACTTCGGCGTCCGCATCGTCCGGCGCGAGCTTCAGCGTCTCGCGATACTGCTCCTCCGCCTTTGCGTAGGCACCCGCGCGGAGGAGCACGGCGCCCATGTTGAGGCGTGAGGTCGTGTCGTGCGGATCGGCTTGCGCCGCCTTGCGGAACTCCGCGAACGCGGCGGCGTCGTCTCCGTTGGCCAGCGCGAGGAGGCCCGTCGCGCGGTGGGCGACGGCGCTGTTGGGGTTCGCGTCGAGCGCCTGCTTCGCGAGCAGCGCCGCGGCCTCCTTCTCGCCTTTCGCGAGGTGCGCGAGCGACAGCTCCGCGAGCGTCGCCGCGTCCGCCGGTTTGCGCACGAGCACTTCGCCCGCCTCCGCGATCGCTTTGTCGAGCTGGCCGCTCTCGCGCAGGACCGACACGTAGAGGGTGCGCGCCGACGACGCCGTGGGGTGATCATGCACGAACGCGGAGAGGCCATCCGCCGCGAGCTTCGCTTCGCCGCGGCGCCTTCGCACTTCGGCCAGCGCAACGGCGACGTCCTCGGCGTCCGGCGCGCGCGACGCCGCGGTCTCGAGCTCGTGCTCGGCGCCGGCGAGGTCGCCGGTGCCCGCGAGAACGACGCCGAGGTCGTAGCGTGCCTCCCACAGGTTGCCGTCGAGCGCGATCGCTTCGCGCAAATACGACACGGCGCTGTCGCGACGGCCGTCGTTCGCGGCGTGGGCGCCTTGCACCATCTTGCCGACGGCGACCGGATTCGCTTTTGGCAGCGCAACGACGGTCGCGACGGGAGCCTTCGCCGTCGCGTGCGCGCTGCCGCCGCAGCCGGACGCGAAGATCATCGACGCCGCCGTCAAAGCCGGAAGAGCCCAACGTCCGAGTCGATCGAATCGCGTCGCCGCGTCCTTCACGGCGCCGCCTTCGCCGGGCCCGACGGAGCCGGGACCGCGCGGTTCGGCGTTTCGATGAGAGGAGGCAGGGGGAGCGGCCCTTCCGAACGCACTTCGAACCCCGTCTCCTTGAACGGCGGATAGAGCTCGGTGTTCAGCCGGCCGAGCGCTTCGCGCATCTTCGCCGTCCACTGGTTGTAGATGCCGAGGTCGTTCGCCTTCTTCCATCCGTTCTCGTACGCGTCGAGGCTCCGCTCCTCCATCGGGACCACGAACTCCTCGATCTGCGCCTGGTAGTCGGCCTTCTGGTCCTCGGTCTTCACCTCGGACGGCGGCGGCGAATCGCGCAGCGCCTTCGCGAACGCTTCGTACATGTGGCCGATCTGGTAGAGCGCCGCGGTCGTCCACTCGGCGACGCCCATCGAGACGCATTCGAGGAACGCCTTCGACGCGTCCTTGAGCAGGTCCGTCTTCTGTTTGAGCCGGGCCTTCAGCTGTTTGACGTCGCCTTGAATCTGGATGCGCTCGAAGTCGGCCAGAATGCGCTCGCCTTGCATGTAGCGCGCGTGCGCCGCCGCGTACTTGCCGTCCGGCCCGAGCTCGCGCCCGTGTTGTTTGCCGAGCGCCGCGGCCTGTTCGAGCGCCGCCGCCGCGCGCCGGTCCTCGCCGAGCTTCAAGTCGACTTGCGCGAGGAGCACGAGCCCCTGCATGCGGTGATCGACGCTCTTCGCGTGACCCAGGTACCGCTCGTAGAGCTCCGCGGCTTCCTTCGCGTGGCCCCCGTTCTGCGCGGCCTTGCCCGTCTGGAAGACGACTTCGTCGGCCTCGCCGGAACCGCCGTAGATCGCGAGGAACTTGTTGCCGTCGGCAACGGCGCGATCATGGTTGCCCGTCGCCTCGCGCAGGACGACCGCGTTGTACGCCGCGTCTCTCTCGTGCTCGAACTTCGCGTAGTTGGGGTGCTCGCGATCGCCGAGCGCCGCCATGCGCTCCGCGATGTCCGCGGCGTCCGTGAAGAGCCCCATCGATTGCAGCGTCGTCGCCGCAATCCAGGCGCCCGTCGGCGACTCCGGACGCGCGGCGTACCGCGGGCCCATCGCGAGCTGCGCCCCCTCCTCCAGCGTCTTCACGTCGCCGGAGACCTTGGCCTCCTGCTCCGCGTTGACGCAGGCTTGCGCCGCGCGCGCGTCGTTCGGGAATTCTTTCGCCGCGCGCAGATACGCCGCAGCCGCCGCGGCGTGGTCCCCCGCGGCGGCCTTCTGCTCGCCCTGTTTGAACACCGCCACGACGATCAGCGCGTCGAGCTTCTCCTGCTGCTTGGGCGCCGCGAAGCTCGGCAGCGCCTTCAAGCGGCGCGCCCACGTCTCGATGTTCTCGTAGTTCTTCGCGCGGTTGAACGACTCGAGGAGGCTCTCGCCCGCGTCGTGCGACGGCTCGCTGTTCGGGAACTTCTCGATGAGCATGCCCCAGATCTTGACCGCCGAGTCGTAGTTGCCCGTTTCGAAGTAGTGGCGGCCCTGCCGGTAGAACATGGCCGGCAGCTCGGGATCGTTCGGGTAGTAGTGCGCGTAGAGATCCAGCGCGTCCGCGTACGCGTCGGCCGCGCGGGCGAAGGGATCGGCGCCCTTGCCTTCCTTGGCTTCTTTGGCTGCCGCGGCTTCTTTGCCCGCCGGCACCTTGGTATCCATCTCGCGCGATAGGGCGACGAGCGCGTTGTAGAGCGCGTCGTGCCGGAGCGCCGCGAGCGCTCCGTGCGTTTCGCTCTCGGGAATCGCCCGCGCCGCCGCGAGGTAGTGCGTCGCCGCGTCCACGTTCTTTCCGAGCCGGAAGAAATCGATCTCGGCGAGCTCGAAATGAACGTCGTAGGCCTCGGGCTTCTGGCCGAACTTCGACAGGTAGATCTCGTAGAGACCCGCCGCCCCTTCGAACTCCGCGAGGCTCGTCTTGTCCTTCTGGGCCTTGCCGTGGAGCGCCCGCGCGTCCTCCAGGAGCGCCTTCTCGACCGCATCGGTCGTCGCGGAGACGTTCGCCGCGTCGGCTTGCGTGCGCGACCAGGAGCCGCCCGCCGTGTAGTCGTTGCACGCGCGCCGGAACGTCGCCTCGACGTGGGGCCAATCTTCGATCGCGTCGTAGCCCGCCGCGATTTCCAGGATCCAGCGGCCGGCTTCGCGGCTCGTCGGCTCGAGCTTGAGCAAGAGCTCGTAGGCCTCGATCCCGCGCTCGTAGTGCGCCTCGGAATAGAATTGCTCGGCGAGCGCCCGCACGATGGTGCCGCTGAAACGCTCGCCGCCGATCTTCGCGAGAAAGTCGAAGAGGTCCTGCGCGGTGTTCTTCTCGTTCTCGGAGAACACTTCGACGACGTATTTGAGCGCCTCGCCTTGGAGCTCCGTCAGCTGCTGGCGCTCCGCGGCCGATACCTTCTTGCCGCCGGCGGCACCGTTGCCCGCCGGCCCCGCTCCGTTGGCGTTGCCGGCGTCCGTCGCCTCGAACACGCCGACGAATCGCTTCGCCGCCTCGTCGTTGTTGCCGAGGCGCCAGTAGCACCACGCGCTCTTGAAGAGCGCGAGCCCGTAAAGCGACGGGTCGATTCGGCCCTTGTAGGCAATGACTTTTTCGTATTCCGCGAGGGCGGCCGGGTAATCGTACGACCCGTTGAAGATCGCCTCCGCTTTCGCCATGTGCGCGTCGGGCACGAAGCGGCTTTCGGGGTAGTCGCGGAGAATGCGTTCGAACCGCTCGCGCGCCTCGTCCTCTTTGCCTTGCTCGAATGCGAGAAACCCGTCGACGTAAAGCGCGAGGTCGAACTGGTCGAACCAGGGATAGTCGTGAATCACGCGCCCGAAGAGGTCGCGCGCGACCCGGTAGTCGAGCTCCGGCGCCGGGCCTCGCTGATCGACGGGGCGTTTCTCCCAGGCCTGGAATCGGTCGACGAAGCTCTCCCGCTCGTTCTCCCACTGGAGCTCACCGAGACGAACGAGCGCTTCGGGCATTTCGCGCGATTCGGGCGGCGCTTCGGCGACGAACTTCGACAGGAGGGCGATGGCTTCGCCGCGAAGCCTCTTCTCCTCCGCCACGTCCGCGAGAACGCGCGCGTCGAGGCGCTCTTTGAGCCGGAGGCGAAGCGCTTCGGGAAGCCGAGGGCCCCGGATCGCGGGTTTGCCGGCGTCTTCCGGATTGCGGGGTACGGCGCCCGCCCCGCCCGCGGGCCCGCTGCCCGTTTCCGCCCCGCCCTCGGCGTGACCGGCGCTGCCGGCGGTGCTCGTGCTGCCGACGGCGCTGGCGGTTCCCGCGCTGCCGGCTTGGCCACTTCCGTTGGCAGTACCGGGACGAACAGGCCCCCTCACGGCGCTCACCGCGCGCTCGGCGGCAGGGCGAATTCCGCCTGCGGGCGCCGGAGGGGGCGTGGTATTGTTGGCCGTTGGTGCCTTCTTCCCGTCGAGCGCAAGACTCGGCGTGGAAGCAAGACCGATCAACGAAGCGGACGAAAGCGCCGCAGCGGCGATGAGGAACTTGGCTCGCATCACGCCCCGTCAAACCCCAGCTCAGCACTCTACCGATTTCGGCGAGCGATCGCCTGCTGGATCGTTGCCCGGTGGGAGCCCGCACGTCATAGTGCGAGCCGCGCGGTGCGCCGATTGTGTGTTCGGCGGACGGGGACGCACACGGTCTCGAAACGTAGCTTGAGGAGGATGCGCCCCATGGGCAAGCGCAACGCCATTCGAACGATCACTTCGCTCGCTGTCGCCGTATTCGTCGGTCTTTGCGCTGCGTCCTGCGGCAACTCGAACGGCGGCAGCACGTTCAGCGACGCCGGCACGGAGTCCCTGAGCGACGCGTCGATGCACAGCGACGGCGGCGGTGGCGGCGGCGTCCTCATGCAAGGAAACCCCGACGCAACCATCATGCAGATGTGCACGCCGAAGACGTGCGCGGAGCTTGGCGCCACGTGCGGCCAGAACGGCGACGGGTGCGGCGGTCTCACGGCGAACTGCGGTACGTGCACGGCGCCCGCGTTCTGCGGCGGCGGCGGCCCGAGCCAGTGCGGGCTCGGTTTCAGTCCGGATGGAAGCGCGATCACCGCCAACCCCGATGGCGGAGGCACGAGCGCCTGCACGCCGGCCACGTGCGCCAGCTTGGGAATCGGCTGCGGACCCGCGGGCGATGGGTGCGGAAACCTCATTGCCGGCGGCTGCGGAACCTGTCCCGCCGACCAGCAGTGCGGCGGCAGCGGCGTCAACGGCCAGTGTGTCCCGATCCCCGGGACGACGCAGCAGGACGGTGCGATCGCGACGCTCCCGGACGGCGGCATTCCCATGCCGTGCGTGCCCCTGACGTGTGCGGGACAAGGCTTCAACTGCGGCCAAACCGGCGACGGCTGCGGCGACATCCTCGATTGCACGGTTAACAATCCCGCCTGCCTATCGCCCCAGTTCTGCGGCGGCGCCGGTCCGAACCAGTGCGGTGGCAACAACGGCACGACCGCCGACGGCGGATCCACCCTGCCGCCTCCTTGCGTGCCAACGACGTGCGCCGCGCAAGGCTTCAACTGCGGGCAAACCGGCGACGGCTGCGGCAACGTCCTCAATTGCGCCCTTGGCAATGCCGCTTGCGTTTCGCCGCAGTTCTGCGGAGGCGCCGGCGCCAACAAGTGCGGCGGCAACAACGGCATGACCGCCGACGGCGGGTCGACCTGCGTGCCCACGGCGTGCACCTCGGGATGCGGCTTCAAGAGCGACGGATGCAACGGCACGTCGCAGTGCCCGGTGACGTGCACCGGGATCGATGCCTGCGGCGGCAGCGGCGTGCCGAACCAGTGCGGCCATTGCCCCGCCGGGACGACGTGCAACACGACGCCACAACCGACCTGCACGGACGGCGGGACGACCTCGTACTCGGGGGTCGTGAAAGCGGGCGTCTCGACGTGGCTCGCGGGGCTGAACCCGGCCATCAACCAGGCGCCGGACCCCGTGCCGAACGTCCTCGTCTACATTCCCAACGATCCGACCCAGGTGGCGGCGCTCAATTCGGGTTTTACCGCCAACACGTGTCCGAGCTGCTCCGCCGATGTGACGGGCAATCCGCTGACGTCGACGTATACGGCCTTCGACGGGACGTTCACGCTCTCGAACGTACCGGTCGGAAACAACATCCCCCTCATCATCCAGATGGGGCGATGGCGCCGCCAGTTCACGGTCAACATCGCCAGCGCGTGCAACCCCAACGGATCGACGACGACCAACGTCTTCAACCTCCCGCAGAACCACACCCAGGGCAACATCCCGCTGACCGCCATCTCCACGGGCAACGCCGACCAGCTCGAGTGCGTGCTCCTCAAGATGGGAATCGACCAGGCCGAGTTCGTCGCGAACACGGCGGCGACGGGCGGGCGCATCCACGTCTACGGCGGCGGCCCGCTAGGCACCACCGATGCGGGCAATATCGGCGAGCCCGATCCGGGCTCCACGGTCACCGGCTCGAATCCGGAAGCCACCCTCATGGCGAACGGTGGCACCTTCCTCAACTACGACCAGATCATGCTGCCTTGCTGGGGAGGGCCGATTTCGAAGCCCGCCTCGGAGCTCGCCAACCTCGGTAGCTATGCGAACGCGGGCGGCCACTTGTTCGCGACGCACTTCAGCTACACGTGGCTCTACAACAACCCCGCGTTCGCGGGGATCGCCTCGTGGGACGTCAACGCGAACGGGAACGACACCGCACCGAATAACCCGGGCGCCGGAGAGTATGGAACGAACGGGGTGGTCTTCACGGGCAAGGTGAGCACCGTGGTACCGCCGGATCCCCCGGCGCCGAATGCCGGCGTGTTCGACGAATGGCTCAAGCTGGTCGGCTCGCTTTCGTCGACGAATCCGGACGAGGTCGCCCTCATCGGCGCGCGTCACGACGTCGATACTCCTGCGAAGAACGGGGCGTACGACTGGATCGACGGCACCGACCCGGCTCCCAAGGCCGGCTCCTCGGCGAGCATGCTGCTCCACTTCACGTTCAATACGCCGGTCCCGTCGCAGACCGCCGACGGCGGCGGGGGTTCCTGCGGCCACGCAATCTTCAGCGACTTCCACGTGACGGGCGCCGGCGGCGGCGTCGCGACGTCGAATGGAACGACCTTCCCGAACGAGTGCACGCACGCAGCGCTGACCAAGCAGGAGAAGATCCTCGAGTACA
>DATHQY010000150.1:0-2928 GCA_035482215.1 Polyangiaceae bacterium | reverse complement strand
GAGCGCACCGTGGAGGAGCTGCGCGGGAAGCTTGTCGAGCGTCGCGAGCGCCGTCGCCTGGAGCGCGGCGTCTTCGGGATCCGTCAGCCGCGAGAGGAGGACGACGACGGTGAGCAGTTCCGGAGGACGCACACCGGGCGCGATGCCCTTCGCCGCCATCGTACGAAGCGGCGCCGGCGACGCGCGATCGAGGATTTTGCGAGCGATCGGCGAGAGCGAGTCGACGACGGCGAGCGGCTCCACTGCACTCAGCATACCGATCGCGAACGGCTTCGGTGGTATCTTGGGGCCGAGGAAACGAATGGGCGTCTTCGATTTCGTGCGCAGCGGCTTGCGCGAGATGATGGTCGCGCGGCCGGACGACCAGAAACACCGGATTGTCTACAAGCACCCCGATCAGAAGATCCCGGCGTTCGCGCAGCTCACCGTCGACAGCGACGAGTGCGCTGTCTTCTTTCGGGACGGCCGCGTCGTCGGAGTCCTCCCCCCCGGCCGCGTGACGCTCCAGACGCAGAACGTGCCGTTCCTGAACGCGCTCTTCACGAATTACACCGGCAAAGACGTGTTCATCGCCGAGGTGTTCTTCGTGAAGACGGCCCCGGTGCGGAGCGTGCCCTTCGGCGGTCCGGTCGGCGACATGATCGATCCGCTGACGGGCGAGCAAGTCACGCCGCGCATCTTCGGCGAGATGAGCATCGTCGTCGTCGATCCGGTGAAGTTCGTCATTGGCTATTCCGGCCAGGCGACGACCGGCGACAACGAAGAGATCCTCGGCTGGATCAAAGGTCTCTTCTTGAACGGCGTGAAGACCGCGCTCGGCGAGCTCTGCGAGAACGAGGGGAAGAGCCTCTTGCAGACGGTCTCGCTGACGGCGCGCCTGTCCGAGCAGTTCGTCGCGCGCTCGCCGAGCTTGAGCGACATCGGCGCGCGCGTGCTGCAGGTCGGGCAGTTCAACATCAACTTCAACGACGACGACCGGAAGCGCCTCGTCGCCGCCAACGCCGAAATCGCCAAGGCCGAGCGGCAAGCCAAAGTGAAGCGAATCGGCGTCGAGGGCGCGCGGGCCGACGCGGACGCGCGGCAGGTCGGCCTCGACCAACAATTCAACCAGGATGCGCGCTACGTGCGCGAGCTCGCGGGCAGCTACCAGGGGTATGCCGCCGGGCAGGCGGTGATCGGTGCCGGGCAGGGGATGGCCGCGCACGGCGTCGGCAGCGGCATCGCGGGTCTCGGGGCGCAGGTCGCCGTCGGGATGGGCATGGGCAACGCCATGGCCGCGGGGATGGCGTCGCCGGCGGCGCCCGCCGGAGGGCCGTCGCTCACGTGCACCAAGTGCGGCGCGACCCAGGCGGGGGGGAAGTTCTGCGCCGATTGCGGCGGTCCGCTCATGGGGGCGAAGCGATTCTGTTCCGGATGCGGCACCGAGCTCGCGCCGGGCGGCAAGTTCTGTCCGAATTGCGGAACGGCGGCGGCGGCCGCCACCGCGGGCGCTCGCTGAGGCCGAGAGGCTCGGGCCCGCGTTGACGCTGCGCCCCGCTCCCCGCGCGACGGTCGACGTCCGCGCCGACGTGAAGCAGTGCCCGACCTGCGATCGCCGCTTCTCGGGGGACGCGGCGTTTTGTCCGTTCGACGGCGTGCCGCTCGGAAGCGCGGCGGGGGACCCGAAGCCCGATGGCTTGCTCGGCACGGTCGTCGACAACCGGTACCGCATCCTCGAACTGCTGGGCGAAGGCGGCATGGGGCGGGTCTACAAGGTGAACCATCTGGCGATCGACCGCGCCTTCGCGATGAAAGTCCTCCGCGGCGACCTCGCTTGCGACGAGGCCCTCTCGATGCGCTTCTTGCACGAGGCCAAGGCCACGGCGAGCGTCAAACACCCGAACGTGGTGCAGATCACCGATTACGGACGGCAGCCGGAGGGGACGCCCTACTTCGTCATGGAGCTTCTGACGGGGCAGACGCTCGGGCAGCGGCTGCGCGAAGGCCCGCTCTCCGTGGCCTTCGCGATCGACGTGCTCGCGCAGGTCGCGAAGGGAGCGGGCGCCGCCCACGAGGCGGGAATCGTCCATCGCGACCTCAAACCGGACAACGTGATTCTCGTCGCCAGCCGCAGGAGCCCGTCACGCCACGAAACGCTCGTGTCCGGGGTGGCGCCGGTCCAGGAGCACGCTGATGTGCGCGTCGTCGACTTCGGGGCGTCGAAAATCGTCGGCGCGAGCGGCTTCACGCGCGCGGGCGTCGTGTTCGGAACGCCGCAGTACATGTCGCCCGAGCAAGCGAGCGGTGCGGCGGTCGACGCCCGGTCCGACATCTATGCGCTCGGGGTCATCATGTACGAGATGCTCACGGGACGGCCACCGTTCGTGGCGGACTCCTACATGGGCGTGCTCACGCAACACATGTTCGCGACGCCGGTGCCGCCGAGCGAGGTCGGGATGGCCAACGCCGATCTCGGCATCGTCGAGGGCATCACGCTGAAGTGCCTCGAGAAGAAGCCCGAGGCACGGTTCGCGTCGATGAGCGAGCTCGCCGCGGCCCTCGAGGCGTTGGCAACGGGGGAGGGGCCTCCGTCCTCGGTCATGGCGCGGGCGAAGGGGTCGCCCCGCGTGGAGCGGGTCGGGGGGCCCCGCCTCGCACCGAACGGCGCAGCCGCCGCGAACCGAGCGTTCTCTTCGGATCGATCTGCGCCGCCGCGCCCGTTCCCGTCGCCTTCGACGCCGCCGCGCATTCCGCTCGTGCGCGTGTCGGTCGGGGTGTGGCTCGCGGTCGCGGGGGCCGTTCTTCTCGTAGGCCTTGTCGGGCTGTGGCCCGTCCTTTTTCCGAAAGCGCGCGCCCCCGGGCCGGCCCCTGCGCCGTTGTCGGCGACGACGCCGGCGGCGGAGTCCGCGGCGCCGGTCGCTGCGACCGCAGCGGGCGCGCCTGCGCCGT
>DATHQY010000149.1:0-14278 GCA_035482215.1 Polyangiaceae bacterium | reverse complement strand
CCTCCCGCGTCGATCCAATGGATAAGCGGCCTCGGCACGAGCAGCCGACGATCGTGGGGCCCGCGTGACCACTTCGCACGCGGCTCTCCTTCATTGGATCCCCCGACGCGACAGGGTCGTCTTTCGCTGCTTTTGCGATGGCGTTCGCGCGCTTGTCGTCGATCCATCTTCCGCGGGGGCGACCGCGTCCGTGCGGGATACTCCGTGCGGGATACATGGAACGGTAATTCGATTTGTCCTCCGCGTGCAGGAGAGAGTAAAGTCCCCCTTCACTTGGCGCGGGGGGTCGGAAATGACGGAATTGACGAGTGAAGACGACGGGTCCGAGAACAAGAGCGAGCGCAAGGCCGGCGAAGAGCACGTCTCGTTCACGATGCGAGTCTTGCAGGGTCCTGACAGCGGGGTCTCCTTCGTGCTGGATGCGAGCAAGCCATTGCGCGCGCTCGTCGGCCAGAGTCCGACGTGCGAGATTCGCCTTACGGATCCACGCGTTTCCCGCCGGCACGCGGCGCTCGAAGTCATCGGCGGAGAGCTGCACGTCACCGACCTTGCGTCGACGAACGGTACGTTCGTCGATGGCGTCCGCGTCGTCGATGCGTTTTTGACCGGTGGTGAGGCGCTCCAGCTCGGGGATACGCGCGTCCAGATCGAGCGTGCCGAACGCGAGGCGCTCGCCGAGCCACTGCCCGACGCGACGTCGTTCGGTCCGGTAATCGGAGCGAGCGTCGCGATGCGGCGCCTCTACCCGTTGTGCCACCGACTCGCGGCATCGAATGACCCGATTCTGATCGAGGGCGAGGCGGGCACGGGCAAGGAGTTGCTCGCGCGGGCCCTCCACGGCGCGAGCGCGCGCGAGAAGGGCCCCTTCGTCGCCTTCGACTGCTCCACCGTATCCGCGAGCTTGATGGAATCCGAGCTTTTCGGCCACGAGCGCGGCGCCTTCGCCGAAGCCGCTTCGATGCGCAAGGGGCTGGTCGAGCAGGCCGACGGCGGAACGCTGTTCATCGACGAGCTCGGCGACCTCGATCCGACGCTGCAGGCGAAACTTCTCCGGGTGATCGAGCACAACGAAGTGCAGCGCCTCGGCGGCGACCGGGTGCTTCGCGTGAACACGCGCATCATGGCGACGACGCGCCGCGATCTCGATCGCGAGGTGTACGGCGGGCGCTTCCGCGAAGATCTCTTCCAGCGCCTCGCGTCGTCGCGCATCGAGCTTCCGCCCCTCCGAACGCGCACCGACGACGTCCGGCTTCTTGCGTCCCACTTTTGTCGCGAGTTCGGAGCGGACCCGGGGAGCATTCCCGAAGAGGTGTTCGCCCGCTGGGACAACGGCTGGTGGCCCGGCAACGTCCGCGAGCTCCGCAACGAGGTCGCGCGGTGGCTCGCCCTCGGCGAAGTGGTCGTGCATCCCGAGAGCGCGAGCCGCATTCGCGCGAGCACGGCCGGCGGCAAGTTCGATGCGCTCGTCGCCGAGATGCTGACGAACCGGCTCTCGCTCGCCGAGGCACGGCAACGTTTGCTCGACGCGTTCGACGCCGCGTACATCGAGCAGCAGCTACGCGAGAACTCGAACCATGTGGGCCGCGCGGCGGCCGCATCGGGGATCGGCAAGCGCTACTTTCAGATGCTGCGCGCGCGGCACCGAGCGCGCTGATCTCGCCGAGGAGGCTTCGCGGAGCCTCTGCAGCGTAACGCGAAATCGGAGTCCGAGGACGTGCCCGGCGTGGCGTCCTTCCACAGTGGGCACGCGCGACACGCGCGCTCGGACGCCGCGAGCGCTGCGAGAGCGTCGATGTGCTGGGCCTTTTCGGCGCCGGACCGCATGCGGTTCGTCCGTTGCATCTTGCCCGCCCATGAGCAAGCGCGTCGCGGACCAGATTCTCGAGCGGTTGGCCGAGTGGGGCGTGAGCTTCGTCTTCGGCTACCCGGGCGACGGAATCAACGGCCTCATGGGAGCCTTCAACCGCGACGATCACGGATGTCGCTTCATTCAGGCACGCCACGAAGAGATGGCGGCCTTCATGGCGTGCTCCTACGCCAAGTTCACCGGCAAAGTCGGCGTCTGCATCGCCACGTCGGGGCCCGGCGCGATTCACCTCTTGAACGGCCTGTACGACGCCAAGATGGACCACCAGCCGGTCGTTGCGATCGTCGGGCAGGCGGCCACGACGGCGATCGGAGGCTCCTACCAACAGGAGGTCGACCTCCACACGCTCTTCAAAGACGTGGCCGCCGAATACGTGCATACCGCGATGAGCCCGGATCAAGTCCGGTTTCTCGTGGACCGCGCGTTTCGCACGGCCGCGAGCGAGCGGTGTCCCACCTGCATCATCGTGCCGAAAGACGTGCAGGAAATGGCGGCTGTCGAAGCTCCGCCGCACGCGCACGACACAGCGCATTCGAGCGCCGGGTACAGCCCGCCGCGCGTCGTACCCGCCGAGTCCGAGATCAAGCGCGCGGCCGACATCCTCAACGCGGGCGAGCGCGTCGCGATCCTCGTCGGCGCGGGCGCCACGGGAGCACTCGACGAAGTGCTCTTGGTGCAGGACCTCTTGGGCGGGGGGATCGCCAAAGCGCTGTTGGGGCGCGCCGTCGTCCCCGACGACTTGCCGTTCGTGACGGGCCCCATCGGCCTCCTCGGATCGAAACCGAGCTGGGACATGATGATGGAGTGCGACACGCTGCTCATGGTGGGCTCGTCGTTCCCGTATTCGGAGTTCTTGCCGAAAGAGGGCCGGGCGCGGGGCGTCCAGATCGACATTGACCCGAAGCTCATCGGTATTCGCTACCCGATGGAATGCAACCTCGTCGGCGACGCGAAGCTGACCCTCGGGGCTCTCGTCCCGTTTCTGGCGCGAAAGGCCGACCGCAGCTGGGAGAACTCGATCGCGAAGGGCGTCGCCGAGTGGTGGCGCCTCATGGAGGATCGCGCGCACCTTCCCGCGAACCCGATCAATCCGCAGCGCGTCTTCTGGGAGCTCTCGCCGCGGCTCCCGGACAAGGCGATCCTCTGCGCCGATTCCGGATCCGCCGCGAACTGGTTTGCCCGCGATCTCAAGCTGCGACGTGGCATGAGCGCGACCTTGTCCGGGTCGCTGGCCACCATGGGATGCGGTGTTCCCTACGCGATTGGAGCGAAGTTCGCGTGTCCCGATCGGCCCGTCATCGCCCTAGTCGGCGACGGCGCGATGCAGATGAATGGGATGGCGGAGCTCCTCACGATCAAACGCTACTGGAAGACCTGGTCGGACCCGCGCCTCGTCGTCTTGGTGCTCCACAACAACGACCTGAACCAGGTGACCTGGGAGATGCGCGCAATGGCCGGCGACACGCGCTACGCCGCGTCCCAGGACCTGCCGGACTTCGACTACACGAAGTTCGCCGAGCTGTGCGGGCTTCGGGGGGTGCGCGTCGATCGGCCCGATCAGATCGGCGCCGCGTGGGACGAGGCGCTGGCTTCGCCCGTGCCGACGATCATCGAGGCGATGGTCGATCCCGACGTGCCTCCTCTGCCCCCGCACATCACTCTCAAGCAGATGCAGAGCTTCGGGATGAGCCTCCTCAAAGGCGATCAGGCCGAGTCCGGCCTGATCAAACAGGCGGCGATGCACCTCTTCCCGAGTCTCGGCAAGGACCGCTGACGATGGCGGCGTCTTCCGGCACGGGCGATCGCGCGTTCGTCCCGGCCTCGCGCCTCGCTCGAACGACCGCGGAGGGCACGCGGGGCGAGCTGCCGCGGGCGGGCCAAACCGACGTCGACGTTCGGGGCCTTCAGGCGGCGTTGCGGCGCGCCATCGAAGGCGAGGTGCGCTTCGACGACGGCTCCCGCGCTCTTTACGCGCACGATGCCTCGAACTACCGGCAAGTCCCGCTCGGCGTCGTCATTCCGCGATCGAAGGACGACGCCGTGGGCGTGATCGCCGCATGCCGGAGTTTCGGCGCGCCTATCGTTTCGCGCGCGGGCGGAACCGGGCTTTGCGGACAAACGGTGAACGCCGCGGTCGTCATCGATTGGTCGAAGTACATGAACACGATCGTCGATCTCGATCCCGAGAAGCGGACCGCGCGCGTCCTGCCGGGAGTCATTTGCGACGACCTGGCGCGCGCCGTCGAGCCGTTCCGTCTGACATACGGTCCCCAACCGGCGACGCACGATCACTGCTGCTTCGGGGGGATGCTCTCGAACAACTCGTGCGGCGTCCATGCGCAGATGGCAGGCAAGGCCGTCGACAACACCGAAGCGATGGAGGTCCTCCTCTACGATGGTACGCGCATGCACGCGGGCTGGACGAACGCAGACGAGGAGGCAGTGGCGATTCGCGCGGGAGGCCGCGTCGGCGAGATCTACGCGAAGCTCGCGGCGCTCCGCACGAAGTACGGCCAGCTTATCGAAGAGCGGTATCCACGCGTGCCACGCCGAGTGTCCGGCTACAACCTCGATTCGCTCCTGCCCGGCCCGGACGGCCGGTGGAACCTCGCTCGCGCGCTCGTCGGGAGCGAAGGCACCTGCGTCTCGATGCTCGAGATGACGGTCCGCCTCGTGTACAACCCGCCGAAGCGCGCGCTCGCCGTCCTGGGCTATCCGGACATCTACCGCGCGGCGGACCACATCATGGATGTGCTCCCCTACAAGCCCATCGGCCTCGAAGCGATGGACGCGCGCCTCTACGAGCACGTGCACCAGAAGCGCGACCCGCACGAACGCTACCTGGCGCTTTTGCCCCCGGGATGCGGGTGGCTCTTCGCCGAGTTCGGGGGCGCGACGGCCGACGAAGCCAAAGAGAAGGCCGAGGAGCTCCAGAGGCGCCTCGAGAAGCTGCCGAACGCGCCATCGATCAAGATCGTGACCGACGAGGCCGAGCAACACCATATTACGCTCGTCCGCGAGGCCGGCCTGGGGGCGACCGCGTTCGTTCCCGGCCAGCCCGATGCGTGGGAGGGCTGGGAGGATTCCGCGGTGGCGCCGCAGGACGTCGGCGCCTATCTGCGCGATCTGCGCGCCCTCTGGGATCGCTACGGATACGACTCAGCGATGTACGGCCATTTCGGCATGGGCTGCATCCATTGCCGCATCGACTTCGATTTGCAGAGCGCGAGCGGCATCGCGAAGTGGCGCGCGTACATGGAAGAAGCGACCGATCTCGTCGCGGTGAAATACCGCGGATCGATTTCGGGCGAACACGGCGACGGCCAATCGAAAGCCGAATTCCTGCACAAGATGTTCGGCCAAGAGATCGTGCAAGCGTTTCGCGAGTTCAAAGGGATCTGGGACCCCGACGGGAAGATGAACCCAGGCAAGATCGTCGATCCGTACCGGATCGACGAGAATCTGCGCCTCGGGCCCGCCTATGCGCCGTGGGAACCCAAGACGCATTTCCACTACCCGGAGGACGGGCACAGCTTCGCCCACGCGACGCTCCGATGCGTCGGAATCGGGAAGTGCCGGCGGCTCGCCGGCGAGGGCGATCAGGACACGATGTGCCCATCGTTCATGGTGACGCGCGAAGAAAAGCACTCGACGCGCGGACGGGCGCACCTCTTGTTCGAAATGCTACAGAAAGGCCCGATCCGTGACGGCTGGCGCGACGAGAACGTCAAAGAGGCGCTCGATCTGTGCCTGTCATGCAAGGGGTGCAAAGGCGATTGCCCGGTCAACGTCGACGTCGCCACGTACAAGGCCGAGTTTCTGTCGCACTATTGGCAGGGCCGCTTGCGGCCGCGTGCGGCGTACGCCTTCGGCCTCATCGATCGCTGGGCGCGCATGGCGAGCGTCGTGCCGGGCCTCGCGAATCTCGTCACGCAGACGCCTCTCCTTCGCGGCATCGCGAAGGCGCTGGCGGGCGTCTCGCAGAAGCGGCCGATCCCCGCCTTCGCCGCCCAGACGTTCCAGGCTTGGTTTCGTGCACATCCGCCCAAGAACCCCGACGGCGAACGGGTGGTCCTCTGGGCGGACACGTTCAACAATCACTTCACCCCGGAGGTCGCACAGGCCGCGATGAGCGTGCTGGAGGACGCGGGCTTTCGCGTCGCGATCCCGACTGTGCACGCATGCTGCGGACGCCCCCTCTACGACTACGGGATGCTCGGCCGCGCGAAGCGCTACCTCGAGCACATCCTCGAGGTCATGGACGACGACATCACCGCGCGGACGCCCATCATCGTGCTCGAGCCGAGCTGCTGCTCGGTCTTCCGTGACGAGATGACGAATCTCCTGCCCGACCATCCGCGCGCGCGCCTTCTCCGCGAGCAAGTGATGACGCTGAGCGAGTTCTTGACGAGCGGCCGTGTCCGCGCCGCATGGGCGCCGCCCACTCTTAATGCCAAGGCGATCGTCCAGGGCCACTGTCACCACAAGGCTGTCATGAAATTCGATCCGGAGAAGCGTCTCCTCGAGAGCATGGGGATCGCTGCCACCGTGCTCGAATCCGGCTGTTGCGGAATGGCGGGCTCGTTCGGCTACGAGAAAGACAAGTACGAGACGTCGCTCGCTGCCGGCGAACGTGTCCTCCTGCCACGCGTTCGGCAGGAGTCCGAGGACACCTGGATCCTCGCGGACGGCTTTTCGTGCAAATCGCAGATCGAGCAACGGACCCACCGCCGGGGCCTGCATATCGCCGAGGTCCTCCAGATCGCGCTCCGCGGCGTGCCTCTCCGGGCGGTGGCCGCGGAGCACGAAGCGGTCGCCGCGCGCCGGTTCGCGCTACGCCGGTCGATGCGCCGTGCGGCGCTCGGCGTCGGGCTCGTCGCTCTGGTCGTCTTCGCGCTGCTCTATTCCCTCTCCGCTCGCTGACGGGCCGTGAACGAACCGCGCATTCAAAGTCTGCGGGCGCGCGCATACCGCATCCCGACCGACGGGCCGGAAGCGGACGGGACCTACGAATGGTCGGCCACCGTTCTGGTCGTCGTCACGGCGACCGGCGGGGGCCAATCCGGCCTCGGGTACACGTACGCGGACCGAGCGACGGCCGCGGTCATCGAAGATAGCCTGGCGCCCGTCGTCGTCGGCGCCTGCGCGAGCCGGCCGCGCGAGGCGCACATCGCGATGGGTCGCGCCGTTCGCAACCTCGGCCGATGCGGCATCGGGGCCATGGCCATCTCCGCGGTCGACATGGCCCTGTGGGATCTGGCCGCACGTCTCCACGGAATCGCACTCGTGACGCTCCTCGGAGCTGCGCGGGAGAGCGTGGAAGTGTACGGCAGCGGCGGATTCACCTCGTATTCGAACGAGCGCCTGTGCGCGCAACTCGGCGGGTGGGCCGCGGAGGGCATGCGCTTCGTGAAGATGAAAATCGGCCGCGACCCGATCGCGGATCGCGCGCGCGTGGCTCTCGCTCGGAACGCCGTGGGTACCACCGGCGTGTTCGTCGACGCGAACGGCGCCTACTCCGCCAGGCTCGCGATCGCCCAGGCCGAGCGGTTCGCCGAGCACGGGGTCCGCTGGTTCGAAGAGCCCGTGAGCTCCGACGACCTTGCGGGCCTTCGCGCCGTGCGCGAGCGTGCGCCCGGGGAGATGGCCATCGCAGCGGGTGAGTACGGATACGGTGCCGAATACTTTCGCCGCATGCTCGACGCGCGAGCGGTCGACGTCCTTCAGGCGGACGCGACGCGCTGCGGCGGTGTGACCGGCTATGTCGAAGTCGACGCCCTCTGTGACGCGAGCGGTGCCTTGCTGTCGGCGCATTGCGCGCCTCACGTGCATGCTCACCTCGCCTGCGCGTCGCACCGTACGGTGCACGTCGAATATTTTTACGACCATGCGCGCATCGAGCGGATGCTCTTCGACGGCGCGCTGGCGCCCAGGGAGGGCCGTCTCACGCCCGATACGAGCCGGCCCGGGCTGGGAATCGAGCTGAAGGCCCGCGACGCCGAGCAGTTCGCGATCTGAGCTATCGCGGGGCGCGAGGCCGCACGGCCGTGCACGCTCGATGCTGCGGCGACGCCGGCTATAAGGGACACGAGAGATGGTGTCCGAAAATCAGCAACGATCCGCGCTCGCGCAGCGCCTTTTCATCGCGATCGGCATTCCGGTCGTGTTGCTCGTCATTCTGGGAACGGTCCTGGGGAGGCAGATTCTCCAGATGGCGGACGACGCCCGCTGGGTCGACCATACCGACGAAGTCATCGGCGCGGCGGACGGAACGCTCAAGCAGATCGTCGATCAAGAGACCGGCCTCCGCGGGTATCTGGTGACGGGCGAGCGGGTATTCCTCGAGCCGTACGATCGCGCGCAGCCCGACGTGGGGTTCGCGCGGCTGCAGGAGCTCGTCGCGGACAGCCCGCAGCAGCAGGCGCGATTCGCCGAGGCGCGCCATCGCTACCAGTTCTGGCGCGACTTCATCACCCCTGCCGTCGAGGGCCATGACCTCGCGAGCGCCCGCTCGCTCCCCGCAATGCTCGAGCACAAGAAGCGAATGGACAGCGTCCGCGAAGGGATGCGCGAGGCCATCGAGGTCGAGCAAGCGCTGCGGCGCGCCCGCGTCGCGACAGCCGCCGAGTCCACCGCCAGCACGAAAGTCGTCTTCGTCGGGCTTTTCGCGCTCTCGGGGGTGGTTCTCGCGTTCCTTTCGCGAAGCCAGCTCACGGCGATCGCGAAGACGTTCCGGACGGCGCTCGAAGCAGAAGCGACCGCGCGCGCAACGACGGAAGACGAGGCCTGGATCCGCGCGGGGCAGACCAAGATCACGGAGTCGCTCCAGGGCGAACGCACCCTCGAGCAGCTGGGCCGCGACTCCCTCGCGGTCCTCGCCGAGTACGCGCGGGCCGAAGTGGGCGCGTTCTTCACGAAAGAAGGGGGAACGTGGCGCCGTGTGGCAGGCCACGGACTCGACTCGCGCGCGGCCGGGCCCGACTCGTTCGGGGACCGCGAAGGACTCGTCGGACGGGCCGCGGTCCAGGGGCGAGTCGTGCATCTGCGCGACGTGCCCCGCGACTTTCTCAAGATCCGCGGCGGGACCGGCGAAGCCACGGCGACCGAGGTCGTGATCGTTCCCGGTGGCGTCGATGGGACGACCAACGCGGTCGTCGAGCTTGGCTTTCTGCGCGCCGTGGAAGCGCGATCGCTGGACCTGCTCGAGCGCATCGGCCCCAGTGTGGGCCTGGCAGTCCGCTCGTCCGAGTACAAGCAGCGCCTGCGGGAGCTCCTCGAACAAGCGCATCGCCAAGCCGAGGAGCTCCAGACGCAGCAGGAGGAGCTGCGTGTCGCGAACGAGGAGCTCGAAGCGCAGACGACAGCGCTCCGGAGCACGCAAAAGCAGCTCGAGACGCAGAACGCGGAGCTCGAACAAACGACGGAGAACCTGGATCGCCAGGCGAAGCAGCTGGAAGAGCAGAACGCGGAGCTCGCGTCGAGGCAGGCCGACATCGCCGCGAAAGCGAAGGAGCTCGCGCGCGCGAGCCAGTACAAATCGGAGTTTCTCTCGAACATGTCCCACGAGCTGCGGACGCCGCTCAACAGCTCGCTCATCCTCGCGAAGCTCCTCGCGGGCAACCGCGAAGGAAATCTGACGCCCGAGCAGATCCGCTTCGCGGAGACGATCTATGCCGCAGGCAACGACCTCTTGACGCTCATCAACGACATTCTGGATCTGTCGAAGATCGAAGCCGGCAAGATGGACGTGGAGGCGGCCACCGTTCCGGTCGCGGGGGTGCGGGACGCGCTCTTGCGCACGTTCGAGCCGATGGCATCGCAGAAAGGGCTGAAGCTCGCCGTCGCCGTCGCGCCGGGCGTCCCAGCCGCGATCGAGACCGACGTGCGCCGCGTCGAGCAGATCTTGAAGAACCTCGTCTCGAACGCGATCAAATTCACCGATCGCGGCGAAGTCACGGTCGACGTCACGGCCCAGGGCGACGAGGTAGCTTTCGCGGTCCGCGACACGGGGATCGGCATCGCCCCCGGCCAGCACGCCGTGATCTTCGAGGCGTTCCGGCAGGCCGACGGCACGACGAACCGCAAGTACGGCGGCACCGGGCTCGGGCTGTCGATCTCGCGCGAGCTCGCTCGTCTGCTCGGAGGGGACATCGCGGTCGAAAGCCATCCCGGCGCCGGCAGCTGCTTTACGCTTACTCTTCCCCGCTCGTACACGGGGCCCATGACCCCCGCAGGAACGGTGATGCGAGCCGTGACGCGCGCGACACCTCCACCGGAAGCCGGGCCCGAGTCGGACGAGGCGGCAGAACCGCTGGCGCCCGGCGCCCGCGCCGTGCTGATCATCGAGGACGACGAGGCATTCGCACGCATTCTGGCGGACGCCGCGCACGAGGCGGGCTTCGCGTGTCTCTCGTCGACGACGGCCGAGCACGGCCTGCGGCTTGCGCGACGGCACGAACTCGCGGGGATCCTCCTCGACATCAATTTGCCCGACCACACCGGCTTGTCGGTCCTCGACCGGGTCAAGCGGGATCCGAAGACGCGCCACATCCCCGTCCACGTGATTTCGGGGTCGGATCACGCCGAGACCGCGCTGTCGATGGGCGCCGCCGCCCATATGCTCAAGCCGGTCAGTCGCGAGCAACTCATCGACGCGTTCCGCAACCTCGAGAGTCGCTCGTCGCGCCGGATTCGGCGCGTGCTCGTCGTCGACGACGACGCGACCCTGCGCGAGAGCGTCGCCTCGCTCCTCGGACGGAGCGACGTGCAGATCACGACGGCGGCTTCCGTGGCCGACGCGCTGGAGAAGCTCCGCGAGGCGACGTTCGACTGCATCGTGACGGACCTCGGCATGCCGGATCAGAGCGGCTACGAGCTGCTCGAGACGATGGCGACCGGCGAGCGATACTCGGTTCCGCCGATCATCGTGTACACCGGCCGCGCGCTCCGCCCCGAGGAAGAGCAGCGCCTGCGCAAGTACTCCAAGTCGATCATCGTCAAGGGCGCCCATTCGCCCGAGCGCTTGCTCGACGAAGTGATGCTCTTCTTGCACCAGGTGGAGTCGGAGCTACCGCCCGATCAACAGCGCTTGCTCATGCAGGCGCGCCACCGCGAGGCCCTTTTCGAAGGCCGTACGATTCTCGTCGTCGAAGACGACGTGCGCAACGTCTTCGCCCTCACGAGCGCGCTCGAGCCGAAGGGCGTCCAGGTCGAAATCGCGCGAAACGGACGCGAGGCGCTTGCTCTTCTCGAAAAGGAATCGAAAATCGATCTCGTCTTGATGGACTTGATGATGCCGGAGATGGACGGGCTGGAAGCGACCCGCGCGATTCGGCAAAACGCGCGCTGGGCCAAGCTTCCGATCATCGCCCTCACCGCGAAAGCCATGAGCGACGACCAGGAGCGCTGCCTCGCGGCCGGCGCGAACGACTACCTGGCCAAACCGCTCGACATCGACATGCTCCTCTCGCTCCTTCGCGTGTGGATGCCCAAATCGTGATGCAGGGCCAGGGCGACCTCGAGATCGACCTCCTTCTCGGGGCGATCTACCAGCGCTTTCAGTACGACTTCCGCCAGTACAGCCGCGCCTCCGTGCGGCGGCGGGTCGCCCTGGCGCTCACCGCGCTCGACTGCAAGACGATCTCCGCGCTGCAGGAACGCATTCTCCACGACGAGGCGGCCTTCCCCGTCCTGCTCTCCTACCTCACCGTGCAGGTGAGCGATCTCTTTCGCGATCCTGCTTACTTCCGCGTATTTCGCGAGCGGATCGTCCCGGTCCTGCAGACGTATCCGTCGCTCAAGATCTGGGTCGCGGGGTGCAGCACGGGCGAAGAGGTGTACTCGTTCGCGATCCTGCTCCGCGAGACGGGGCTGCTCGACAAGACGATCCTTTACGCGACCGACATCAACGCGGAGGCGCTGCGCACCGCAGAAGCGGGGATTTACTCGATCGATCGCATGAAGGCGTTCACCGCCAACCACCAGGCGTCCGGCGCGCCTTGCTCGCTCTCGACATACTACACGGCCAAATATGGCTCGGCGACGTTCGACCGGGGGCTCCGCAAGCGCGTCGTCTTCTCCGACCATAGCCTCGCGACCGATACGGTCTTCGCGGAGGTGCAGGTCGTCTCGTGCCGGAACGTCCTCATTTATTTCGAGCCCCCGCTCCAGGAGCGCGCCGCGGGTCTCTTCCGCGACTCGCTCTGCTTGCGCGGATTTCTCGGCCTCGGATCCCGCGAGACGCTGCGCTTCTCGAAGCACGACGGGGACTTCGAAGGGTTCGCGCCGAGCGAACGATGGTACCGCCGCAAATGAGGCGCCGATGAGCGACCCGCGCGAACGCGAACGCGAACGCGAACCTGGGATCGAGGCGGTCGTCATCGGCGGGTCGGCCGGGGCGGTCACGGCCCTCGGCTCGATCTTGAGCGAGCTCCCGGCGTCGTTTCCGGCGGTCCTCGTCGTCCTCCACATTCCGGCGACGTCGCCGAGTCTCCTCGTCGACGTGTACGCGCCGCACTGCCGCATGCGGGTCTGCGAGCCCGAGGCGTTCGAACGCATCGAGCGCGGCTCGGTGTACTTCGCGCCGCCGGATTATCACCTGCTCGTCGAGCGCAATCGGCGTTGCGCGCTGTCGATCGAACCGCCTGTACGCTTTTCGCGCCCCTCGGTCGACGTGCTCTTCGGCTCCGCCGCGGCCGCTTACGGCAGCAAGCTCGCGGCCGTCGTGCTAACCGGCGCGAGCGACGACGGGTCGGAAGGCCTCCGCGCCGTTCATGCCGCGGGCGGCGTTTCGATCGTGCAAGAGCCCGCCTCTGCCGAGGCCCCCACCATGCCGAGAGCCGCACTGGCTGCCGTTCCCTCGGCACGCGTGGTAGGCCTCTCGGAGATCGCTCGACAACTCCTTTCTCTGGCACAGGCAACGTGAGCTCTCTTCCCCCGGTCAAAGTCCTTCTGGTCGACGATCTCGAGGAAAACCTGCTCGTTCTCGAGGCGCTCTTGCGGCGCGACGGGCTCGAGCTTCTCCGCGCGCGTTCCGGACGCGAAGCGCTCGAGCTCCTGCTCGCGCACGACGTCGCGCTCGCTCTCCTCGACGTGCAGATGCCCGAGATGGATGGCTTCGAGCTCGCCGAGTTGATGCGCGGCACCGAGCGCACGCGCCGCGTCCCGATCATCTTCGTCACGGCGGGCGCGCACAACGCGCAGCGCGTCTTCCGCGGCTACGAGGTCGGCGCGGTCGACTTTCTCTTCAAGCCGATCGACCCCATTCTGCTCGGCCACAAGGTCAACACGTTCGTCGAGCTGCATCGACAGCGGATCGAGCTCCGCGAGGTGCTGCGGCTCAGCGAGATGTTCGTCGCGGCGGTCAGTCACGACCTCCGCTCGCCCCTTTCCAACGTCGTGATGGGAGCCGCGCTCCTCGAGCGCGAGATCACGCCGGCCGGCACGAAGACGCTGGGACGCATCCGCTCGAGCGCAGCGCGCATGGTCCGGATGCTCGAGCAACTCTACGACTTGTCCCGCGTGCGCCTGGCCGGCGGCATTCCGATCGAAACGCGCGAGACGAACTTTCGCACGCTCGCCGACAAGGTGATCGACGAGCTGCGCCTCACGTATCCCGAGCGCAGGCTCACCGTCGTCTACGAAGGCGAAGCAACGACCGGCGTCTGGGACGAGGAGCGGCTCGGCCAAGTGCTCGCGAACCTCGTCGGCAATGCGCTCCGCCACGGCAAGCAAGACGAAGAGGTCCGCGTGACCGTCCATGGAACCGCGGAAGGCTTGGCGGTCGAAGTGCACAACGGCGGCGAGATTCCCGAGGACCTGCGGCCGCATCTCTTCGATCCGTTCCGGAGCGGCTCGCAGAAGACGCGCGACAGCCTCGGGCTCGGCCTCTATATCGTGCGGCAAATCGTGCTCGCCCACGGGGGCACGGTCGACCTCACGTCCTCGTCCGCGGAAGGAACGACGTTCCGCCTGCAGCTGCCCCGGCACGCCACGCCGACGCCCTCGCCGCCCGCCGCCACCGCGTCGCAAGCGTAGGTCGCGGCGTCACCGTAGGTAGCGACGAAACCAGGCGACGGCGCGCTCCGCCAGGCGCGTCGCCTGCGCCCCAGCCACGTTGTCGTGGTGCGCTCCCTCCACGAGGACGAGCTCCGTCGGAGCGCCCGCGGCGGCCGCGGCGGCGACGATCTGCTGCGCGTGCGCGAACGGAATGCGCGCGTCGTCCTTTCCGTGCACGAGGAGCAGCGCCGCCGTCGTTCGCCCGGCCGCGTCGAGCGGGCTCGCGTCGTCCGGATCGAAGTGCGCGAGACGCCCGGCGGTATCGACGATGCGCCGCGCGAAGTCCGCGGGCAGGTTCAACGGCAAATACCCCGGGACGACGGCCCGCAAGCTCGCGAACGGCGAGACCGCGAC
>DATHQY010000148.1:0-3655 GCA_035482215.1 Polyangiaceae bacterium | reverse complement strand
GCTCACCGTCGGACGTTGAACCCCCCTATTTTCTCGGAGCCAAACCAATGGTCATTTCATCGAAGAGTGTTGCTTTCCGCCCGCAACTTGCTCGCCCCGCTCGTCTTTTGACCGCCGCCGCGGCGGCTCTGGCCGTGCTGTCCCTCTCTGCCGGAGCCCGCGCCGACGGTGACGACGAGCCCGCATGCCGCTTCGTCGAGGGCCCGTTCAGCTCCGTCACCGTGCCGCCCCCCGCGTGTCTCTCCCCTGTCGGCCTCTGCACTCATGGCTTTCTGAAAGGGGAGTTTCCGGCTATTTACGACTTCACGTTCTCGACGCTTCAATCGACCAATGACCCCAGCGATCCCACCGCATTCGTTTACACGGGCCACAGCGTGGTCACGACCAGCCGCGGCGTCATCGACACGAATGACAGCGGAATCCTTCACCTGGGGGGCCCGGGCGCCCTTTCCCCGTTCGTGACGACGGCGTCCATCGCCAAGGGAACGGAGCGCTACCAAGGCGCCACGGGCGTCTTCGTGGCGACGGGGTCGCTCGATTTCGCGACCGGTGCGGCGACGGGGACATTCATTGCGCATGTCTGCGGAACCGGGCGGGACTCGAATTAGTTCGATGGAGAGATGACGGGCGCCAACACTTCCTCTGCGCTCGTGCGCGTTGCCACGCGCGACCATGTGATCGCCACGTGGCGATCCGTCATGGTGCTCATCTTCCGCGTCGAGACCACCCTGGGGGCCGTGGAGGCGTCGCATCGGGTCTTCGACGAGCTCTCCGGCTCCCACCCCGAGGGAGTCTTTCTTCTCACGATCGTCGAAGCCGATGCGCGGATACCGTCGGTGGTCGCGCGCGACGGCATGGCGGACTTTCTGCGCGGGGCGGCAGGCCGGATGTCCTTGTCGGCCGTCGTCTTCGAAGGAAATAATTTCCGGGCGGCGGTGGTACGGAGCGTGGTGGCGGGGCTGGCGATGCTGACGAATTACCCCTTTCCCCACAAGCATTTCCCCCGCGTAGAGGGCGCGGCGGCCTGGTTTCGCACGAACTCGTCCCTTGCCAACACTTGGGACGAGGACGAACTGACGAACGTCGTCGAAGAGCTCCGCGCCAGCATCGCGAGCGGCGATATCCTCGAGGAGGTCTGATTCGGCGCCCACGCTCGCGGCTCTTCGCGACGCGGGCCTAGGCGCCATAGGTGACCGTCACTTCGAAGAGCAGCTTGCCGCCGACGATCTCGTCGCGGCTGATGCGTGCATCGACCTGTTTCGCTCCGCTCTGTTCGAGGATGAACACGAGGCCGCTCGGGAAGTTATGGGTCACGTTCACACGAAAGGCGGGACTTGCGTCGCGGTAGCGCACCACCGCTCGACCCGATTCGTTCTCGACGATCTCGAAATGCCCGTCACTGTAAACTCGATTGTAAAGCACGACGGCCTTTCCAATGGCGGTCTTGGCGCTCATCAACCCGAGTAGGAATTTGTAAATCGTGCGTACCGTACGAGAGCCCGCCTCGCGCATGTTCCGCTGGTTGAACTGCATATCCGAATGGCCGCGTCGTGTGCGTGCCTCTTCTCGCATCGCAGCCTGAAAGCGGTCCCAAACCGGAAGCGGGAACCATGACCCAGCGAGCATAGGCCCGTCGACGAGGAGCCGCTCGGCGACGGGCAGCTTCGAAAGCGCGCTCTGGTAGGCCTCCGGCCCGTAGGCGGTGCGCATCCAATCGCGCGGATCCTTGATGACACCACCCTTGATTCTCGGGCCGCCGTCTTCTGCCATCATGATCCCATCCGACGTCGAGCCTAGGACGTCATTGGTCTGCCGCCGGCGTTTTTTTTGGACCGCCGGCGCCAAATTCCGGGATCGCTTCGAGGGGCTATCCCCCCGACCTCGGAAGGTCAGGGCGGTCGGCTCGTGAAAGCCGTCATCGCCCCGTGCCGACGGCCGTTTCTCCGGCAAGCGCAACCACCGGGCGCTCCCGTGGCGCTCGTTACTCGGCCATCCGCCACGGCGAACGGTCTTTCCACGACGCCAGCGCAGCCGCCGCCCACGCGGTCGGCTTGTCGCCGTGGCAGACGTTGCATGCATTCGGGATCTTCATCGCGTCGCTCTCCGCCGGGGTGACGAATCGGAACGTGTGACTGCGCACGTTCACGTCGCCGATCGTCTGCGCGATCGTCGGCATGTGGCATCCGACGCACCGGTCGCCGGCGCTCCCCAAAGAACGAGCTGCCACGTCTGGCGATCGGGGAGCTGCCACCCGGGCATTGCGCTGTTCCGGACGCCGTTGCGAATGAGATAGAAGAGATCTCCGTCGGCACGCTTCGACAGCGCATCCCTCTGGAGCCGCGGCGGCCGCGGATACATCCCGCCGCCGGCGGCCGTCTTGCCGCTGCCGTCGGGGGCGTGGCAAACCTCGCAGTGCGCCTGATAGAGATCGCGCCCCGCGGCGACGTCGTCGCTCGTCGCCGCGTTGGCAATGGGGTTGGTGCGCACGTGATCGCTTGTTGGGATACCGAGCGTCACGAGCTTGCCTGCGATGAATACTTCGATTGCCGAAGGCTCTTGGCGCGCGCCCATGCCGCCGCCGACCACGTAGATGTAGCCGGCGAACGTCTCTGCATCCGTGAAATCATAAGATTCGGTGCAACGGACGGCCTGATAGGTGAGGTCTACACAGTCGATGGATGCAGGTCTTGCGACGCGGAGCCCGTGCCGCTTACGGCAGCGTAAGCAACTCCGCGTTCGTGACTCGATTCGCTTCTGCGTAGCCTCCACGCATGCGGAAACGATCCTCCACCCCTTCGCTCGTTCGCGTCGGCCTCGCCGGCTCCACAATGGCCTTCGTCCTGGCGGCGTGTTCGGTTTCGAGCAACGTTTCGACCACGGGCGGTCCGGGCGGCGACTCCAGCGTCCCCTCGCTCGGCTTCGCTCCGTCGAACGTGGCGGCCGCGTTGGTCGGGCTCGATCTCTCCAATCTCCCCGACATCGATTCGACCGAGACCATCGACCAGACCGGAGTCGACTGCAACGCGACGCCGGGGTGCATTGCGACCACGGTCACCCAGAGTGACGGATCCGTCGTCAATCTGTACGTGGCGCATTCCTGGCGCATCGAGGCCAACGCGGTCGTCACCATTGCGGACTCGAAGCCGTTGGTCATCGTCGCGCTGACGACGATCGACATTCTCGGACGCCTCGACGCGAGCTCGCAGGGCGACGACCCGATCGCGGGCGGCATCAAGGGCGTGGCGGGCATGACCGGGGGTGGCGCAGGCGGCGGTCTGGCCGGCCAGACGACGGACAACACGCCGGGAATCGGCGGGGGCGGCGGCGGCTTCTGCGGCGCCGGCGGCGCGGGCGGAAACGCAACGTCGACCTTGGGGGCCGGCGGGGCCTCGTACGGGAGCGCGACCCTGATCCCGCTGACACCGGGATCGGCAGGGGGCGGGGCGGAGCTTGCCGGCGGCGGGAGCGGGGGTGCGGTCCAACTCGTGGCCGGAATATCCGTCACCATCGAAGCGGGCGGCATCGTCGCGGCGGGTGGAGGCGGTGGTGCTCCCGGCGGCCCGTACTCCGCGGGGCAGGCGGCGGCGGGCGGTGGGAGTGGCGGCGCGGTCCTCATCGAAGCGCCCAGCGTGTCCGTTCTGGGGACCATCGAAGT
>DATHQY010000147.1:0-11007 GCA_035482215.1 Polyangiaceae bacterium | reverse complement strand
CCTTCACCCATGCGCGGGTTCCGCCCGAGAGATTGTAGACGGACTTGAAGCCCATCGACTCGGCCAGACGAGCGGCAGTCTGGCTGCGGACGCCCGCTGCGCACACGAAGAGGACGCCGTCGCGAGGGAGCGACGCGCTCGGCGATCGGCGGAGGCTCTCGAGCGGGACTAGGCGGGCACCGGCGAGATGCCCGCTGTTCCACTCTGCGGGTTCGCGCACGTCGATCACTTCGACGTCGTTGTGGGTGACGAGCTCGTACGCTTGCTGAGGGGTTAGCGTCTGGATCACGCGTCTATTATATTGGACGCGAGACGAAGCGCAAGGCCCCTCGTTCTGGCAGCCTCAGCGTGGCGGCCGCCCCGTCTGCAGGCGTTTCAGCGCAGCCACCAGGGCATCGACGTCCTCGCGCGTGTTGTAGAGCGCGAGCGATGCGCGCACGGTGCTCTCGAGGCCAAATCGGCGCAGGATGGGCTGCGCGCAGTGATGGCCCGAGCGCACCGCGATGCCCTCTTCGTCGAGAAGCGCGCTGACATCTTCGGTCCGCACGCCGTCCAGTACGAAAGACAGGACGCCCGCGCGATCCGGAGCCAGCCCGATCATCGTGAGGCCGGGTACGCATTGGAGCTGCTCGGTCGCGTATTCGAGCAGCTCGTGCTCGTACCGGTTCACGTTCTCGACGCCGATTGCGCTCAAGTAGTCGAGCGCGGCGCCGAGCCCCACGGCGTCGGCGATGTTCCCGGTGCCCGCTTCGAAGCGCGTGGGAGGAGGATTGTATGACGTCTTCTCGAACGTCACGTCGGCGATCATGTTGCCGCCGCCCTGCCAGGGCGGCATCGCTTCCAGGACGTCGGCCTTCCCATAGAGGGCGCCGATGCCCGTCGGGCCGAACACCTTGTGGCCGGAGAAGCAATAGAAGTCGCAGTCGAGATCCTGCACGTCGACGGGCATGTGCGAGACCGCCTGCGCCCCGTCGACGAGCACCCGCGCGCCGTGACGATGCGCCATGGCGACCATTTCGCGCGCCGGCGTGATGGTTCCGAGCGCGTTCGAGACTTGGGTGAAGGAGACGATGCGCGTGCGCGGGCCGAGCAAGCGTTCATATTGCTCGAGGATGACTTGCCCGCGGTCGTCGACCGGAGCCACGCGGAGGCGCGCGCCTTTCTCGGACGCGAGCTGCTGCCACGGGACGATGTTTGCGTGATGCTCGAGCCAGGTGATCACGATCTCGTCGCCCGGTCCCACGTTTCTCCGGCCCCAACTTTGCGCGACCAGATTGATGGCCTCGGTCGTCCCACGCACCCAGACGATCTGCTTGGAGGAAGGCGACTTGAGAAAGCGGCTCACCCGGTCGCGAGCGCCCTCGTAGGCGTCCGTCGCGCGAGCCGCGAGCTCGTGGGCGGCGCGATGCACGTTGGAGTTCTCGTGTGCATAGAAGTGCGCCAGGCGATCGATGACCGCTTGCGGCTTCTGCGTGGTCGCCGCGTTGTCGAGCCACACGAGGCGGCGACCGTGCACCGTCTCCCGGAGGATGGGAAAATCGCGGCGCACGGCGTGGGGGTCGAAGATCCCACGGGATGCGGGAAGGCTCGGGACGACCTCGGGCGAAAAGAAATGGTCCAGCGACCACGTCTCACGCGAAGGAGCTCCCACGGCGGACGCTGCGTTGACCGGAAGCCCGCCGCCCGGCGACGCGTTGACCGGAAGCCCGCCGCCCGGCGACGCGTTGATCGGAAGCCCGCCGCCCGGCGACGCGTTGATCGGAAGCCCGCCGCCCGGCGACGCGTTGACCGGAGCCGCGCCGTTGAACGGCGGCGCGCCGCCCGGAGGCGCGTTGACCGGCGGCGCTCCGTTCACGGGAGGCGCGCTGGCGGGTAGGCCGGCCAGCTCGAGAAAGTACGGCGTCGACGTTTCGGCCGGGACGCTGCTTGCCAAGGCGATGACCGACGGCGTCCCGAAGTTCTCGGACAAGAGCGTCGGGATGGCGCGCAGATCGCTTTCTTTCGGAGGAGGTGCCGCCGCGAGCGGCGGACGATGCATGGGACCTGGGACGGGAGGAAGTGTCACCGCCGGCGACGCTCCGCCGGCGCCGACGTGGCTCGCGTTCGGGCCGACGCGGCCCGCATCGGGCAGCGCGTTCCCTGAAAAGTACGCGTTCGCGAGGCGTTCGATCTCCTTCGCGAGGTCCATCCCCTCGCCCGGATCGTTCGCCGTCATGTGCCGTAGTTACGGTAATGACCGAGGTCGACGTTCTGCAGCACGCCGATCGCGTCGTCGGTGAGGACGGCCGCCGAGCAATAGAGCGACACCAGATACGCGGCCGCGCCGCGCTCGTTGATCCCCATGAGCCGCACGGAGAGGCTCGGGCTCGCCTCGCCCGGGATCCCCGGCTGGAAGAGGCCGACCACGCCGCGCTTTTTCTCGCCGGTGCGGAGAAGCAGGATGTTCGTCTTGTTGTCTTCGATCTTCAGCTTGTCCGACGGGATGAGCGGAATGCCTCGCCAGGTGAGGAACGGCGATCCGAAGAGCGTCACCGTCGGCGGGGGAACTCCGCGGCTCGTGCACTCGCGCCCGAACGCAGCGATCGCGCGAGGGTGCGCGAGAAAGAACGCAGGCTCTTTCCAGACCTTCGAAATGAGCTCGTCGAGGTCGTCCGGCGTCGGAGCGCCGCTTCGCGTCCCGACGGTCATCGACGGCGCGACGCTGTTCAGAAGGCCGTACGTCGCGTTGTTAATGAGCTCGCTCTCCTGACGCTCCTTGACCATCTCGATGAGGACCGCGAGCTGCTCGCGCACCTGATCCATCGGGCTCCGGTACAAATCCGAGATGCGCGTCTGCACCTCGAGCGTCGTCGTCACCGTGCTGAGCGTGTACTCGCGCGGCTGCTCCTCGTAGTCGACGGCCGCGCACGGCAGCTCGCTGCCGTCGCTCGGGCTGCACTCGATGGCGATCCCCTTTTCGCCGCCTTCCTTCACCTTGTTCACGCGGTACGTGCCGGCTTCGACCGGCGTCCACGGCAGGAGGCTCACGAGCCACCGCGGCGTCGTGCCCACCCACTGCGGCGGCGTCTTCGTCGTATTGGCAAGTTGGCGCGCGGCTTGTGCGCCGAGGGTCTGATGGTCCGTCATCGTCGTTCGCTCCAGTCGTTCTCGTTGGCTTCCGCGTTGTCTGCCCCCGGCGTACGCGCATGCCGGATCCGGCACAACGACCTAGGGTGCTCGCGCTGCCCTTTCCTCCGTTACGCCGGATTTTCGTTCGTTTCGGGCGGAGAGCGGCGCCCGCGTCTTGACGATTCGTCTTGTATAGTAGACGGTACGCGTGTGCAACGTTCCGTGGCGACCAAAACAGCCAGCGAGACGACGAGCGAGGCCACGCGCGGGCGGCGGTCCGAGGGGCGCCCGGAGGATACGGCGGCGCCCGACCTGACCCGCATCGTCGGCCACAACTTGCGACGCCTCCGCGTGCGCCGCGGCCTGTCGCTCGAGCGTCTGTCGCGAGTCTCGGGCGTGAGCCGCGCGATGCTGGGGCAGGTCGAGCTCGGGCAGAGCACGCCGACGATCAACGTTCTCTGGAAAATCGTCCGCGCGCTGAACGTGCCCTTCTCGACCGTCATGACCGACGGCGGCGCGGCGCCCGCGGTGATGCGCGCGAAAGGCGCGCGAACTCTCGCATCGCACGACGGCGCGTTCGTGTCGCGGGCGCTGTTTCCGCTCGACGGACCGCGCGAGGTCGAATTCTACGAGCTCCGCCTGGCACCACGCGCCGTCGAGCGAGCGGATCCGCATCCGCCAGGCACCAAAGAGAACCTCGTCGTCGTCGAAGGTTCGCTCGGGATGGTCGTCGGCGGCGTATCGCACGACCTCGACGCGGGCGATGCGATCTTGTTCGAGGCGGACGTACCGCACGAGTACTGGAATCGAAGCGACAAGCCTCTGCGGATGTATCTGGTCATGACGTACACGGCGCGCGAGGCGATCGCCCCCTGACGATCCGCCGGGGAAGCCCGCGATCGTGCCGGAGTCGCCCGGCGCTCGAGGCCGCCTCCAGGTGCGCGGCCTGCAGGTTGAGCTACACCCTGCTTGGCATGAGCGCGACCCCTCTCGCCGTTCGCTGACCTTCATGGAAGACGAACGGCTCGTCTTCGTCTCTCCCCAGCACTCCGTGAGGCTGGCCCGCGAGTTCTCGGACCTCATCGAGAAACCCGCGCAAAACGACTACGTCGTGCGAACGATTGCGCGGCGCGAAGCCAACGGGCTGCCCCTCATGTCGGCCGACTTCGTCATCGCCGGGCGCGAAACGCGGGAGCGCCATCCGCTCGCGCGCGACTATCCCCTGCACTTTCGCAAGACGTACTTCGCGGCGCGCCTCTCGGGCGACACCGGGCGCGAGTTCCGCCTGCTCTCGCTCGCGAGCGCCGTCCTCCGGTTGCCGCCGCCCATTGGGTTCGGGCCGAACGTGATTCGCGGGTGCCTCGTACCCGGACACCCGTACTCCCGCCTCACGCCCTTCGGCGTGGACCCCGAAGAAGGCAACCTTCACGTCGCAACCAAAGTGCCGCTCGCGACGGCCGCAGGGCTCTGGGGATTCCTCGAGCGTGCCTATGAAGCTCTCACGACGCTCCACGCCGCCGGGCTCGCGCACGGCGACGCGGAGCTGCACAACATGGTGGTCTGCTCCGCCCCGCTCGACGTCGTCCTCGTCGACTTCGAGGCGGCGCGCGAACGAAGCGAAATGGATGAAACCGCGTGGCGCGCGCGTTGCGCCGCGGACCTCACCGCGGTCCTCCGCGAAGCCGTCTTTCTGCAGTGCGTGCTCGGCCGCCAGCGAACGCCGCTCGCCGACGCCGCATGGATGGATCTGGATCGCCTCTTCCGATCGCACGCGCGCTTCCGCAAGGCGATCGAACTTCAGCCGGATCCCCCCGAGTCGTAGAGGCCCGTGCCGCGCACCGAGCCGGCGAGACGCCGACGCCCTAGAGACCTAGAACGATGTGACCCCGGCCGAGGGCGCTGTCGGGCCGAACCGGAGGCTGTCGGTGCTCGTGCCGTCGAGGACGATCGTGTCCGCGCTGCCGCCCGGGTAGGCGCTCGGCCCCCATGTGGCGCCCGCGTCGGGCGGCGCGCCGGGGCCGCCCCCATTGGGCCCCGTGGACGCGACCCGCCCGAACGCGGGAAGCGCGAACGACATGATCGACGCGTCGCACGTCGCGGGCGTACTGAGGTCGCTCGCCTCGATGCACAACGTGCCCGTCGCGTCGCAGGTCGTCCCCATGTCGATCGAACCGGCGCCGAAAACGACCGACCCGTCCGACTTGATCTGCGCGCCGCAATAGCCGAAACCGATGCCGGCGACGCTCATCTCGAAAGTCTGCGTGCTCGGGTCGGCCGAGAGCTCGATGACGCCGTACGAGCAATCGTCGAAGCCGGTCATGTTTCCGCAGTTGGTGGCGTTCGTTAATCCTATACTCGACCAGGCGTGCACCGTGTACGCGGTGGCGCTCCCTGCATCCACGCTCGAACCAGTCCCGGCGTCGGCAACCGCGTCGATTCCGGCGTCACCGGTCACGCTGGCGCCTGCCTCGTTGCCGCCGTCGTCGCCCGCTCCGGCGCCCGCCGCGTTGCCGCCGTCGTTGGTTGCGCCGGCGTTCCCGACGGGCGTCACGATCGCGGCGATCCACTCCACTCCCACCGCGGCGTAGTAGTACGTGACGCCGTCCTTCTGTCCGAATTGAACGAAGCCCGGATCGCTCGGCGTCAATGACCCGACGCTTTGCGAGCACTGCGCGTAGAGGGTGACCGTCTCGCCGAACGGCGTGATGGCGTACGGGACCGGCGCCTGGCCGAGGCACGGCGGCGCGCCGTTCTGGGTCTGCATGTTGATGGAGTTGATCTGGCTATCGATGGTTCCGAGGATGAAATAGATGTCCGTCGGACCGCTGCTGAAGAACCGGCTCTCGATGTCCGCGGCGGAGAGCCCTTCGGCTGTCGACGCGTCGCCGTCCGGGACGGGTGGCGACGCATAGAGCGCCCCCGTACCGAGGCTCGGGTACGTCTGCGTCCCGCCGGTGCCACCGAACGCGGCCGGCGCCGCCGCGCGGACCGGCGGAGTCACCAGCGGATACACGGGAGCGCCCGCGCCTCCCGACGCGCCACTTGCGCCTGCACCACCCGAGGCCCCCGAGGCGCCCGCACCGCTCGCGCCCGAGGACCCGGCCCCCGACGCGCCCGCGACGGCGCCCGATGCGCCGCTCGCGCCCGAAGAAGCGGCTCCCGTGGACCCTCCGCCCGAAGACCCCGCCCCGGACGACGCGGCGCCCGCACTCGAACCGGTGGCGCCGCTCGACGCGCCGGTCGTCGCATGGCCGGAGGCCCCGCTCGCGGCCGGCGACGGAGACGAACTGGAAGAACACGCTGCAAGCCCCGCACAACACACGACATGCCATACGACACACGGCCGACGAAGAATGTGCACGCGCAGTCCTTTCGCGCGGGAAGCCCCCCGCCCGACCTTATGCGGCAAAAGGGCGCGACCACTTAACGACGAGCCGTTCGGGAGTGTGCCCCGCGAGCAGCACCGTCATCATCAGAAGCGCGAACCATACGACCGGCCCGAACATGAGGCCGATCATCGCGTGCATGCCGAGGCCGAAGACGAGCGCGTACGGCCGCGTCCGTGACCAGCCGAACCACAAGGGCGCCAGCATCTCGAAGGCGAGGACCAGCGCCTGGAAGACGGTCCACAGCCAGCCCGGAAGCATCGAGGCGAGCGCGAACGCGATGGGTGTTTGGTAGCTGTCGTGCAAATGCGACCAGAGAACGAGCGGGTGGTGCAGCCAGTCGCCGCGCGCCTTCGCGATGCCCGATGCGCTGTAGATGACGACCGGAAGCAGCTGCAGAAATCGCACGCTGCCGATGGGCTGCATCGCCGGGGGTCGCTCACCGGTTCCTCCACGCCGCCACGCATCGATCCCGAGGATCGATCCGGCCGGCCCGAGCGCGACGGCGAGCATGACGACCGGGGAGAGCTTGCTCACGGTGAACGCGGCGAGGCGATCCGAGAGCGCCACGAACGCGAGGGTCGCGGCGAAGATCGCCGCGCTGGGCCGCGCCTTGTAGCCCGCGGCGCAAGCGAGGCCGGATGCGACCATGACGCCCGCGAGGGTCCACGCGAGCCAATCCGGGAGCGCGGGAACGAAGAGCGGCTGCCGCCAGTCACCACCCAGGTCGGGGACCCGAAAGCCGGCTTGGCCGATCCACTCGTCGGCATGCGCGAGACGGCTCGACATGAACCCGAGGACGGCGAGCGGCGCCGCGATCCGCACGATCTCGAGCCGCAGGAGCGGCACCGGTTCGTCCAGCCAGTCGGCGATGCGCGTCCCCAGCGTCGGCATCAGTCGCTCTCTTCGCTCGTGCCGTCGTGCTCTCCCGCGCAGCGCGCGTCGAGCTTCGAACGGCGCGTGTGGTAGAAGAGCTGCCGTTCCGATTCGGGGTATTCCGAAAGCGGTTTGCGTTCGCTGCGCGTCAGCGGCTCGCCCGGCTGCGGCAGCGGAATGCGCAGGCTCGAGAACCGCACGCCGGCAATCGGGACGTTGCGCGGAATGCCGTCGTCATGGAGGCCCGCGTCGTGCGCGTTCATGAGATACGCCTCGAGCGCGTGCATCGTGGGGCGGTTGTCGCGATAGAAGTGCATCACGCGCTGGAAGCGGTTCTCCTTGTTGTCGGCGTCGAGCGGAAAGTACGGCCGCGTGTCGAGCTCCTCCCACTTCCCGTTCGCCCCGTTCGCGCCGTCCGCGCACACCCACCCTTCGGCGCGGTAATCGATCGACGCGACCGCCGCGTACGGGAAGAGCGCGGACACCTGCAGAAAGTAGTTTGCGCTCCGCGGCAGGATCGACGACGGCAGCGTGCTGCCCACGCCGTCCAACCACACCCCGGCAAGGTACGCCGCCGCGAGGCAAACGAGGAGCCATCGCCTCATGGCGCGCCCACGTCGAAGCGTGCGTTCATTCCGGGCTTCCGCCGTCTTCGGGCGCGGGAACGTCGCCGCAACACCGGAAGCCCTGTTGGTAGAACATGAAGTCTTCGTTGTGCGCGCGCGTCGATGCGCGGCAGCGCGCGCGCACCGGCCCCCAGTAGCCGCCTTTGAAAATCGACATGTACCCTTCGTGCTCCGTCGAACGCGTCCACTCGTCGACGTTGCCGGTCATGTCGTAGACGCCGAACGAGCTCCGGCACTTGGGCCTCGACCCGGAAGCCTCTCCCTCCCACAAGTAGTCGAGCTCGTTCTTCGCGACGTCGCTCCCGCGATTGGCGAATGCGCGGTCGTCGTATTGCCTCCACGCGCGATCGATCACGCACGCGTTCTCGTCGCGCTCGTAGCCGTAGGGATAGGGCGTCGCCTGCTCGCCCTCGCACGCGAAGGTCCACTCGTCCTCGGTGCAGAGGCGTTCGCTCCGCACCTGGCAAAGGGCTTCCGCCTCGTGCCATGTCACGAGGATCACCGGGTAGGCGCCCTTGAGGTTCGGGTATTCGTAGCGATCGATGCAGAAGTGCTCGTCGGTCGTCGGCAGATCGCGCGAGAGCGCGACCCATTTTTCTTGATCGAATTGCTCGCAGCGCGCCGGGAAGTCGCGGCTGATCCAGTGCGTGCAAGTCTCGTCCTGGAGAAACTCCACCGGTCCGCGCTGAGGACTGTCGCGCTTCATCGTGCCGCGCACTTCCACCATCCCCGCGGCGCACGCCCCGCGCGTCCCTTCGGCTTCGTCGGTGACGCTCGGGTCTTCGGTGTGCTCCGACGTGATCTGCCAGTGCTTTCCGTCGACGAGCGTCCACGGTCGCTCGGCGTGGCGCAGGACGACGACGCCCTCCTCGGAGATCCCGACGCCGAGGCGCTTGTCCGCCGTCCAGAACGACGCGCCCACGGCAAGGACGCCGAGGGCGACGCGGGTCCGAAGCGAGCGCCTTCTCATGGAGAGAGGGTTAGGGTCCTTTGGGCCTGGCGGCTACGTCGCGAAACGCCGCCAGGGCTCCTTCGACGTCGGTGCTCGGCACACAGAGCGCGATGCGGATGTGGTGGGGCGAACCGAACGTACCTCCGGGAACGACGAGCGTCCTCCGTTCGGCGAGCCGCTGCGCGAGCGCTTCCCCCGCGGCGTCACCGAACGCGTCGACCCAGGGCGCGGGCACTTGCGGAAAGAGAAAGAGCCCTCCCCGTGCCGGCGTCACCGCGAACCCGAGCGCCGCGAGCGGCTCGTAGAAGGCGCGCGCGTTGCGCTCGTAGGCGCCCGTGTCCACGCGCCCCCCCGGCTTGCCGAGAACGAGCGGCAGCGAGCGTTGCATGAGCGCCGGTGCGCTCACGAAGCCGAGCACGCGGTTCGCGAAGGGGAGCACGCGCTGGAGAAGCGCGCGTCCCGGCGCGCGCGGCGAGATCGCCGCGAAACCGATTCGCTCTCCGGCGAGCCCGAGGTCCTTCGAATGGCTCGAGATGTGGATGACGTGGTCGTAGTGGGCCAGGATCGAGGCCGGCTTGGATCCGTCGAACACGATGTCCCGGTACGGCGAATCCTCGAGCACATAGAGGGGCCGGGCCCGGGCCGCGGAGACGCGCGCCAGCATCCGCCCGAGCTCCGCCAGCTCTCCATCGGTGTAGATCGCACCCGTCGGGTTGTTCGGCGAGTTGACGACGACGACGCGGGTTCGATCGCCGATGGCTCGCTCGAGCGCCGGTACGTCGAGCGAGAAGTCCGCGCGCGTCGGCGCCAAGACGAGCTTCGCGCCCACGGCGCGCGCGTAGTGCTCGTAATCCGGAAAGAACGGCGACGGGGCGAGGATCTCTTCGTCCGGATCCACGATCGACCGCAGCGCGATCGCCATCGCGCCCGCAGCGCCGACGGTCATGATCACGTCGGCCTCGATGAAGGGCACGCCGAAGCGTGCGGCTTCGCGCTCGGCGATGAACGCGCGCACGTACCCGAACCCCGCGTTCGGCATGTAGCGGTGCTGCCCCGGCGGCTCCGTCTGGAGCATGGTCACGATCGCGTCGCGCCAGATCGAAGGGGGCTCGAGGTGGGGATTGCCCAGCGACAGGTCGTAGACCGGCGCGTCCGACTCGCGCCGCAAACGCAGCCCGAGCTCGAACATCTTCCGGGTGGCGCTGTCTTTCGCATCCAGCGCCCCCGCCACCGCCCAACGGGAAATCGTATTTTCGTCGACCATGCCCGATTCCTTCCCGCGAGGAATCACGTATCGCGGTGCCGTCGTGTCACGTTTCCGCTCTCACGTCCCCGCCTTCACACCTCGGCGCTGCAGAGGACCGCGACCGCGAGGATCTCCATCGCCTTCTCGAGCTCTGCGAGCGGAGGAAACGACGGCGCGATGCGGATGTTCTGATCCTGCGGGTCCTTGCGGTAGGGGAAAGCCGACCCTGCGGGCGTCAGCTTCAGCCCCGCCTCCGCCGCCATCTTGCAGACGCGCGCGGCCTGTCCCGGCTTCGTGTCGAGGCTCACGAAGTACCCGCCGTTCGGCTTCGTCCACGTCGCGAGGCCGGTGTCGCCGATCTCGCGCTTCAAGATTCGCTCCACCATCTCGAACTTGGGCTTCAAGATCGCCGCGTGCTTGCGCATGTGCGCGGTGACGCCGTTCAGATCCTTCAAGAAGCGCACGTGCCGGAGCTGGTTCACCTTGTCCGGACCGATCGTCGCCTTGCTGCGGTGCAGGAGCAGCCAATCCATGTTGGCTTTGCTGCCGGCCATCGCGGAGACGCCGGCGCCCGCGAGCGTCACCTTGGAGAACGACGAGTAGAGGACGAAGCGGTCCGCCTGCGAGGCATCGACGCCTGCGGCGTACCCGGAGACCAGCGCGTCGGGCGTCTCCGCGAGGTGATGCACCACATAGGCGTTGTCCCAGATGATGCGGAAGTCCGGCGCGGCGCACTCCATCTTGGCAAGCGCGCGCACGCATTCGTCCGACAGCGTCGTCCCCGTCGGGTTGTTGTACTTGGGGACGAGCCAC
>DATHQY010000146.1:0-6162 GCA_035482215.1 Polyangiaceae bacterium | reverse complement strand
TTGCCGATGCAAAGCCACCCATTCTTGGAGCGTCCGTCGGCCCAATCCGAAGCGAGCCGCCACGGTTTCGTAGCTTCCTTCTCCGGCCTCGTACGCTCGCACGGCTCGCTCTCGAATCTCGATCGAATGCGGGTTCGGCATCACCTCCGCAGATCACGCCCGCGGCGCGAACGCAAGCGGATCCTGGGTTTAAGTTCAGCGCCACGCAAGCTTTTCCCTCGTGCAATCGCTCGGGTGGTGGGCGTCGGGTGGCTCGGGCCCAACTTTGGGCGCGAGCCGAATAACCGTCTCCGCGTCCTTGGCGTCGAGGTCCCTCCCGTGGTTACGCATGTCGCACTACGTCAAGGCGCACGACATTACCTCAGCCCGGCGCGACCTCGAGGTTGATCCCGGCGCGTCTGCCGCGCAAACCGGTGACGATTCGGACGAATCGTCCAGCGCGCAGTGCCCGCGTTCTCGCCGATCTCGTCGACGTCGCCCCCCACCGCGAGTGACGTCCGGTCAGTAAGCGACGAGTACGTCACGATGAGAGCCGCACCCAGAGCCCAGACCACGATCGTTCGCGGTTGGCCCCCACGTGAATGGAATTCCGCTGATGGTTAATGACTCTAAAATATATACTTCGACGCCCATGGCAGCCGTGAGCGTCGGCGCGTCGTGATACCCGCTCGAGTGCCGATATCGAACAACGTGCTTTAAGCGATACTATTGACGAAGGGCCCGGAACTTGGGCCGGATATCTGCGCCCAGGCGAGAGTTTCGACTTGCATGAAACCACCTGAGCCGTACCGCTCAGGCGACACGCGCAAGTGCGAAGCAAAACGTCGCGCCGTGCTGGCGGTTGGGCTCACCCCAGATACGGCCCCCGTGACGCTCGACGATGGACCGGCTGATCGACAGTCCCATGCCGAGCCCCGTGGGCTTCGTCGTGTAGAAGGCGTCGAACAGCCGGGCAGCGTCGGCGTTTGCAAAGCCGACTCCGGCGTCCTCGACGGCCACGACGACAGATGGTGCGGGTCCCGATTCCTCGGCGTACGTGCGAACGACCACACGGCGCCGTTCGCCCGGCACCTCGCGCGACGCTTCGGCGGCATTGAGTACGAGATTGAGGACCACCTGTTGAAGCTGGACGGGGTCGCCGATGACGCGAAGAGCTTCCTTCGCGAGCTTGGCTTCGAGCACGACTCCGTCGTTTGCGAGCTGAGGGCGCACGAGCGGCAGAACACCGTCCACGATTTCTAGCAGGTCGCACGGTCCCAGGTTCACCGGCGTGCGTGCCAAGAGCCCGCGAATCCGCGCGATGACCTGCGCAGCCCTTTCGCCGTCCGACGCGACCCGGGCCAGCGACTCCCGCGCCGCGCCGAGCTCCGGCTCGGATCTCGAGAGCCAGTTGGCGCCGGCGCTCGCGTTAGCCACGACCGCCGCGAGCGGCTGGCTGAGCTCGTGTGCGAGGGACGCGGTCAGCTCGCCAAGCGCCGTGACGCGTGTCACATGCGCGAGCTCGCGCTGCGCCCGGTCGAGGGCCTCTTTGCGCGTCGTGATGTCCTGGAAGGTCACCAGAAGCCGGCGTTCGGAATGGCCGGGCAGCGTCAAAAGATGTGCGTCAAGAAGTAGGGTCCGCTGGCCCTGTCCTGGAAAGACGTAATCAACTTCGATAGGCTGGAACGCATGACCGGTGGCAAGCATCTCTTTGAATTGCGTATGCACCGTGGCAAGTTCAAAGGCGCCTCTCCCGAGTTCAGAGAATCTGATGCCTTGCGTCTCATCGCGAGAGACCCCGAACATTGTGTGGAAGGCGCGATTGCCCGTCTGGATCCGCTCGTCAGCGCTCAGTACGATCAGAGGGTTGGCGACTGTGTTGAGGATCGCCTTGGTGAATTCGCGTTCGTAGATGGCCTGATTGCTACTCGCGCGGAAGGCAGTCACATCAGTAAATGTCACTATCGCGCGGGTTTCCCGGCACTCGCCTGTCGTGTGGGGGGATATCCGAACAACAAACCACCTGTTTCGAACGCAAGAATCCGCCCGCGATTCCAATCCGCTGGCGAAGACCTCGCTGCATTGCTCTTCCAAGCGGGGAAAGCCAGCAAGTCCCGAAATATCGCCGCACGACCGACCAATGTCCGATGTCGAGAGGCCAAGCAGGTCCGCCGTCACCTTGTTGAATTCGCGGTCTCCGTGTAGCTCAAGAGTCGAACTGCGCTCTCGTGCGCCATGGTTTCGTCCCTTCTTGCGGTGGGCGTTGAATCGCCCCTCGCCTTTCGGAATAGCCCTGAGCGCTGCGTACGTCTCATGCAAATACGGGCTAGTCGATTTTGCAGTTGACTATTGCTACGCCGTTCGAATCGCGACCACCTCGGCTCGGACGGGCGCCGTCTCCGCCAGTCGCCCGTAGTCGTCCGCAAACGCATCGGGTGCCAAATGCGAATAACGCATCGTCATCTGCGTGCTCTTGTGCCCGAGGATCTTCTGGAGCCGAAAGATGGACCCGCCACTCATCATCCAGTGCGACGCGAAGGTGTGTCGGAGATCGTGAAACCGGATGTAAGGGCGCTCTTTCGTCCCTCGACAGACCTTGGCGAATCCAGCTCGTGCGAGAACGCGATGAAGCGTCTCCTGGAAGGGCCGCGCTGACTCGCCGAGCATCGTGCCCGCCTGATTCGGGAACACGATGGGCAGCGGATTGCGTAGGCGCCAGGAACGCAGAATCGGCAGCAGGGGATCGAGTATCGGCACGTGCCGCACGTCGTCGGATTTGGTGACCCCGGTGAAGCTGCGCTCGATGGTGATGAGACGGTGCTCGAGGTCGATATCGTCCCAGCGCAGAGCCGCGAGCTCGCCGGCGCGAGCCCCCGTGTACACGGCTGCGGCGTACATCGCGAAGATGCGCTCGTCTTCGGCACGGGCCGCGTCAAGGAAGCGCCTTATGTCGGCGGCGGTTCGCAGAAAAGCGAAGTCCTTGCCGTGGATCCGAATCCGCGGCTTCTTGATGCGCGGCATGCGCTCGATCCACCCGAGGTCGCGGGCGAGGTGGAGCATGGCGATGAGCAGCGTCAGATGGTTGTGGACCGTCTTCTTCGAGAGGCCCGCGTGCTCGGCAGCGAATCGGTCGGTGTGCTCGACGCCGATGTCGCGAATGGCCATCGCGCCGAAGAATGGGAGCAGGTGCCGCTTCGCGATGGACTCGTCGTCCTTGAGGCTCCTCTTGGCGGCGCCCCGCGTCGAGGCCCAGTGCTTCCAGAGCTCCTCGAAGGTCTTGCGCGGCGGCGTTGCCGCCCGGAGGCCCTTCTTGATCTCGACCACCTCTTTTTTTGCTCGAAGTAGAGGGCGTCCTTGTGCTGTTCGAAGGTCTGGCTGCAGGGCTGGCCGTTCTCGTCGAGCCAGCGCGCGCGCCACCGTCCGTAGTGCCGGTAAGGCATGATCCGCGTCGATCCTCTCTGCGGACGCGGCCACCTTCACCTGCAAATTCGGCCCGGCTCTTTTTGCAGCAAGCGCCGTAGAAGCCCGGAGAGTTTCGCTTGCCCGAAACCTTGCCCGAACCAAGACAAACGCGAGGCCCGCACGTTGGCGAACCTCGCGTTATCACTGTGGTTGCGCGGGCAGGATTTGAACCTGCGACCTTCGGGTTATGAGCCCGACGAGCTACCAGGCTGCTCCACCGCGCGTCACACTCGCCGCCTTGGCGCCGAGAGCCGCGTAACCTACTTGGACCCGCCAGCGTGTCAAGCGCTGGCTCTCGCAATCAACGACTGGCTGCGCTCACGAACCCGATCCCGGCCACGCCGCGATCTCTTTGCTGCCCTGCGCGCGATCGTGGACCGAGTCGACCGCATACCGCGCGGAGTCGCGCAGCTCTTCGTCGATCGATGACTGGGGCACGGGCAGGCCGGGCTTCAGCAGCATGTCGAGCTTCAGCACGGTCCATTCGTCGTTCAACGCGCGCATGGTCCACATGACCTGCATGTCGTCGACGTTGCCCTTGCCGCGAAGCATGTGGCCTTCGACGACTTCGACGCCGGGGGCGGTCGCTTGCGGGGCCGAGAAGCGCGTGATGTCCCAGAGCTTGATGACGCCGTGGAGGACGGCGATCTGGATGTAAACGTCGGTCGAACGGTCGGGCCCGTGGCCGACGACCCGCGACTGCTGGAACTTGCCCGGCAGGATGTTGTGGTACTGCGGGAAGTCCAACACGTGTCCGCGAACCGACGCCATCGGGGCGTGGATGAGCGTCTCCGCGTGGCCGTAGCGGTCGCTCCGGCCGGGGGGCACCCAGTTCCACTCGAGCGAATGACCCGCCGCCGAAATGCGCGACGCGTCCGGATCGGGCGACTGGACAGGGCCGTCGCAACGTGGCGCCGGTGCAGTGTTATCCACCGGCGTCGAGACCGGCGTATCGGCCCGGGCCGCCACCGTCGGAGCGCCCGCGCCTACCGCACCTAGGAGCACACTCGCGAAGGCGAGCTTTCGCAACCGGCCATGCCGCATCATCCGACCGTTCCCTCGCCCTCTTGAGGTAGCACGTGATGTACCAGGCCACGCGGCTCGGCAAGCCGTTTCGGACGACCCGCTCGAGCCACTTGCGGCGTCGTGCGATTTCCCGCATCCGAGCCGTCTGCAGGCTCTGACGGGGAGCGTGCCGCGAAGATTCACGGCAGGTTTCGGCGGGGGGTCTCGGCTACGCCCAGCGCCGCTGCGCCCGCCCCTCCGTGATCCACCAGTCACGGTACCGCTGCTGGGCGCGTTCACGATCGCGCAACGGCAGATCGCTCGCGTACCCGAAGTACTGCCGGCTGAGGACGCGCAGCTCTTCCCCGGAAGCGCGCCGCAAGTCGGGGAACTCATGCGAAAGCGCGTCGATCAGCCACTCGAGCCGATCGCGGCCCTCGTTGTGGCTCCACCACTCCTGCCAGCGGCGCGCTTCCGTGCCGAAGTCCTGGCGCGTCGTGCGGATGAGCGCCTCACGCGCGGCCGCAATGACCATTTCGTCGGGGTCGGACAGCGACCGAATGAGCTCCGGGACGAGCGCAGGCTCCCGCACTTCCCCCGCCGCGCGCAGCGCAGCGGCTCGCTTGCGCGGATCGGGCGACGTCGCGAGCGCCTCGAGCGCATCGATCACTTGCTGAGCGAATGATTTGCCAATCGCACCGATCGCGAACGCCGCCGACGCCCGCGTCGCTTCGTCCTCGTCGCAGAGCGCGACGAGGAGCGACGGCAGCGCATCGGGGTACGCGAGCTCGCCCAAAAGATGCGTCGCCCAGCCGCGCACTTCGGGGCTCGGGTGGCTCATTCGCTCGAGCACGAAGGGCAGAGCGACGCGACGTTCGCGCGCGATGAGGCGCAAGAGCGGACCACACTCGCTCGCGCGCGGCGGATTGGCCATGGTCGCAAAGCGCGCGCGCTGGAACGTGATCGGCCCGGGGAATCGCGAGATGAGCACGCGCACGGCCTGCTCGCCTTGGCGGAGCAGCTCGCCTTCGGCCAACTCATCCATCTCGCCCTGGAGAAGCTTGTCGACCACGGCTTCGAGCTCGCGCTGCACGTCGACGATGACGGACGGCAGCTCTTCGTTCGCGGGCGTCCGCGAGCTCGGCGGGCGATGCGGCGGCACGACCACGGACGACGGCGGCGGATGCGCATCGTCCACCACGTCACCGACCGGCGCCTCGGGATCGCCGTCGCCCGCGTACACGTCGAGGTCCGGCTGCGCCCCGTGGCCCGCGTGCGCCTCAGGGTCCGGCTGCGCCTCGTGGCCCGCGTCGATCCATGCCTGATCGAACGGCGACGGCGCCTCGCCCAGCATCGGGCGTAGCTCCGGCGCGCGCGCCATGCGGCCGATGCGCGTGCCGGTTGACGCTTGCGCAGACGACTTGCCTTCGTCTTCGTCGTCCGGCTCTTCGCGCGGGATGGGCGGCGCCGTGATGCGGCGCACGGCCAGGCCAGGGAACGTCTTCAGCTCCGATTCGAACAACGCGCTGGCCAGGGCCACGGTCGTTTCTCCGGCTTCGATCGCCAGAATCCCCTCGCCGGCGGCGAGCACCGGTCCACCTGCGGGGTCCGTCGGAGGCTCCGCGGGCATTTCGGCCGACGCCGGCGCCGGTTCCACCGGCTCCCCCCGTTCCACGCCACGCGCGCCCTCCACCAGACCGGCCGCGCCCGCGGCCT
>DATHQY010000145.1:0-7019 GCA_035482215.1 Polyangiaceae bacterium | reverse complement strand
CAGAGGCTCTCCGCGTAGCCCTGCGGGACGTAGCCCGCGCCTCTCGCCGCGCGCCGGACGGTGCCCTCCACGGGAAGAGTGAGCCCGAGCAGAACGCGCACGAGCGTGCTCTTGCCCGCCCCGTTGGGTCCGACCAGAGCCACCCGTTCGCCCGCGCGAAGGCGCAGGGTCGCGTTGCGCAGCAATTCCCGGCCGCGATGAACGCCCACGCCGCCCCGCAAATCGTTCCCCGCGCGGAGACCCCCGTCGAGCACGCGGACCTCGTGGACCGCGGCGACGATGACTTCGTGACGGCCGATCCTTTCGGGCGTCTGGCCCGTCACGGCAGGGTGACAGTCGCGGCCCGCACATCGGTGCCCGCGAGCTCAAGGGCCCGATCGAGTTGCGCGGCAGTGATTTCCCGCGAGCCGAGGTAACGCGCCGCCGGGTAGCGATCGACGAACGGCCGTTCGTTCTCCCGAACGTACGGCTTCATCGCGGCCGTGCCTACCGCCGGATCGGCTGCGATGAGGGCGATGGCCTCGTCGAGCGCGGCGGCGAGGGCCCGCGCCGTTTCGGGGTGCTTTTGCGCAAAATTCTCCGTGACCGCGAACGTCCCAAAGAGGAAGGGCTCCCCCAGGACGCGGGGCACGTCGGGCGTGTCCGTCGCCGGCTCGGCGAGGCCTCGGGCGAGCGCTGCGGTGGCCATGGGATCGCCCGTGAACAGCGCATCGACACCGCCGCCCGCCAGGGCATCGGCCTCCAGGGGCGGTGCGAGCGGGACGATGGTCACGTCTTCCGGTCGGAGGCCGTCGTGCACCAGGATCGCTTCCAGCCAGCGACGGTAGGCCGCGGTCGGCAGGATCCCGATGCGCCGGCCGCGGAGCGCGGCGACGCCGCGCAGGCCACTTCCCTTCTTGACGAGCAAGTACGAAAGCGGGTGCGCTCTATCCTCGACGACGGCAGTCAACACGCGCACTTTGGGCGGCGGAGCTCCCGGCCCGAAGAGAATGGGAAACGCCACGTAGCCTCCCGCGTCGATCCGACCCGCCCCGAGTTCGTCGGCGAGCGGTTGGGCGGTTTCGTAGCGGCGCACTTCGGCGTCGATCCCGTGCTTGGCAAATAGGCCGTGCTGCTCCGCGACGAAGACGGGCAGGCTAATCCGTAGCGTCGATACCCCGATGACCATGGGACGAAGTCCTCCCGAGTCTCGCTTGGAGCATGCCGAGAGGGTGGCCCCTGCGGCGAATGCGACGAGGAAGACCAGCCTCGCCATCGCCACGCGCCGGCCGCTATGCCTGCTCGAGGCCATGGGGTTTCCTCTACACCTTCCGCGATGAAGGCGAAATTGGGGATGCTCCCGCCGTCCACAGGGTGACGGCCGCGAGTGTGGCAAGCAAGGCGCCCGCGGCGATCGCAAGGCTCGGCAGCGGTACGCGAGCCACCAAGGGGCCGGACAGCGCGCGTCCTAGCACCGAGCCAAGGTTGCCGAGCGCCATGCACGTCGCGAATTGCGTCGCGGCGATGCGGGGGTCGACGAGATCCATGAAGAGAGCCGTCAGAACCGTGAGGAGGGCTCCGCTGGCGGCCGCCGCGGCGAGCGCCTGCACGACCCACACGCCTTTCATCGACCACTCCGGCGACAGGAGCCCGAACCCGCCCCATGCGATGGCACCCAGTGCCAAGGCGGCCGCAACGACCGGCCCGCGTCCCCATTGGTCCGCCAGGCGCCCGCCGACGAAAGCGCCGATCAGGTTAGGGGCGAGCGCGAGAGCGCCAAGAGAGGCGTACTCGGCCTGGCGGAAGCCGTGTTCCTTCACAGCCGCCGCGGTCATGAGGATCCCTAGACTACCCGAGAGAAAGTACGCCGCGATCCAGACGACGAGGGCGTGCACGCTCGCGCGAGCGAGGACCGAGCGCACCAGAAGGCCGGCGCCGCCCCGCAGCGGGAGCGGCGCGCGATCGGCCGCGACCGTCGCCGCGGAGCCCGCGGTCCAAGGGAGAAGCCGCTCGCCGGGCCTCTCGCGCAACAAGACCGTCGGCGTGCACGCCCCGAGGAGCAACAGCAGGGAGAGCCCCGAAGCGACCCGAAACGCCGGGATCGCTTGCACCGCGAGCACCGCGGAGAGGCCGGCCCCGCCGACGACATTTCCCACCGCCTGTGCGGCCATCATGACCGCGTTCGCCAGACCTCGCTCCTGTTCGGGGAGAACTTCGACCGCGAGTCCGTCGCCCGCGACGTCCGACATGGACGCGAAGAGCGCCTGCGCAAAGAGGACGCCAGCGAGGGCGCGCAGGTGAGTCGGCGGAGAAGGAAGAGCGAGAAGCGCGACCGTGCTGGCCGCGAGTCCGGACTGCGCCGCGAGGATCCATGCGCGAAAGCGCCCCATCGGCCGGTACTTGAACCTGTCGACGAGGGGGGCCCACACCACCTTGAACGCCCAGGGCAGCATCGTCGTCGCGCCGACGAATCCAATGCTGGCCGTAGGCACCCTCGCTTCGGCGAGCCACGCCGGAATGGCGAACACCGCGAAGCCCATGGGCAGGCCTTGGGCGAAGTAGATGGCGCCGAAGTTCACGAATCGACGCGCGGCGCTGTCGGAGAGCGACCGACCGAGCGGTCGATTCGCCATGCGATCGGCGGCTCCCGCCTCGGCGCCCTGGGCCTCCGATCGCATGGGGCCTCCATTGGCGATCGGCAGGACTCCCATCGTCAGAACACCAGCGGAACGTCCAGCTGGGCGACGTTTTCGTTGAACGAACTCGGCGTCATCGGTGGGTCGAGGCCGCGTGTGAAAGAGACGCCGGGGCGGATCCACATGTGGGGTCCGAGCTGGAAGTGCAAGCGGGGACCGATCGTGAGGGAGGTCAGATCGTAGGACGTGTTCGCCTTGTGGGTCTGCACCGCGAAGGGCGGATTGAGCCACCACTGAAAGCGCACCTCGGCCCCGAGCGATAGATAGCTCGCGAGGAAGAATCCGAAGTGAGCGCCGGCGGTCATGGCCGTCTTGGACGCCTCGAGCTGCGCCTCCGTGCCGCGGACACGTTCGAGCTGGGCGAACGTGACCTCTGCTTGAAGCGTGAGCCCGTGCGCGATGTACGCGACATCGAGCCCGGGAATGACAGAGAAGTCGTTGACGCCGAAAATGGGGTTATCCATCCCGGACCGGATGCCCGGACCCACCGTGCGCGCGTCCAGCGCTCCTTTGTCGGGCGTGTTGCCTCCGCCCATTCCCACTGGAAGAGTCATCAGCAGGAATGCGTTTGCGCGGAAGCCGTCGGGCAGAGAAAACGCGTAGCACGTTCCGATCAACGGATTCACGAACGCGAATCCGCCGGTCGCGGCTCCGGGCGGCGAGTCGTTGACGACGGTGAGCTTGACCGTTGGCGCCAGGCCGGTGTTCGGGACGCCCTGGCCGGTGCCCGGGACAAGCCACGATCCGGAGAGCTCGGAGACGACGGCGAATCCGCCCTGCGCGAGCGTGTTCTCGTAGGCGCCGAACGACGTGTCGGAGCGAACTGCCGTCACTGCGTGCACCGTCCGTAGCTGGAACGGAAGCGAATAGGGCGCCCCGCGGGCAGGCGCGACGGGCGCGACCGGCGGCGTCGCGTTCGGCGGCGGAGCCTCGTTCGGCGGCGGCGAAGGGGGAGCCTCGTTCGGCGGCGGAGCCTCGTTCGGCGGCGGCACCTCCACGGGCACGGCCGGCTGCGCGAGTGCCGTGCGGCTAAACGTGAGCGCCGCGCCGAAGACGGTGATACACGAGCCGATCGCGAGAGCGATGCTCACCTCGCCGTCGCGCTTCAAACGGCGGCCTTGCGTTCGCGCGTGCGCAGCCGCCGACGGAGGACTGGCAAGACCGCCAGCCCCGGGACCCAGAAGGCCATCGGTACCCCTCCCGGGCGGCCGGGAACGTCGCATCCGCAGGACGACGACTTGGAGGACGCCGCGGTCTCCAAGTGCCGTACGCATCGGGCGAAGCCCAGACCCGACACGGAGATCCCGTCGACCACGCCCAGGTTGAAGGTAAGGGTCCAGCCGAGTGTGGGGATGCCTTCGTTCTGCGTCGAACTCCAATAGAGATCGCCTTTCGGGTTTTCGAATGCCGAGTCGATGTCGACGCCGTTGGCGTTGATGGCGTCGTACTGGGCGATGCTTTCGAGCTCACTGATGTTGGGCAGGTGCCAGCCCGAGAGGCCACTGAGCGTGAGGCTCGCGCAGTAGTTCATTGACTCCTGCTGGTTTCTTCGCACGCCGTCGTCCGCGCGCTGCCACTCGAGGCCCGTCGTGGAATCCTGAACCGTGCTCGACGTCGTCGTCAGGGGCCCGGCCTTTCGCAGCCCGGCCGCTCCCACATTTAGAATCTTGCTCGCGCCGCGCACACAGCGGACGGGGAGCGCCGAGTCCGTGAGCAAAGGGATGATCTCCCCGAAGTCGAACTTCACGGTCCACGAAAGCATGTTCGCCGAGGCCGTCGGCGTGGAGGTCCAGTAGTTGTTGCTCTGTGCCCCGCTGAAGCTCGGATCGATCGAAGGGAGGTCGACGCCGCTGTTGATCAGCGTCATGAGCTCTACGACGGACGGCAGCCTCCACCCAGTAGACGCTTCTGCGCTCTGAAAGGTCGAACAGTGTTGGATGGCGGCTTCATAGGTGTACGTGTTGCCGTCGTCGCCCTGCTGCCAGATGAGCCCTGTGGTCTTGTCGGTGACCTCATCGCTGGCCGTCTTCGCGAGGGCCTGCGCGTTGGGCTGAAAATCGCCGTCCTGGAGCGGCCAGCCGGCTACCGGGCATTGAAGATCCTGGGTCGTGTCGGTGGCGCACGTGACCACGGCTGTGCGGTAGAGCGGCGGGTGAGGCGAGGTCGCGACCGGCGGGGGACCCGAATCGGCAGGAGCCGCGCTTCCGCTGTCCTCGGGCATCGTCGTTTCGCTGGCGTCGACGCCGGCGTCGGAGTCCGCCGGCAGGCCGCTCGGCGAGAAGATCTCGGCAAAGGGAATGCAGGTCGCCGGATTGCAGCCACCGGCGACGAGCACCCGCCCGTCATTGAGCCCTACGCCGACGTGGAACGCCCGTGACATGAGAAGAGCCGGGGTGCCGACCCACTGCTGTGCGAGCGGCAAGTACACCTCCGACGTGGGGACCGAAGAACCGGTCGAATCGGCGCCGCCCGCCATCAGCACCTCCCCGTTGGCCAAGACGTTGGCCGTGTGGTGGTGCCTGCCAGTTGCCATCGAGGGACCGGGCACGAACTCGCCCGCGGTACCCGCCTCGTCGCCGGTGCTCTCAGCGGTCCAGAGGTCGACCGTGGACAGCACCGTGCCGCACATCGAGTCGCTGCATCCTCCCGCGACGAGCACGCTGCCGTCGTTCAGAAGCGTCGCCGTGTGCCCCGCGCGCGGCGCGCTCATGGTGCCGGCTGGGGTCCAGGTATCACCGACCGGATCGTAGACGACGGCGTCGCTCAGGACCGTCGCGCACACGGGGTCGGCACATCCTCCGATGACGAGCACGCGTCCGTCTGCGAGCGGCGTCGCCGTTGCGAAGCCTCGGGCGGCCGGCAGCGGGGCCTGCGCGCTCCACGCCGACGATGCCGCGCTCCATCTCTCCACGTCGGTGGTGCAACCGCCGACGTCACAACCGCCGGCTACGAGGGCGTCGCCGCTCCCGACCGGCGCTCCCATCGGCGCAAAGCGCGGACTCGCGAGGCTCCCCGCGTCGACCCACGCCCCCGCGGCGTTGGAGTAGCGCTCCGCGAGACTCGTGGATTGCACGCAAAGTTGCGACGCGCAGAAGCCCGCGTCGTTCATTTGGGTGCAATTGGTTTCGGTGCATCCGCCGGCGGCGATGAGATCGCCCGAGGCGAGAGGAATGCCCGCGAACGTCGTCCGCGCCGTGGCCATGTTGGCGGCGGAGGTCCATGTTCCCGAGTCGGGATCCCACACATCGGTGTTGGCGAGCACCTGCCCGCATGAAGTCTGGATGAAACTCGACGGACAGCCCGTGAGCGCGCACCCTCCCACGACCATCACGCGGCCGTCGGGGCGACGCCACGACGCGTCCCCCCAGTGCGACGTCGTCATCGTTCCCGTCGTCGACCAGTCGGGATCGATGAGAATCGGCGCCGCGAGTCCCGTCAGGTCGATGTCGAGGACGATCGCGCGGCCAACGAGCCGTGCGGTGCCTTCGCGGCGCTTGCCGTCGGCGGCGCGCGCCATCGGGGCGTTCAGACGAAGGCGTGCGATGCCGTCCTTGCCGAGGACCTCGATGGTCTTGTCGGTCTCGCGCAGAGTCCACACCGCCGCGCCCGTGTCGAAGGCGAGCTCGCGGCGGAGGTGCGCCGGCGGCTCGCGCAGGTAGATGTACTCGTCCACGTGGGTCGGCGTCGCCTTGTAGAGCAAGTCGCCGCCGGCGACGGCGCCTGGATAGACGACGACGCCTTCGTGGATCTCGGCGGGCACGGCCTGAACCCCGACCTCTTCGGTGCGCACGGAGAACCCGTCCACCCCGTCGAACTCGACGACGTGGGCGGCGTTCGCCCGCGCTGGAAGGTGTGCGTGCAGAGTCTGGCCCGCAGCATCGTGGAGCAGGACGAATTTCGAATGGAGCGTCTCGAACCGGGGAGTAATGGTCCCGTCGGCCGCGAGGTCGTGCTGAAGGTCCGACACCATTCCAAACCACTTCCGGGTGCTGTGGAAATGCGTTTGGATCTCGGAGAGCAGCGGGTCGCGGCTCGTCGGCCAGACCTCTTTGGCCGGGTGTGCCGCTACTCCCCAAGGGCTCCCATGCGCAGCCATCGGGCTCGCGTGCACAGGCGGCGGGAGAAAGACAAACGCCGCCGCCGCTGCGGCGAGGAGGTACCGATGCGCGATTAGCGCGCAACGCTGCAGGCGTCGAAGTCCTGTCCGGGATCTGTGAGGATGCACTACGCTAGCCGCAGCTCGTGACGATCTCGGTGGGCTCGCGGTGCGGCCGGCGCGGAGGGCGGGGCGCCGAACGGCGCGGCAGCACGGTGTCCGCGCGCATCACCCAGCGGTCCATTTCC
>DATHQY010000144.1:0-4884 GCA_035482215.1 Polyangiaceae bacterium | reverse complement strand
CGCGCGACGCGCTCGATCTCGTCGTGCAGCTCGGCCGCGCGCGCTGCGGACGGCGCGGCGGCCGCGTACAGCGCCGCCGCCGCCGCGATGCCCGTGGACGCGCCTACAAGGCGGTCGCGACGGACCGCGCACGTCACCGCGGCTCGTCCACCACCTCGAGCGGGCTCTCGACGAATTGCTTGGCGTCCGGATCCCAGATGAACAGCTTACGATCGTCCACCACGTGCGCGCGAACGCTCGCCACGAGGTACGCGAGGTCCCAGGGCGGCTCGCCCTGCCCCATCTTCGCCACTTCGGCATCCGTCGGCGAGAAGTACGCCCCCGCGTCGAGGTGGGAGTGGTAGAGCACCTTCACGGGTCGTCCTTCGGTCTCACCGCGGCGGATGGCGCCTTCGAACTTCATCGAATCGATATCGAAATACATGCGGCCCGTTCGCGGATAGGCCTCGGGGTCGAGCGCGTGGAGCTTGTTCGCGCGATTGAACATCGGCACGATCCCGTCGATCCGGCGACCTTCGGCGGCGGGACCCACGAGAAAGCCGCAGCTCTCTTCGTCGCGGCCGTAGGCCTGGCGGGCCTCGTCGTCGACCTTGTCGAGGACGGAGCGAACAATGATCAGGTTCCCCAACACCCAAGGGTGCTTCTGCACGTCACGCATCGATTGCCACCTCGTTCGCCGGCTCGGTTCGCTATCTCTTCGTTACCATACGTACCGGCGTTCCCACCGTACGGGCGCAAAGTATCGATCGCCGCGGTCGCACACGATCGCCACCACGCACCCGCTCTCGCCCCGCCGCTGGATCTCTTCGGCCAGCGTCAGCGCGGCGAAGATATTCGCGCCCGACGAGTGGCCTACGTGTAGCCCCTCCTCGCGCGCGAGCCGGTCGGCCATGTCCCAGCCGTTCTCGGTCGAGATGGGCATCGTCCGATCCGGCACGTGCGGATCGAAGATCGGCGGCACGAGGCTCGTCGCGAGGTGCTTCAGTCCTTCGAGGCCGTGGAGCGGATTGTCCGGCTCGACGGCCACGCATTCGATCTTGCGCGCATGTTCATGGAGCCTGCGCGAGCACCCCATCATCGTGCCCGTCGTGCCGAGTCCTGCGACGAAGTGGGTGATGCGCTCGCCGAGCGCCTCGAGGATCTCGCGACCCGTTCCGTCATAGTGCGCCCGCCAGTTCGACGGATTCGAATACTGATCCGGATAGAAATAGGTCTCTGGGTTCTCCGCGGCGATCTCGCGTACGACGCGGATCGCGCCGTCCGACCCTTCCATCGGATCGCTGTAGATGATCTCCGTGCCGAACGTCAGCGCGATGTCCTTGCGCGCCTTGCTCACGTTCGACGGCATGACGAGGCGGACGCGCACTCCCAGGGCCGCGCCGAACAGCGAATACGCGACGCCCGTATTGCCGCTCGTGGAGTCGATCAGAATCTTGTCGCGGGTGAGCCGTCCATCCGCGAACGCATCCATCATCATTCGCAGCGCAGGCCGATCTTTGACGCTGCCGCCCGGATTCGCGAACTCGAGCTTGGCCCAGACTTCCACGTTCGGGACGTGGCGGGCCACCTTCTGCAGGCGCACGAGCGGCGTATTGCCGACCGCATCGATCACGGACTCGAGCCTACGGCTCCGCGCGAGGTTTCCCCTCAGGTTCGCCTTCACGATGCGGCGCCGCCGTCGATCGCTGCTCGCAGCGCGTCGAGCGCGAAGCGCGCTCCTCGTTCGACCGCCTGGGCCGATGGATCCCGAAGCGGGCTCGCGCCCACCGACCCCGGCGGAGGCGACGAGCTCACTTCCACGGAGACCGTGGGATCGACCGCGCGCGCAGCCGCCGCGATGCGCGAGTCGCGTACGCGTAGGTGACCGACGCCCGCCCCCGCGAGGTAGCGCGCCGCCACTTCGCCGGCCAATCCGTCGAGCGGTACGTCGACCCGCGCATTCGCGATACGAAGTTGCCCCGGTTCGCCCACGCCGGCGAGTTTCGTCTGACGTGCGTACCGATGCATGCGCGCGCCTCTTCTCTTTCGCTCTTTCTCGATCGGCGATCGATCAGCCGCCGGCGATCGCCGGGACGATGCTGATCTGATCGCCCGCCTTGAGCGCCGTCTTCAACCCGTCCAGGAAGCGCACGTCATCCTCACCCACGTAGATGTTGACGAAGCGGCGAACGCCCTTGTCGTCGAGGAGGCGATCGCGAATCCCGGGATGCCGCTTCTCGAGGTCTTCGATCACCTCGCCGACGGTACCGCCGGCGGCAGGCACTTCGTCTGCGCCGCCGGTCAAGGTCCGGAGCGGAGTGGGAATTCGCACGATCGTTTCCATTCTCGTAGCCTCCTCGATTAGCCCGCGCAGGCAGGCGAAACATACGCGCTCGACTCGATGCCGCGAATGCGCGGAGCATAGCCGCAGAGCGGGCAATCCGCCCGGCGCGCGACCGATCGACGGCGCAGGTTCCCCGAGCGGCCGTCGAACGTCACGAGCTCTCCGAACGGGGCCTCGCCATCGGCGATGGCGAGCGCGAGATCGGCGGCGGCGGCGGCGATGACGCCGACGACGGGCCCCATGACGCCGGCTTCGCTGCAGTTCGGCGTGTCGCCCGCGGGGACGTCTTCGAAAAGGCACCGGTAACACGGGCCGCCGGCCGGCCCCACAGCGAGGGCCGTCCCAATCCAGCGCACCGCAGACGCGTGGACCACGGGGACGCGCGCGATCGCGCACGCATCCGCGGCCAGAAACTTCGTCGCGAAGTTGTCGCTGCCTTCGAGCACGACGTCGTATTGCGAAACGGTGGCCACTGCGTTGTCCGGGAGGATCCGTGATCGGTGGGCGCGGTAGGCAACGTCGCCCGAGCGTTCCAGCGCGCGTAACGCCGCGTCGATCTTCGGCGTCCCCACGTCGGCGTCGGAGAAGAGAATCTGCCGGTGCAGATTCGTGCGCTCCACCGCGTCGTCATCGCAGAGGCCCACGTGACCGACTCCCGCTTGCGCCAGCACGAGCGCCGCCGGACAGCCGATGCCGCCCATACCGATCAAGAGGACGCGCGCCTCGGCCCGCATCATGCTCGCGCCTCCGTGAAGTATTCCTCGATGCTGAAGTAGCGCTCGCCCGTATCGGGCAGCACGGTGACGACGTTCTTGCCCCGGCCCAGCTCGCGCGCCACCGCCAACGCCACGGCCACCGCGGCGCCCGCGCTGATGCCCACGAGAAGCCCCTCGCGTCGCGCCAACTGCACTTTGGTCTCCCATGCCGCGGCGTCCGTCACCGTGCGCACTTCGTCCACGACGGTGCGGTCGTAGTTCTTCGGAACGAAGCCTGCGGCCAGGCCCTGGATCTTCGATGGACCTCGTTCGCCGCGCGAAATCGTCGCGCACGAATCCGGCTCGACCGCGACGATGCGCGGCGGCGGCGAGAGCTCGCGCCGAAGCACTCCCCCGACCCCGGTGACCGTCCCGCCGGTGCCCACGCCCGCGACGAACGCGTCGATCGACAGCCCCTGCATCGCGTGCAGAATCTCGCGAACGGTGGATTCGGCGTGGACTCGGGGGTTCGCCGGATTGTCGAACTGCTGCGGCATGAAGGCGCCCTTTGTCGTCGCGGCGATCTCGCGTGCCTTGGCGACGGCGCCCTCGAGCTGATCGCGCTCCGGCGTGAGCACGACTTCCGCGCCGAACGCCTCGAGGAGCTGGCGTCGCTCAAGGCTCATGCTTTCCGGCATCGCAAGAATGCACCGGTACCCCCGCACCGCACACACGACCGCAAGGCCGATCCCCGTATTGCCGCTCGTCGGCTCGACGACCACCCCGCCCGGCACGAGCTTGCCGGTCCGCTCCGCCTCTTCGATCATCGCCAGCGCAATGCGGTCTTTCACCGATCCGCCAGGATTGGACTGTTCCATCTTGGCCCACACGACTGCGCGAGGCTCGTCCTGCCAAGGGGCGCGGATTTGAACGAGCGGCGTGTCCCCAATGAGGTCGAGCACGTCACCGGCCAAGCGGAGAGACGAAGGAAAAGAAGACGGCATGTCTCGACCTCAAGACACTAGCACGCGCCGCGCAGAACGCGGGGCGCGGAATGCAGTCAGAAGTAGTACCGTGCGCGCGCCACGGCATGCCCGGCTCCGCGAAAGCGCACGCTTTTCACGCTCAGTACCCGCCGATCGACCTGCACGCCGACACGCTGATGTGGGCGCGCTGGCTTGGCTACGACCTGCACGCGCCGCACGAGGCCCCGCTTTGGCGCGCAGCCTTCGGTGGGCACGTGGACCTGCCGCGGCTGCGGGAAGGCGGGCTCGGAGCGCAGTTCTTCAGCTTGGTGTCTCTCCCGGTCTTTGGTCGCACCCGGGGGCTGGCGCGCGCCATCGACGAGCAGATCGATGTCCTTCACGAGGCCATTGCGCGCCGCCCCCAGGACTTGCGCCTCGTCCGCAGCCACGTCGAAGTCGAGGCCTGCCGTACGAGCGGGGCGTTCGCTGCGTTTCTCGGAATCGAGGGGGCACACGCGCTCGAAGGCGATCTTGGCAACCTCGACAGGTTCGCGCACCGCGGCGTCCGCTACCTCGGGTTCCTGCACTTCAGCGCCAACGAAGCCGGATACCCCGCCTACGGACCGGGTCGGCGCGACACGGAAGGCCTGACGCGCTGGGGGCTCGACCTCTGCCGCCGATGCGAAGACCTCGGCGTTCTCATCGATCTGGCGCACATCAACCGGAGAGGCTTTCTCGACGCCTGTCGGATGGCCACGAAGCCGCTCATCGTAAGCCACACCGGGGTGCTCGGGGCGTTCGAGCACTGGCGGAACATCGACGACGCGCAGCTTCGGGCGGTAGCCGACACGGGCGGTGTCGTTGGCGTCGTCTTCTATCCGCGCTATCTAGGAGGAGACGG
>DATHQY010000143.1:0-11074 GCA_035482215.1 Polyangiaceae bacterium | reverse complement strand
CGAACGAGGTGCGCATTCGAGCTGCCGCACGCCGCCAACGTGACGGCGAGCGCCGCGCCGCACGAGGCTTCGACGAAGGACCGAAACGAAAGAAAGCTCACGCCCGAGAGCGTACGCGCGAATCGCGGTCGTGCTACGCGTCCGTCGATGGCAGCCTGCGTCTTTTGCGCGATCGTGGCAGGCCAAGAGCCCGCCCACCTCGTTTACGAAGACGCCATTTGCATGGCGTTCCTCGACGCGCGCCCCCTCTTTCCCGGACACACGCTCGTCATCCCCCGCGCGCACCGGGCCACGTTCCGTGACGTTCCTCGCGGCGAGCTCGAAGGGCTGATGAGTACCGCGCAGCGCATTTCGGCGGCGCAAGAGAAGGCACTGGGATCGGAGGGCACGTTCGTCGCACTCAACGATCGGGTCAGCCAGAGCGTGCCGCACATCCACGTGCACGTCGTACCGCGCCGCAAGGGCGACGGGCTTCGCGGTTTCTTTTGGCCGAGGCAAAAGTACGCGAGCGACGAAGAGGCGGCGGCCATCGCGGGGCAGCTGCGTGCGGCGCTGGCCACTCTGCCCCCGCCTTGAGCCGAACATGGAGCCGAAGGCGAGAAAACGTCGCCGTCAGTTCCGTTCGTAGGTTCCTATGAGCTCGCCCCAACCGACGATGTGATCTTTCATTCGCGCGACGAGCGTCGCCCGATCGGCGCCGGGGTCGAGGTCGACGGGCGTATCCAGCGCGAAGATTTGGAAATGGTAGTGGTGCACGCCGTGCCCCGGCGGCGGCGCGGCCGGCGCATAGCCAATTCCGTGTTTCGTGTTCTTTCCAAAGTGAATCGCGTCGCTGGAGGGGACCTCCGGCCCCACCGACGCGGCGCCCGGGGAAATTCCGTAGGCGAGCCAATGCACGAACGGTTCGGGGAAAGGAGCGTCCGGATCCTCGCACACCAGAGCCACCGACTTCGTTCCGGGCGGAAGGCCGGACCACTCCACCCCGGGCGCGCGGCCGGCGCCGTCGACCGTCGAGGCCACCGGCAAGCTCTCCCCATGAGCAAAGTCCGGGCTCGTCACGGCGAGCCGTGGCGGCATGGCGCCGGCGAGCCGCCGTGACACGATGCGCTCGGTCCCGGCGCGCACGTCCCTGAGCGCGTGGCCGAACGCATGCCCGTTTCATGGCTCGTACTCATGGTGGAGCTCCTCTTCCGTCCCCCGAACGGCCACCCGTCCGTGCAAGACGTGTTCGCAGTTGGGCAGCTGGCGCGGCCGTTGCGTAAGAGCGCAAGGCCATGAAGCACGGCGTCCCCAAGGTGCTGCACGAGAATATCGATACGATCGCCCAAGTCCGGGACGAACATCGGCACAATGTCGGTCGCCACCAGCGCGCGGTCGAGGCCGCATCACGCCTCTTCGGCCGACCTGGCACGGTGTACGCCCTGCTCCTGACGGCAGGAGTCTGGATTCTTTACAATCTATGCGCGCCGTATCTCGCGCAAAAGCAGCTCGACGCACCGCCGTTTTATTGGCTGCAGGGCGCGACGGGGCTCTTCGATGCGCTGATTGCCACGACCGTCCTCGTGGCGCAAAGCCGGCTCAATCGCGAAGCCGAGCAGCGCGAGCATTTGCAACTCCAGGTGAACTTGTTGGCCGAGCAAAAGGCGACGAAGATCATCGCGCTGCTCGAAGAGCTGCGGCGCGATTTGCCCATCGTGCGCAATCGCCGGGATTCGGAGGCCGAAGCCATGGCGCAGGCGGTGGACCCGAAGGCCGTGCTTTCCGCGCTCGAAGCCGACCCTGCAGCGGACCCAGAAAAGCCCGCCGAGTAGCCGGGTCGTTCAGCGCAAAGCGCCAGGCGCCGCGCGGAAGGCGGCGGAAGGCCCGGTTGTTGCTTCGACTGTTTCTATGCTGCGCAGCCTGAACAGTCTCGAGCGGTACAAGGTGACGGCGACGGACGGCGACGTCGGCACGGTGTCCGATTTTCTTTTGGACGACCACGCGAACGCTCCGGATGCGTCCGCCGGGCGGGCCACCACGTGGGCCGTTCGGTATTTGATCGTGCAGACCGGTGGCATCTTCCATCGACGGCGCGTGCTGGTGTCGCCCATCTCGATTCACGAGATCGATCCCGCGGAGCGCCGCTTTCATCTGTCGTTGACCGTCGAAAAGATCCGGAACAGCCCGAACTTCGACGCCGACAAGCCGGTCTCCCGCGCGCACGAGCGAGAGCATTTCCAGTATTACCAGTATCCGTATTACTGGGGCTACTCAGGCCTCTGGGGCATGGGGGCCGTCCCGGGAGTGCTGGCAACGGCGAGCGACGAGGAGGATCCCCTGGGTGACGACCGCCCGACGGAGCCAGGTGCGGACGCTCGCTTCGAGGCGGCCGAGACGCACCTCCGGAGCGCGCGTGAGGTCCTCGGCTACCACGTGCAAACCGAAGAAGGCGTGGCGGGCCACGTCGAAGATTTTCTCGTCGACGACGAGACGTACGAGGTGCGTCACTTCGTCGTGAACACGAGCCGCGCGAGCGTGGCGGCAGAGGGGGCACAACGCGTGCTCCTCGCGCCGTCGGCGGTGACGCGTGTCAGCTGGGAGGAACGGAACCTGTACGTGAGGGCGTCGCAGCAGGCGGTCGTCGAAGGCATCCCCTACGAGCGCTCCGAGAGGAGCGCGACGGCCGACGGTGATCCAGACGCGCCCGGCAATGGCATCGAGGGCGACACGCCCGCCGCGCACGAAGCCGTCGGCGCGGCGGGAGGCGCCATCGCGGGCGGCATCCTCGGCGCGATCGCCGGTCCTCCGGGCGTGGCGGCCGGCGCGGTGCTCGGAGGCATCGCCGGTGCGGTCACGGAGGCGGCCCTCGAGAGGGGGGCGCAAGAAGATGCGGCGCGCACGCGCGAGGTGGACGCGCAGCTTGGGGTCAGCGGGGGCGAGCTCGGCGCGAAGAACTTGCGGCACCCGCCCGCGAAGCGCGGCGCCTACACGGGCGCGTCGGTCGGGGTCGGCGGTGCCTCGGGCGAGGTACCCGCGGAAGGGCCCATCCCGCCGAGTCGGTGAAAGCCCACCCCTTTGTCGGGTCGCATCCGTCTTTCGAACGTTCCGGTCAAAGGCGCCTGCTCTATTTGGGCAACTTGCCGTTGACTTCAATCTCGCTCAGCACGAGCACCCCGCGGCGCTCCACCCGGACGCGGACGAATCGGGCGAGGGTACCCGTCGGCTTCACCACCCACGGCTCCGCCTCGCTGAACGACGTCGTGCGCTCCTCGATCTTGCGGAACGCCGTGCCGTCGGCGGACACCTCGACCACCAGAGGAATCGACTGGTCGAAACAGCATTCGCCTCGACCGAAAACGGCAATCTTCGAAAGCACGTATGCCTTCTGGAGATCGATCGTGAGAAACGCTTGGTCGGCTTCCTGGCTGTGATAGCCGAATCGGCCGTTTTTCACTCCGTCGACCACGCCTTCCGCGCTCGTCTCGTAAATCGCGGGCGTGCCCTGCACCGGCTTGTCGAGCGCGATGTCCTTCGGCGCCAGGAGGATCGCGAGGCCCTCGGCGAGGATCGCGACGGCGACGACGGCCGTGCCGACTTGGCGAAGGAGGCGCGCGTATCGCAACTGCGTCTTCGATCGCGCTTCGACCTGTTGCGCGAGCCAGCGAATCGCCGTTTCGAGCCGATCGGAAAGCGCGCGCGCATCGTCGGGCGACAGGCGGTCGACGCCGACCGGGTCCGGCATGACGAGCACGTCGCGAACGGCCGCGAGCTCTGGAGGAGCGACGGCGTTACGCGCAGCGAGCGCTTGCTCGACCCTGTCCCACAGCGCGGACGGCGCGAGCGACGACGGGGCCGCCGACGCGTCGTCCGCGAGGAGTACGGCGCGCGCGAGGCATCCCCAGGCTTCGCGATAGAGCAGGACCGCCGCCGGCGCATCGCCCGGATCCGTGAGCGCGCTCGCCGCGACGAGGCGCCGCTTCGCCGCGCTCTGGTAGGCCTGGATCGACGCGCGCTGGCCGTCCGCGAGATGCGCGCCGCGGCGTTCGGCCTCCTCGAGCAGAAAGAATTCGCGCACGTCGCCGCGAACGTTGCTCGGGATCATCGCCACGCGAGCGATTTACCCGAATCACCCGGCGGCGGCCAGACCTTCGCGCGCGACCTCCGCGACGATCTCGAACGACCGGAGACGCGCGCCGTGATCGAAGACCTGCGAAGTCACGATGAGTTCGTCCGGGTCGGTCCGCGCCACGAACGCTTCGAGGCCGCGGCGAACCGTCACGGGCGAGCCCACGATCGAGCACGCGAGCATCGCTTCGAGTTGCGCGCGTTCCATCTCGGTCCAGAGGCCCTCCATCGTGTCGATCGGAGGGCGCAGGGCAGTCGGCATTCCGCGGCGAAGCGCGACGAAGGCCTGGTGCAAGGACGTCGCGAGGTGCTTGGCTTCCCGATCCGAATCGGCGGCGACGATGTTGAGCCCCAGCATCAGGTGCGGCTCGCGAAGCGACGCGTGGGTGACGGAAGGGCGAAACTCGCGACGATAGAGGGCGATCGCCTCGTCGAGATCGGGTGGCGCGAAGTGCGATGCGAAGGCGTACGGCAGCCCGAGCTCCGCGGCGACGCGCGCGCCGAAGAGGCTCGAGCCGAGAATCCATACAGGGACGTGCAGGCCCGCCCCGGGAATGGCGCTCACCTTCTGGCTCCGCGCGGGAGGACCGAAGTACGAGATGAGCTCGACGACGTCTTCCTGGAAGGTGTCGCTGCGGTTGCCGAGGTCCCTCCGCAGCGCGTGCATCGTGCGCCGATCCGTCCCCGGTGCGCGGCCGAGACCGAGATCGATGCGGCCCGGGTAGAGCGATTCGAGCGTGCCGAACTGCTCGGCGACGACGAGCGGCGCATGGTTGGGCAGCATGATTCCGCCCGCGCCGACGCGAATCGTGCGGGTGCCGCCGGCGACGTGACCGATGACGACGGCCGTCGCCGCGCTCGCGATGCCGGGCATGTTGTGGTGTTCGGCGAGCCAGTACCGCGCGTAGCCCCAGCGCTCGGCGTGGCGCGCCAGGTCGAGCGAGTTCGCGAGCGCCTGCGCCGCGTCGCCGCCGGTCAGAATCGGAGACAGATCGAGCACCGAAAACGAAGGCATGCTTGCGCTCCTCGTTCGCTACCGGCCCACGCCGACGGGCGCGCAGTTGCGCCGGCCCGACGCGACGCAGTCCTGGATGCTCGCCATGTCGCGCATCTCGAAGATCACGAAGAGCCCGCCCCCGACGAGCACGAGAAGAATCAGAACGGGTACGATGCCGAACGGATTCTGGCCGCGTCGCGGCCGTCGCTTCGCCTCGGGCATGGCCCCAATGTAGCGCGTGTGCGGTGCCGGCAAGGAAAGCGGACCGTGGCCCCCTTGTCACGGGGGTAGGCTCACGGCCCGAGGCGCTCTCCAGACGGGCGCGCGCTCGGCCAGCCGCTCGGAAGGCAGGTCCCCCGTGCTTCGTACGATTTCATCGAGGGCTCTCGTGCGTGGGTGCGCGGCGCTTCTGCTGTCGTGCAGCTCGGCTTCGTCGGGGCCTTCCGGCGGGCCCAGCGGGTCGACCGCCGGCGCCGCGGCGACCGGCGCATCCGGCACCGCGGGCACGAGCGGATCGGGGACCGGCGCGGGCGGATCGGCGACGGGGACGGCGAACACCGGCGCGGCCGGGACCCCGGGCACGACGGGGACCACGGGCACCGCCGGCGCGTCCGGCACGGGCGCGGGCACCACGGGCACGACGGGCACCGCCGGCACGGGCGCCGGCACGACGTCCGGCACGACGGGTGCGGGCACCGGCGCCTCGGGCACCTCGCCGAGCGACGGCGGCGGCTCCGGAGGCACGCCCGCGACGGGTCTCGACGGCGGCGCCGCATGCCCCTCGCTCACCGGCGCGGCCGACAATGCGTATCCGCGCTGGCCGATGCCGAATCCGGCCGCCGCGAATCTTCCGAATCCGTTCAACTACACCGACACCGGCAACGGAACGGTCGTCGACAACGTGACGGGCCTCGTCTGGCAGAAGACCGTGGACAAGGCGACGCAGGTCTTCGCGTGGGCCGATGCGCCCGCGTACTGCACGGGCCTCACCCTCCCGGCGCCCGCCGGATTCACCTGGCACGTGCCTACGCGCATTCAGCTCTTGTCGCTCGTCGACTACACGACCGGCGCCGCGATGGACGGGCCGTTCCTCGGATCGGGGCAGCCTCCCGGAGGCATGTACACGTGGACGGCGACGCCGTGGGTCGTCTCGCAGATCACGACCAAACCGCAAGACGCGTGGATGGTGAACTTCGGCGGCGGGGGCGGCCTGACGAGCAACGCGGCGGCGCAGACCGCGACCGAGTTCGTTCGCTGCGTCGCCTCGCCGGCAGTGACGCCGCTTCCCTATCCGCACTATGTGCAGATCGCGCCGGGCGAAGTGCAGGACGTGGAAACGAAGTTGATCTGGGCGCAGAAGAGCAATCTGACCGCGATGGCACCGTCGGACGCGGCGACCTATTGCGCGGGCCTCGGGCTGAACGGCCACACGTGGCGGCTGCCGAGCGTGAACGAGCTGTCCTCGCTCGTGGACGACAATCCGAACATCGACAAAGTCTCGCCGGCCATCGATCAGTGCGTGTTCGCCGATACGCCTTCGAACATGTATTACATCTCTTCGTCGATGCAGAGCACGAAGCCCTGGGCGCTCAATTACGAAGACGGCTTCGACGACGATTCGGAGACGACGGGCGCGGCGCGCTGCGTGCGCTGAGGCGGCGGGCTCTACAGCGCGCGCACGTCCTCGCGGGAGGCGTGCGCCTCCGCCCAGACCCCCAATGCGGGCGGCACCGACCATCCACCGACGTGCATGATTTGCTTCGCATTGGGGCTGCTGTCGACGCGAGCCGGCAAGCCCTGGAGCCAGACGACGGCGGTCAGGAGCCACATGTCGGCCGCGGACCATCCGGAGCGCGCGACCGTCACCCGGCCCAAGCCCTCCACGCGTTGCGCCAGCGCGTCGAGCGCGATCTGTGCGCGCGCCATCATTTCGTCGCGAACGCCGGCCCACGCGGGGTCGCCGTGAAGCGCGTAGTACCGCGTGCTCGTGTTGACGATCGCGTCGAGCGCCTGGTCCACGTGCGCGGCCACTTCGAGCGCGAGGTGCGCGTCTTCTGCGTCGTCCGCAGGCCAGACGCGCGCCGCGTTCGGGTACGCGGCATCGAGCCAGCGCGTGATCGCGACCGAGTCGCCGAGGGCACGCGCCCCGTCGACGAGCACGGGAATCGTGCGCAGCGAGACGCGCGTGCGCGCCTCGTACCGCCACGCGGGATCGCTGCACTCACGAAGCTCGGCGTCGAGGCCCTTGTGCATGAGGGCGAGCCGCGTGCGCCGCGAGAACGGCGAATACTTGAAGTGGTAGAGCGTCCGCATGGCGTATCTCTTAGATGCGCCCGCCGTGCGGGTCTACCGGGCCGATCCGCGGTCACAGCTCCGGGGCGACGAGGAGCGCGAGTTGCTCGATCACGCGATGCTCGGGAAAGACAGGCGGCTCCGTCACGCACTCCGCGATGAGCCCGTCGATGAATCCGCGGACCTGCGCGACAGCCGCGCTCGAGGTGACGCAGAGCGCGTCTTCGTAGTTGAGAAACAAGCTCCGCATATCGAAATTCGGCGAGCCGACATACGCAAATTCGCCATCGATCAGCATCGCCTTCGCGTGGACCATGCCCCGCGCGTAGTAGTGAAGGAGGATCCCGTTCGCCTTCAGCTCGCGCACGAATCCGCGCCGCGCGAGATCGGCGACGCGGTGGTTCGACCACGCGGGGACGAGGAGCTCGACCTTCACGCCGCGTCGAGCGGCGAGCACCAACGCGTGCTGCAGCGCATCGTCCGGAACGTAGTACGGCGTCACGATGGCGACGCGTTCGCGCGCCTGGAAGATCCCGCACAGCAAAATGTCGTACATCGTGTCGGTCGTCATGTCCGGACCGATCGGGACGAACTGCACGCGCTCCTCGCCTCGGGGGCCTATCGCGGCGGCATCGGCTTTTCGCGGCCGTGGCGAGCCGCCGCAGAAGACCCAATCCGACTCGAATAGCGCCGTCGCATCGGCAGCGGCGGGGCCCTGAACGATGGCAACGACGTCCCGCCAGCGCGGGGCCGGCTGGCGGCTCCGGTCGTCGACCCGGCCGGCGGGCTCGCGCGGCTCCGGCTCGCGCGGCTCGGGCAACGGCGCGCCCATGTATTCGCCGGCGAGGTTCATCCCGCCTGCGAAGATCGTGTCGCCGTCGACGATCACGACCTTCCGATGGCTGCGCAGATTGGTGCGGCCGCGAATGGGCGAATGCCGGATCGGCATGAATATCCGTAGATCCGCGCCGGCTTCGCGGAGCGCGCGGGCCGCGGCGCGGTGCGTGCGGACGCAGCCGACGGCGTCGAGGATCACGCGAACCGCAACGCCCTTCCGCGCGCGATCGGCGAGGGCGCCGATCACGGCGTGGCCCGTCGCGTCGTCGCCGAGGATGAACATCGTCAAATCAATGGAGCGCTCGGCGCCCTGGATGAGCGCGAGGAGTCGTGAGAACGCCGATTCGCCGGTGCCCAAGAGCTCGAACGAATGACCGGTACGCGGGGGCGGCACGGCGAGCTGCCGCCCCTTCGCGCGTGCCGGAAACTTGCGGCTCCCGAGCGCGAAGTAGAGCGGAATCGCGAGAGGCGGAACGAGCGCGAACGCGAGGAGCCACGCGAACGTGCTCTGCGGCGTCCGCTGCGACCCCGAGATTCGCGCGAGCATGACCACCCAGGCCAGGATCGTCACGAGCACGGCCGCGTGGGAGAGCAAGTAGGTCATCGCTTCCGTCCATATGCGGCTGAGCCCGCGGCGGCCAGCCTCGCGACGAAGCGAGGCTTTTTCGCGCCAGCGCGCGCCACCGCACGTGCGCCGCGACGACCTCTGGCGCCGTTGCGGGATTCGCCGGGGCCGAAAACCGCGTGTTTCGCCGAACGTCGGCGACGGCACGGACATTGCGCAAGGAGCGAGGACACTCGAGAGGACGAGATGCAAATTCGAATTGGCTACGAGCTTGTTTACGCGTGCCCCCAAATGACGCCGATGATCCTGACGCTGAAGGTGCACCCTTCACGCGCCACGGACGTCCTCGTCCCCGACCACGTGCGTACGGATCCCTTCGTGCCCGTGTCCGACGAACTCGACTCGTTCGGCAACTGGCGCAGCCGGTTCGTCTCGCCCGTCGGGACGTTGCGCATCTACAGCCTCGGCGTCGTCCACGACTCGGGCGACCCCGACCACGTGCTGCACCGGGCGCGTCAGATTCCCGTCGAGCAGCTCCCGCCCGAGGTGCTGCTCTACCTGAATGGAAGCCGCTATTGCGAAACGGACTTGCTCTCCACGACGGCGTGGCAGCTGTTCGGCCACACGCCGACGGGCTGGGCTCGCGTCCAGGCGATTTGCGACTTCGTGCATTCCCACATTCAATTCGGGTATGCCTTCGCGCGGTCGACGAAGACCGCGTGGGAGGTCTTCCAGGAACGGCGCGGCGTCTGCCGCGACTTCGCGCACCTCGCGATTGCGTTCTGCCGCGCCATGAACATCCCCGCGCGGTACTGCACCGGCTATCTCGGCGACATCGGCGTCCCTCTCTCCGACGCCCCGATGGACTTCTCCGGGTGGTTCGAGGCCTTCCTCGACGGGCGGTGGCACACGTTCGACGCGCGCCACAACGTTCCCCGCATCGGCCGCATTCTCCTCGCGCGCGGCCGCGACGCCGCCGACGTAGCCATCAGCACGGCGTTCGGACCGAGCACGCTGCAGTCGTTCCGCGTGTGGACCGACGAAGTGCGGCCGAGCCGCATCCCGCCGGCGCCCGGAGCGGCGACCGGCGCGTACCCGAGCTAGCGCACGGCGTCGCGCATCCAATCGCCGAGCGTCTTCGGCTCGCTCGGCGCGGGAACGCGGCGCATGGGATAAACGGCGGCGCGACGCGCCGGTGACGTGCGCGCGGGTGCAGGCGAGGCTCCCGCCCGTGGAGCCTCACACGTGGTCGCGGGAGGCAGGGAGTCGACCGCGACCTCGGGCGGTTGGCCCGGCGGCGAACACGTGGCGTCCGACGGAGCGGCCGGAGCTCCCGACGACAGCCAGACCACGGCCGGCATCTCGGATCGCGCGAGCACGTGGCCGACGACGACCGCGGCCGCCCCCACTGTCAGGATCCACGCGATGACGAATCCGAGCACTTCGAGCGTGCGCGCATTGGCGATCAAGAAGTCCGTCCAGCGAGGGCGCGGACGCGGGCGCACGGTCGAACGAGCGCTCGATGGGTCGTGCACGGCCCGGGCGGGCGGCAGGATCTCGCGCGTGAACGTCGGCAGAACGCGATCGCGCGAGCTCGCCCCGTCGGAGAAGGGCGCGGGCCCGGGAACCGGCGACGGGCCCGGGCGACTGAAAAACGGGTGGGCGGCCGAGGGCGAGGTGATCGGCACGACGAGCTTCGGCTCGGGACGCGGGAAGGACAGGTCGCGCGACGTTTCGCGATCCCCTTCTACGTCCGGGTCCGGCGGCGGAACCGGCATGCGCGATCGAACCGGCGCGCGCGACGGCGCCGGCGTGCGGAGCGCATTCGATGCACGCGACGGAACCGGCGTGCGCAGCGCACTCGATGCGCGCGTAGGCCCCGGCGTGCGCAACGCACTCGATGCGCGCGACGGTATCGGCGTGCGCACCGCGGAAGCAGAACGCGTAGAGCGCGGCAGCGGCGGCGGCGTGGTGCGAGCGGTGCGCCGAGGTGACGACCCGCTCTCCCCATCCGCGCGCTCAGCGCTCGCCAGACTTACGACTCGATGCGCCATGCGATCCCCTACGACCTAGGCCGCGATCGTGCCACACGTACATGCGGAGGTCCCGCTCAAAGTTATGCTGACTTCGTCAGAAAAAGCGCCCTCGCGTGGACTGCCTCTGGACCTCTATCGAGCCAGTTTCTCCCATTCGTGACGCAGGGAAGCCAACTCGGCCTCGTATGGCTCAGCTGCTTTCTCGGCGCGTCGCAACCCCTCTTGGGCATGCGCGAGCGCCGC
>DATHQY010000142.1:0-14889 GCA_035482215.1 Polyangiaceae bacterium | reverse complement strand
CGATCTCGGGCCAGAAAACCTCGCGACGGAGTGGGTCGCCGCAGGCCCCGATAGCGTCTACGGCGTCGGCAACCCGCTCATGCCGGTGAGCACGAGCGCGGAGGGAGCGACCTTGTACATGTCGTTCAACACGCCGATCGGGGCCCCTCCGGAAAATCAATGCGGGCAAGTCATTTTCAGCGACTTGCACGCAAGCGCATCCGCGGGCGACCAACCGGACGTGACCATTCCCGACGGGTGCGCCAACGCAGCTCTGACTGCGGACGAAAAGATCCTCGAGTTCATGTTGTTCAATCTGTCTTCTTGCGTGCAGTCCCAAGGCCTACCGGTTCCTCCTCCCGCGTGCGGCATGGGGACGGATGGGGGGACCGCGGGCGCCGGGGGCCCCGACGGGGGGCTCTAAGCGCCGTTACAGTTCGAGGTCGATTGCCTTGCGCACCGTGGCGAGGAGTTCGTCGAGCGTGAACGGCTTCGGCAGAAGGTGGATGTCGCTCCGCAGCACTCCGTGCTGGCTCAGGTTGTTCTCCGCGTAACCGGTCGTGTAGAGGACGCGCGTCGTGGGCCGGTCGATCGTGAGCGCGTCGGCGAGTTCGGCGCCGTTCATGTCCGGCATGACGACGTCCGTGAGCAACAGATCGATGTGCCCGGTGAACTCGCGAGACATCGCGAGCGCCTCGCGCGGACCTGGCGCGACGAGGACCCGATAGCCGGCCTTCCCGAGCACGCGCGAGACGAGCTTACGGAGCTGGACCTCGTCCTCCACGAGGAGGATCACGGCGAATTCCGTCCGCACGGGCGGCGACGTGGAGCGTGCCGCCTCGCTGCCGCGCCGATCCATGGCCTGAGGAAAGCTCACGTGAAACGTGGTGCCGCGACCCGGCTCGCTCTCGACCGTGATCTCGCCGCCGCTTTGCTTGACGATGCCGAACACCATCGACAGACCGAGGCCCGTCCCCTGCCCGAGCGGTTTCGTCGTGAAGAACGGCTCGAAGAGGCGCGCCTTCGTCGCGGCGTCCATGCCCACGCCCGTGTCCGATACGCGGATCGTCACGTACGGTGGGGGGGATTTGTTTCCGCCGTTGGCCTCGGCGCCCGGGGAAACCGCCGTGTTGGTCGTCTCGATCGCGATGTTGCCTCCCGACGGCATCGCGTCGCACGCATTGACCACGAGGTTCAGGATCACTTGTTCGAGCTGAATCGGATCCGCTTCGATGAACCCGAGCTCCGGATCCAGCACCGTGACCTGCTCGATCCGCTCGCTGATGAGGCGCCGGACCATGGGGAGCATGCCGCGGATTACGTCGTTCACGTCGACGAGCTGCGGGCGGAGCACCTGCTTGCGGCTGAAAGCGAGCATCCGGCGCGTGAGCTCGGCGGCGCGTTCGCCGGCCGACGTCACGTCCTCGAGCACCTCGCGCGCGGGGTGGCCGGCGGGGAGCTCGCGATGCGCGAGCGTCGCGGCGCTCAGGATGACGGAAAGCAGATTGTTGAAGTCGTGGGCCACACCGCCGGCCAGGCGGCCGACTGCCTCCATCTTTTGCGCCTGGAGAAACTGCTCCTCGAGCTTCTTCTCTTTGGAAATGTCGCGCGCGATCGTGGAGAGATAGGCGACTTTGCCGGCGCGATCCCGGTGCGCCAGGATGATTTGCGAAAACGGGACTTCGCGGCCCTGGCCGTCGAGAAACGCCGTTTCTCCGCGCCACGTTCCGTCCCGCATCGCGCTCGGAATGGCCGTTTCGAGAAACCGGCGGACCGCCCACGGGGGGCGGCGCTCGTTCACGCGCGCGCGTGTGAGGCTGTCGCCGTCGCGCACGCCGAACAGGTCGTGGGCCGCGTGATTCATGTAAAGAGAGCGCCCATCGACATCGGTAATCACGACGACGTCCGGCGTCATGTCGAGCACGGCGGTCAGGCGCTCGGTTCGTTCTTGGCCGAGCTTTCCGTCCGTCAAGTCGCGACAGGCGCCGAGGGTGCGGATCGGGCGGCGCGCCGCCCCTTCGCCCGCAAAGAGCGTGATGGACCGGGTGGCGATCCAGCGAATTTCGCCGTCCGAACGGAGAATGCGGTGCTCGACGTCGAACGAACCGTTCCCCGCGGGGTCGTGCGCTTTGCGGATACCGGCCGCAATCGCATCGCGGTCCTCCGGATGCAAGCGCGCGAGAAACGCCGGCACGGTGATGGGCTCGTCCAGCGGCCAGCCATAGAGTTCGTACTGGCGCGGGGACCAATAGTGCACGTCGGTGATGTGGTCGTGATCGAAGATGCCGATCTCCGAGACTCGCACGGCCTGCCGAAGCCGTTCGTCACCGCTGCGGAGCTCCTCCTCGGCGCGCTTCTGCTCGGTCACGTCGCGCACGATGGCGAGGATCGCCGGGCGGCTCTCGAGCTCGATCGCCCGGTAGCTCACTTCGACGGGAATCCGGCGGGCGTCGGCGGGCCGCACGAGAAGGCACGACGCGATGGCGCCGCGGCCCGTGCGCGCGTCGAGATCCAACGGGGCGCTCGGGCCCCCGTACGAAGACGCGAAGACCGAAGCCAGCGGCAAGTCCCGGAGTTTCGCAGCAGCGACGCCGAATAGATCCGCCGCGAGCGCATTGCCCGAGACGATGCGGTCGCGATGTTCGATGACAAGGGCCGCTTCGGGAAGGGCCTCGAGGAATTCTGCCAGCGATCGCAGAGACCAGTCCATGGAGCTCGCGGAGGTCTGCTCGCCCCGCCGCGACATATTGCCCGAAACCGGTACGGGGGTCGAGCGCGCCTCTGCGTGACCGAACGGCCCTTCGACGACAGTCCCCGCAGTGCGCCCCCCTTCAGACGGTTGCGTCGCGCGCTTCGGCCACAACGCCGGCGAGCCGCTCGGCCCACGCTCGCATGGCGTCGCGCGGCGCAAAAACGGCGGCTTGCGCCTGCGCCGCGGCCGACGCGGTCGCGAAGACCTGGTGGGGAAAACCGGGGTTCGCGAGCCACGCGACACTGGTGACGATCGCGCGCACCGCCGATGCGCGAAACCCTTCACCGGTGAAGACGATGCTCGAGGACTTGATGTAGGGCTTGCCTCGACGAAGAAGCTCGGAGAGGGCGGTGCGGGCTTCCGCGTCGAGGGCGAGCGATTCGGAACGATCATCGAGAAACTGCACGAATCCCAGCCCCTCACGGTGATCCTTGGAAAGTCGGTACAGCGAGTCCGATACCAATCTCACGTCTTCGGCGCGCGTCCGGTGGCGCCACGGCACGCCGCGAACGATTCTTGAGGAGGCTTCGCCACTCGCGCACCCGACGCACACGACGCGAATGCACGCCGGGGCGAGCGGCGGGCCATGGCCCGCGTCCGGAGCCGAGGATCGACGACGAAGTCCCTTGCCGGCGATCCTGAACGGGAGTACGGCAGGGTGCACGGATGATCAAGGCCATGGATCGCGACGGCCTCGCTCGCACGAGACGGCGCGCGGCGGCATAGCCCGGGAGCCGCGTCGAGCCGGCACAGCCTGCCCGACGCACCGCGCAGGGTCGACGACACGGTGACGCCGCCTCGCGGTGCCGTCTCGGCCGGTCTCGGCTACGTTGCCTCCGATCCTTTTCGAAGAGCGCATCTGCGCGCTCCTCGACGGCGTGCAGACTAGGAAGAGGCCCTCGAGCTCATGAAGAAGACAGTGCTCATCACCGGTGGAACGGGATTTTTGGGCAAGCGCCTCGCCCTCGCCATGAAGGACGAGTACCGCGTGGTGCTCACCGGCCGAAATAACAAGCAGAACCAGGCGGCGGCGCGCTTCACGGGCTGCGACGTCCTGCCGATGGACGTGGCGCGGATCGAAGCGGTGCGCGACACGTTCGAGGAAACGCGGCCCGCGATCGTGATCCACGCGGCGGCGACGAAATTCGTCGACCTCGCCGAACGGCAGCCGATGGAGTGCGTGGACGTGAACGTGATCGGCTCGCAGAACGTGGCCCGGGTCGCGCTCGAGCGAAACGTCGAGACGGTCGTCGGCATTTCGACCGACAAGGCATCGCCGCCCGTGCGCAACACCTACGGCCTCTCCAAGGCCCTGATGGAGCGCATGTTCTGCTCGCTGAACGCACGCAACGACGCGAAAACGCGCTTTCTCTGCGTGCGGTACGGCAACGTCGCATGGTCGACCGGCTCGGTGCTGCCGATCTGGAAGCGCATGCACGAGGAAACGGGCGTCATCGGGACAACGGGGCCCGACATGCGCCGCTTCTTTTTCACGGTCGACGAAGCCGTGAAACTCGTGATGACAGGCCTCGTGCACGCGAACGATCTTCAGGGCAAAGTCTTGAGCCGGCGAATGAAGGCCGCGTTGATTCGCGACATCCTCGAAGTGTGGGTGCGCGCGAGGGGCGGTCGCTGGGAGACGATCGCGGGCCGGCCGGGCGAGCGGAACGACGAGTATCTCATCGGCGACCTCGAGCTGCCGTACACGCGCGAGACGGCATACGACGGGGTGACCCATTACGTCATCGCGTTCAACGAGAAGGCGCCCGAGCCGCTTCCGTTCGGCCTCTCGTCGGGGAACACCGCGCGACTGACGGACGACGAGATTCTGCGCATCATCGACTCCCCGCCGCCGGAGGAACAATGACGATGCGCATCCGGCACGCGGTGATCCTCGCCGCGGGACGCGGACGCCGGATGATGCCGCTGACGCAGTCGATCCCCAAGCCGCTCGCCCCGTACCAGGACACGACGCTCATCGGGCACGGCATCGCGCAGGTCCGACGCTACATCCCGAACGTACACGTGACCGTCGGGTACAAGGGAGCGATGGTCGCGGCGCACCTCTTCGAGATCGGCGTCACCTCCGTTTTCAACACCGATGGGCAATCGAACTCGTGGTGGCTCTTCAACACGCTCCTCAGGAACCTGAACGAGCCGCTCTTCGTTCTCACCTGTGACAACGTGACCGACCTCGAGCTCGACCTGCTCGAGGAGGATTACTTCGCCGCGGGCGAGCCGGCGTGCATGCTCGTACCGGTCAAGCCGGTTCCGGGGCTCGAAGGCGACTACATCTTTCACGAGAACCGCGTGGTCACCGCGCTCAGTCGGACGACGCCCGCCGACGTGTATTGCTCCGGCATTCAAGTGATTCACCCGGTGCGGGTCAATGCGATCGCGTCACACGACGGCGACTTCTATCGTGTATGGGCTGATCTCATGGCGCAAAAGCAACTCGTCATGTCGTCGGTTTGCCCGAAAAAATGGTTCTCCGTCGATACCATGAAGGACCTCCAAGACCTCAGCGCCGAGATGCCCGAATCGAAGTGACCGCCCTCACGGCGCGGTCCGAGACCCATGATCGATCTACTCGTCATATCCCATGCCTGCGTGGAGCCCATCAACCGCGTGCCGTTCCAAGGAATGGAGGCGCTCGGCTGGCGAACGGAGATCGCCACCGCCGCCCACGTCGAGTTGCCCGGGCTCTCGAAGGCCGCGAAGCCGCGTGGCGTCGGCGATCCGCCGATGCACTTCCTGCCCCTCATGGGCAAGAGCCCGCGCCTCTTCCGGTTCAAAGGTCTGCTGGATCTCCTCGAAGCGCGGCGCCCGCGCGTGGTTCTTCTCGACTACGATCCCGGGACGATCCTCGCCCTCGAAGTCGGGGCGTGGGCGCGCCTTCGGTCCGCGCACCTCGTTTGCTTCTCGTACGACAATTTGCCGAGGACGATCGCGGCGGCGTTCGAGCGCCAGAGGCTCAAGGGCGTCGCGTTCACCGGAATGGTCCGCGCGCTCAGCACCGCGGCCGGTCCACTCGTCGATCACGTCTTCGCGCTCAGCAACGATTCGCTCGACACGCTGCGGAGCCTCGGTTTCGGCTCGCGCATGTCGAAGATCCCGCTCGGCTTCGATCCGACGCGGTTCCGCCCCAACCCTGCCTTGCGCGCCGAGGTGCGAACGAAGCTGGGGCTGAAGGACGTCACTGTGGCGTATTTCGGCCGCCTCTCGCCCGAGAAAGGCGTGCACCTTTTGCTGGAGGCGCTCGCAGGGCTCGCCGATCGGCCCTGGCAGCTCCTCCTCGATCGATTTGCGGCATACACGCATTCCTATACAGAGGAGCTCGAAGGCCACATCGATCGGCTCGGACTTCGTTCGCGCATCGTCTTCTTCGACGCGACGCACGCCGAGATGCCGGGGTTCATGAACGCGGCGGACATCGTCGCGCTGCCGTCGATCGCCAACACGCGGTGGCGCGAGCAATACGGCCGGGTCGCGCCCGAGGCGATGGCGTGCGGGCGGCTCGTCGTCGCTTCGACGTCGGGGGCCCTCCCGGAGCTCGTGAGCGACGCCGGCCTCCTAGTGCCCCCGAACGACGTCGCGGCTCTGCGGCGGGCGCTCGACCGCGCGATGAGCGACGAGGGGATGCGCGTCGCGCTGGGCGCGCGGGCCGAGCGGCTCGCGCGCGAAGAACGGAGCTTGCGGGTCCAGGTTCAGATCATGGACCGGGTCTTTCGGCGATGGGGCGCGCCCACCGCGGCGCCGACCCCCGATACGCGCGCGAGCGAATCACTGCCCTCGCGAACGAACTGACTTTCGGGGGCCCGCTGACGGCTTACCGCGGACCACCACCGGCAGTTGCCCAGGGGTCATTGGGATCCAGAGCCACCGGCGGATGCGGCGCGTTCGTGGACACACCCGCGGATGCCGAGAACGGAGCTCGGCTCGGTCCCGGCGCTCCGGCATCGTCCCGTGTGAGGTCCGAAGTCGGGTTGTTCAGCGCAGTCAGTCCGGCGAGTGTGCCGCCACCTGGCCTCGGTTCCGCCGCTCGTTCGGGGACCGCGACTGCTGCCGAGTCACGTCCGAAACTCGCCTTAGTGGGCGCCAGCTGGACGCGGTGCCCCCGAGCATCGGGCTGCACAGAGGCCGTTTCGCCCGGAAGAGACGTCTCCGACGCCGCCTTCTCCGGGACGCTTTTGGAGTCGTCGCGCTGGGGCTCGACGAGCGTGGCCTGCGCCGAGACCACGGCTGGCCCCACCCCAGCTTGTGGGCGCAGACTTTCCTCCGGACGAGCGGCCGGGGTTCGCGACTGCTGCGCGACGAGGAGCGCCACGGCCATCGCGGTCAGGACCGTTCCGCCGAGGAGACCCACGGACAGCACTCTATTTTCCCACCGTGGTGGTCGGGGCCGCGTCGAGAGCCAAAGCGGTGCCGGCGGCATGCTTCCGGCCGACCCTCCCTGAGGGCTCCCAATCTCGGCGAGCGTCACGCTCGATCCCAGCGCGTGTCGCTCCAGAACCGCGATGACCTCGCGAAGGTCCGATGGCCGTCCGCCCGGGTCGACCTGGAGCATTCGTCGAACGAGGTCAATCACCTCGGAGGGGAGGCCTTGCACGCGCAGATCGAGCGGGGGAATATCCCCATGCACGATGCGCATGAGCGCTTCCGGAACAGTATCCGCTTCAATTGGATGAACCCCGGCCAAGCCTTCGTAAAGGATGGCGCCGAGCGCCCAGACGTCGACGCGACGATCCACGTCCTCCCGCCCGAATACCTGTTCCGGCGCCATGTACCGCGGAGTGCCGAGAATCGTCCCCCGGCGGGTCTCGGCCGTACGTCCCGCATCGCCCTCGGATGCCGTCAGCTTGGCGATGCCGAAGTCGAGAACCCTGACCGTGAAGCGACCTCCTGGCGACCTCACAAGGAAAATGTTCTCAGGCTTCAAGTCTCGATGAACGATGCCGAGTGCGTGCGCGGCGGCGACGCCTGCGGCGACTTGCGACACGAGCCCGGCGAGTTCACCGAGCTCGATTCGGCCCTCCCGGCGCAGCTTGCTGTCGAGCGACTCCCCTTCGAGGAGATCCATGACGAGGACCGGCGTGCTGTCGGGTAGCTCGAAGACGTCATCGATCTCGAGCAAGCTCGGATGTTTGACCGCACAGGCCACTCGCGCCTCTCGGATGAAACGCGCACGAAGCTCGGGCCTCTCGTTATGCGATTCGCGAAGGACCTTGAGGGCAACACGTCGGCGCGTAAGAGTGTGCGTTGCGGCGTACACGACGGCGACGCCTCCCTGGCCAAGCAAACGCTCGATTCGAAAGCGGCCGCCTACGAGATCACCCGGACAGAGTCGTTCCACTACTCGCCTCATCTACCACCCTATCGGAGGGTCCCTCCCGGGGCAAGCTGACACGAACTCGGCGTCGTTCGCCCTGTTCAAGCCGATTTTCCAGACGTGACGCGCCGCGTGCGGGGCGACCTGCCCCGCCCATCTCCCCGTGTCGAACGTGCGCGCGGCTCCGTGACGGACCCGAGTTGCTCGTCGCGGGGGACTATCGAGGGCTTCGCGGCACCGGCACGCCAACGACGACGAGTTCATCTACGTCCTTCGGGCCGTCGCCTCTGGTTACGTTTGCAAGGACGGGCGCTCCTATCCTACGGCGCTGCGCCGGGTAGGCGCAGTGTCGTTCGCTGCCCCGAATGCGGTCGGCTCTATATGTGCAAAGCGAATATGGTAAGAACGAATACGTCTGCTACAGGCCGGAACCGGCCTAATGAGCCCTTCGTCCACGACGCAATGGCGGCAGCCGGCCCCTCGGTCTTGCGTTGCGTTCGTCTTTAGGGAATTTCTTCCGGCTTGGGCTTCGCGCCGTTGCTCGACCGGAGCTCGACCACCGTTTCGCCTTCGCGCTCGTGGAGCTCGATGCCGAAGGTCACGTGTCCGTGGCTACCGCGCGACCGCGGAAGAGTGGACCGAATTCTTCGATGCGGTGCGAAGATCAAGGCGCGTCGGATAGCGGGAACGGCGGGCGACAAATGAGCCAACTCCCCATCCCCCCCGCCATGGCGAGAGCGTTGGACGCGACGGCGGAAGCAACCGCGAAGTAAGAGACCGAGACCGCCCGGGTTGTCGACGGGCGGTTTCACCGGAAGGATGGCCAGCATGGACGAGACCAATCCGAAGAAAGAACTATCGGTTCCTTGGCCGCCTCGCCGAGACCATCTTCGCCCACGGCTGCAGGAAATACTCGAAGAGTTCAGCGCGATCGGCGCCGATCTCGACATGCTCCGAGCTGAGATGCACGACGTGACGCCGATCACGCTAGGGGTGACGAAGGTCGGCCGACGAATGACCCTGTTGGCCGGTCGCCTGTATGCCGCCAACCTTTCGGACCAGCAAGCGTTCCGGAGTCGGTCATGGCGATGGCTCATGAGGAGCAAGTAGCCATGGGCCGAAGGCGGCCGCGGCGCGCATGGCGGTGAAGGTGAAGAGAGTGAACACGGGCGGCGGGACCGGAGAGACGCGAACCGAGTTCGCGAAGCGCTGGTGCGACTGGCGCGAGGAGCGCGGGCTCGCATGCGTGAAGGACGACCGGGCGCGGATGACGAACCGCGTGCTCGACGTCCTCGGCACTCTCGACGTGCGCGCCGTGACTCGCAACGACCTGGAACGCCTCGTCGAGCACTTGGATAAGCGCATCGCGATAGGTGACGTCGGGTGGAAGGTTGCGGGCATGGCGTGGTCCAACGTCACGCGCATGTTCAAGGACGCGTGCTCGGCCAAGCGCCTCGACCTCCGCGTTCGCGAAGACGACCCGTCCAAGGACGTGCAGGCGCCCGAGCGGGGCATGAAGAAGGAGAAGCAATATCTCTAGCCGTCCGAGTTCCTTGCGCTTGTCTCCCCGATCGAGGCCGAGCTCGTGCCGCTTCTGCAAGCGCTCCACAAGGCAGCGGGCGGCAAGGGTCGCGTCATCGCCAAGATGCCGTCCCCGGGGATGCTGTCGCGCAAATTGAAGCGCTACCTCGATAAGGCAGGCGTCACGCGCGCGGAGCTCCACGCGACGGGCGACGCCACGCGCAAGGCGATCACGTTCCACGATCTTCGAGCGACCGGGATCACATGGATGGCGGCCCGCGGCGACGACCCGCTCCGCATCAAGCAACGTGCGGGGCACGCGACGTTCAGCACGACGGAGGGCTACATCCGCGAGGCGGAGAACCTCGGCGCCAGCTTCGGGGCGGTCTTCCCTGCCCTTCCGGACCTCGCGGCGACTTTAGGATTCGTTTCGGACCAATCCGAAACTCTCTTCGCTAAGTCGAGCGATTCCAGGCCGTTACTTGTGGGCGCAACAGGGATTGAACCTGTGACTTCGTCCGTGTGAAGGACGCACTCTACCGCTGAGTTATGCGCCCGGGTCCCGCCGTGGGTTTCCTCACGTACCGCACAAAGCGCGGCCTCGCAAGTGTCACAGCACGGCCGCGCGAATCCGCGACCAGAGCTCCTCGCGCCCTGCGCCGGTGACTGCGCTGAAGCCGATCGCCGGCCCCATGGCGGTAGCTCGCGCCGCTCCCCGCCCCGCACCGCGTGCGGCAACGGGCACCAAATCACGCGCCTGCTTCTTCACCGCGTCGAGCGCGGGCCTCCGCGCCGCCGCGCCAAGCTTGTCGATCTTGGTCGCGACCAGCACGATCTCGAGAGGCTTGCTCTCGCTTACCGGACGCGGATTGCCGAGGAACTCGAGCAGCTGCTCCTCCTCCTCCTCGATGCCTCGCCGCACGTCGACCAGCACGGCGACGGCACGGAGGCTGGCGCGGTGGAGCAAGTACCCCTCGATCATGGTTTGCCATTGGGTGCGCTCGGCTTTCGATCGGCGCGCCCATCCGTAACCCGGCAGGTCGACGAAGTGCACGCGAAGCCCATCGCTGCAGCGCACGTCGAACACGTTCAGCTGCCGCGTGCAGCCGGGCGTCTTGCTCGTTCGCACGAGGCCGCGGCGCTCGACCATCGTGTTGAGCAGGCTCGATTTGCCGACGTTGGAGCGCCCGGCAAAGGCGATCTCCGCGAACGTCGGCGCCGGCAGACCGCGCGTTTCCACGGCTCCGGCCACGAAGGACGCTTCGACCACGCGGGTCCCCGCCGTCTTCGCCGCGCCGCTCGTGGCGTTCGCGCCGCTCGTGACGTTCGCGCCGCTCGTGGCGTTCGCGCCGCTCGTGGCGTTTGCGGCGTTCGCGTCTGCTTTCGGCGCTGTCATACTTTCCTCTTCCTTCGTGCCAGCCGGCGGCGAATCGCGCCGGTCATCTCGTCGAGCTCGGGAGCACGCAGGCCCCAGGCCACGAGAGCGAATACCGCGGCGAAGACGAATGCGCCCGCGACGCCGGGAAAGGCCCGGGCGACACCGCCGCCCACGACGCTCGCACCCGCGCTCGCGCCCGCTGCCGATTCCGGCACGAACGCGACGGCGGCCCCCCAGCCGGCGACCCCGGCCACGGCCGACGCGAGCGCGGTTCGCAGCGACGACCGCAGGAGCTCCGGTCCGCACACCGTGCCGAGGCGTGCCTTGAGGCCCACGAGGAGGAACACCATCTGCACGGCGCTCGATCCCGCGACCGCGGCGCTGACGCCCGCGTGCCCCATGGGGCCGCGGAGCGCGACGGCGAGGGCGACGAACGCACACAGGTCGAGGCCACTCACGAGCACTGGCGTTCGCGTGTCGCCGAGCGCGTAGAACGCGGGGACGATCTGGCGCACCGCCGCGACGGTCCAGATCGCGCCCCCTTGCCAGAAGAGAGCGCGCGCGGTCTCGCGAGCCGCGACCGCGTCGAAGGCGCCACGCTGGAACAGCGCCACGACGATCGGTTCCCCGAGGACGACGAACAGAACGCTCGCCGGGATCGCGACGAAAAGAGCGAGGCGCATGCCATGCGCCCACGTTTCGGCGAGCTCGTGCCGATCGCCACGAGCCGCGAGCATCGACAGCGAGGGGAGCGCCGCCGTGGACAGCGCCATGACGAAGATCCCCTGCGGAAAGTCGCAGAGGCGCATCGCCCACGAGAAGTAGCTTTGCGCGCCGGGCCCCAGCCCCGAAAGAAAGCGCCGCGAGATGACGAGGTCGATCGAGTAAATGCCGATTCCCAGCATGAGCGGCGCGATGCGCCGGAGCACGCGGCGCACGTCCTGGTCGAACACGAAGCGCGGACGCTCGGCGAAGCCCGCTGCCCGAAGCGCGGGCCATTGCGCGACGACTTGCAGCGCGCCCCCGATGAGCGCCCCCACCGCGAGCGCAAGCACCGGATCGTGGCCTCCGGCGATGAGCAGCGCGGGCAGCGTGAACGTCGCGACGAGGAGCGCCACGTTGAGCAACGCCGGTGCGAACGCGGCCACGGCAAACTGCTTCTTGGCGTTGAGGGCCGCCATGCCGAGCGCCGCGGTGCCCATGAACGCGATGTACGGGAAGACGGCGCGCGTCAGCATCGCCGTCCGTTCGAGCTCGCCGGGCCGATCGCGGTAGCCTCCGGCGAAAAGCTCGGTCAGCGGTCCCGCGAACAGCACGCCGAGGATCGTCGCGATCGTGAGCGCGATCAGCGAGGCGCCCCGGACGCGCGCGAAGAAACGGCGGGCGGCCTCATCGCCCTCGTTGGCCAGCTTCTCGGACAGAAGGGGCACGACCGCGCTCGTCACGGCGCCTTCGCCGAGCAGGCTTCGAAGCGCGTTGGGAATCGTGAACGCAACCCACCAGGCGTCGGTCGCGTCGCGATCGAAGACAGCGGCGAGCGCCATGTCGCGCGCGAGGCCCAGCACGCGCGACGCGAGCGTACCCGCGCCCACGACGGCCGCGCGCGCGAGCAACCGCCCGCGCTCGCGTGCGCCTTCCGGCGTCTCGGCGGGTGTCGTCATCGTTCCGACCCGCCTCGTCAGAGCCGCGGCATCGCGCCGTGCTCGCCCTCTCCGGGTCCGGAGCACACAGCGCACCGGCACAGAGCCCGCAAGTACGCGAACGAATAGATGCCGCTTGCGTGGCCGTCGAACCAGTGGAGCGCGAGCGCGTAGTTGCCCACCGGCTCCAGGTCCTCGAGCTCCTGCTGCGTGTCGGTCGTTTCGAGGAAGTGAATCTCGCCCGAATGCCCCTGGCAGCCGGCGCACGGGCAGTAGCCCCGCAAGACTTCGTGCGGGTACTCGCCCTTGTGGCCGTCGGCCCAATCGATTTCGGTCCGGCGCCCGCCGCGGGGCGAACGAATGGCGACCGCTTTGATGCGAGGATCTCGACTCATCGGGCTCTCCTCCGTAAGGCCTCTACCATCGCACGCAAGCGCCCCAACCGAACGAGGCCCGCAACCGCTCCCGGCCGGGCGATGGCTTTGCGTCCCATCCCGTGGCCCACGCGGAGCGCGGCACGCCATGTCGCGGGGTCGGTCCATGCGCTCGCCGCCCCCGCATCCGGCATCGCGTTCGCGGCGACGAGCGCGGTCATCACGCCTGCCAGAAACGCGTCGCCTGCCCCCGTCGCGTCCACACACGGCCCCGCCAAGGCCGGAACGTGCACCTCCCCGTGCTCGCCGATGGCGCTCGCGACGCCCGCGCCGCGCGTCACGAGCCACGTCGCGTTGGGTGCGTGCCGTCCGAGCCAGCGGAGGCCCGCGTCGTCGCGCGCCCGCGCTTTTTGCAGGGCACGGTCGCCGCTCGCGCTGCCTCGTCCGGCGAGCGCGCGCAGATCGGCGTCGCTCGCTTTGACGAGAGACGCTCGGGCCGCGAGCCGTTCGATCGCCGCATGCATCGCGGCCCGGCTCGGCCACAGGTGTTCGCGCACGTTGAGGTCGACGGCCAGGTGCGCGCCGCCTTCTTTCGCGACGGCAAGAAACCGATTCGACGCCGCAGCGAGCTCGCGCTTCATCCACGTGCTCGTTCCAGCCAGCGCCCAGCGCGCGCGCCCCGCCGCCGGCGTGACGTGCTCGGCGCGGATCGCGAGGTCGGCCGAGTCGCGCCGATAGAAGAGAAACGAAGGCTCCCCCCGCGCGTCGCGAAACACGAACGTGATCCCGGTCCGGTTGGGCAACTGCTGCACGAACCGCGTGTCGACGCCGTCCGCCCGGAGGGCCGCCACGAGCGCCGCGCCGTGCGCGTCACGGCCCACCCCCGATACGAGCGCCACGCGCGCGCCGAGGCGGGCCATCCCGACGACGACGTTGGCCGGGGCGCCGCCGAGCTCGCACTGGAATAGCCGCCTTGGGCTCCGTTGGCCGCCGTTTCCCCGATGGCCGTGCTCCGGAACGTCGAGCAGGTCCCAGAGCACTTCGCCGAACGCGACGAGATCGAGCATGCGCGTGCGCTCTCTCCTACCGCTCGAAGCCGGCGTGCGCCGCCATGGCGCGGTCGACGAGGGCCAGGAGCTCGCGGGCCTGGCGCTCGTCGAGCGAGGCGGCCTCCCCGCGCACAAGCGCGCTCGCCGCCGCGCGGAGGTCCGCCCCCACGAGGGTGTGCGCGCCGCCGCACGAGCGGCAAAGCAGACCCCCGCGCGCCGGATCGACGTACGCCGGACGGCCCACGGGGCACGGGCGCCCGCACGACACGCACTGGTCGAACTCGAGCGCGTAGCCCACCGCGGCCAGCATCGCGAGACCGGCGCGCGCGAGGGCGGCCTTGGGTACCGCGGAGTGCGCGGACGCCCCTTCCTCGAGCGCGTCGAGCAGCCCGACCAGCACGCGCCACCCTTCGGGCTCGACCGTCCGCGGCGGGAACAGATGGCGCGCCCATCGAAGCGCCGTGCCCGCCGCTTCGAGCGCGTCGAGATCGCCCGTGACGGCGCTGCGAAGGCGCACGATGCGCGATTCTTTCAGCGTGCAAAGCTCGGCGCCCTTGTCCTCGAACAAGACGCCAACCGTGTGCACCGGCTCGAGCGCTCCGCCGACCCGCCGTGAGCCTTTGCGCGCGCCGCGGACGACAAGGCCGACTTTGCCCGCCTGCTCGGTGATGACCGTGGCGACGACGTCGCTCTCGCCGACTTCGACCGTGCGAACGACGAGCGCTTCGGTCTCGATCAGCGGCACGCCCTAGCCGGGGCGGTGACCAGGGAGCACGCCGTACGCCTCGCCCGTCTCGCTTTGCGAGAGCTCCGACGGCATGTCACGGCCGCGCGGCTTGAGCACGATCGAGAGCGCGAGCGAAAGCA
>DATHQY010000141.1:0-29874 GCA_035482215.1 Polyangiaceae bacterium | reverse complement strand
CGTCGACCTCGACGCGCGCTTGCTGGACCACGGCGCTTACCGAGAGGTCCATGGCACCATCCATCCCCGAAAGGTTCGCGACCCCGTCCTCGAACACGTCGGTCAGCCCCATCCCTTGCAGAACCGACGCGAGCTCCACGCGCGTCGTGAACGAGAACTTCGGCAGATAGACGACGTCGGAGCTCGGGACGTCGAGCGACGCGATCGCCGCGCTGACCACGCCCGCGGAGAGCGTGCTCTCGAATGCAGCCAGGCCGTCGGAGCCGGGCTGGGGCATCAGAATGTCCATCGCGAGCGCGTTGCCCTTGTACGGCAGCTCGACGACGAGGAGGTCGGAGCCGAAGGCGACGCTCGTGGGGATCGTCCCGCTCATCGTGGTGACCATCGTCTGCGTGCCGTCCTGCAGCGTGAACGCCTGCGGACCCGTCAGGCTCGGATCGAAGCCCGTCGCCCATGTCCCCTTGAAGTAGACGGCGTTGACCAGGACGAGACGCGTCTTCGGGGTCACGTCCGACGCATCGAAAAGCGAGGGGATGAAGCCCTGGGTCGCCTGGGTGACCCACGCGTTGATCGTCGCGGCCGCCGCGTTCGCGTCGCCCTCGAAATCGACCGTCTGGAGCGGCGCCCCATACCCCTGGTCGAGGACCTGGAGGAAGGGCGCTTCGAACGACTGGCCCTGCTGTCCCCAGAGCGAGTTGGCCACGTAGAGGGCGTTGCCGTTCGACGAACCGTCGGCCTGCAGAGCGCAGGTGAGCGCCGCATAAGCGGGCGCCTCCGTCGTGCCGCTGCCGGGCAGGGAGAGGACGCTCTCGATCTGCGAGGAAGTTTCGCCGGCAGCGCCGACGTCGACGAGCATCATCGCGTCCGAGACGCTGTAAGGGGATACGATGGAGTTGGTGCTGCTGCCGCCCGCCTCCGCGACTGCGGGTGGCAAGAACGCCGTCGCGAACATCGTGTCCGCGCTCACCAAATCGTGAACGCCTGCCGTGCCGCAATCGACCGCTGGGGCCCCGGGATCGGCGGTCGTGCGCCCGGAACAGGCCCCCATCCAGGGGACCGCGAGCACCAAGCCCGTGACGAGAAGCGTCTCCTCAACCTGGCCCATTGCGGTCGGTGCCTCCGTTCGATGTCGTGAGGTGGACGCCACAGCAAGGGAAGGGCCAGTTTGCCGAAAGGGCGAAAAAGCGGCGCGATCGGCACGCGCACCCGTTAGCACCGTGACAGGCGAGTCTCGTCTATCGATCGGCCGGCCCGATGGTTTTCGACCTTGGGAGACCGTCGCTTTCTCCCAACGCTGATCGGATGACGTCCGCGATCAGCCGCTCCACGCGATTGCGAGCGACGCGAGTCGTGCCGGAGCGAGCATGGCGGCGCCTCTCGGACGGTTCCGGCCCGCTGGGGAAGGAGAGGCCGACCCGGCGTGAGCATGCGTTTTGCGAGTACGCGTGACGGAGGCAGACCATGAGCAACCAGAGCAACAAGGCGGAAGGCGCGGTTCAGCAGCTCGGCGGGAAGGTGAAGCAAGCCGTCGGGAAGGTCCTAGGCAACGAGCAGCTCGAGGCGGAAGGCGCCGCGCAAGAGCTCGAAGGCACGGCTCGCAAAGAATCGGCGAAGGCCGCGGAGCGCACGAAGGGCCAGGTCGAACAAGTCGCCGGGGCGGTCAAAAACCGCGCGGGCGCGCTCATCGGCAACGAGCGGATGCAGGCCGAGGGCAAAGCCAAGGAGCTGAAGGGCGAGGCGCGGCAGAAAGTGAATCGCTAAGAGCACTGCATGGGACGTGGCGGACGCGCCGCGCGGGACGTAAGCGCACGCCGTCGGATCTGGCGGACGCGCCGATCCGACCTTCGTCGATGAGCTGACCCTCGTCACGCGCGGAGCGCCGCGAGCGCGGGCGTCCACTTCGCCAGCGCGTCGAGCATCATCTTCGCGTGAGTATCTTGCATCTCGCTCGGACTGAAGACTTGCTGGGCGTCGATGCTCTTCGCGAAGAAGGGCGCCATCACCGATTCGGGAAGCGCCATCATCTTCAGCGCGGCCAACATCGGCTTCACCATCTGGACGGCGCGCGTGCCGCCGGAGGGACCGCCATAGCTCACGAAGCTCGCCGGCTTGTGCGCCCACTCGTGGACCAAGTAGTCGAGCGCGTTGATAAGCGACGGCGGGGAACCGTGGTTGTACTCGGGCGTGACGAAGATGAACGCATCGGCCGCGTCGACCTTGGCGCTCCATCGCTTCGTATGCTCGTGCTCGTACTGCCGCAGGCGGGGATGGTTCGGCTCGTCGAACAGCGGCAGACCGATGTCTCGCAGATCGACGAGCTCGACATCGAAGCCGCCATGCGCCCTCGCGCGTTCGAAGATCCATTGCGCAAGGGGAAATCCGGCACGATTCGGGCGTGTGCTCACCGCAATGACGTCAAGCTTCGGCATGCGCGCTATGTTGACGCGTGCCGCGGCTGCACACAAGGAGGCACTTTCATGAAAGGGCTTGTGCGGATGGAGCAGCGATCGGCGAAGGTCGCACCGTGGACAGGGTGCCCCCTGTGAGGAGCGCCAACAGGAGGAAAGCCGTTATGCTCGGAGGAACGAACGCAATTGCCACGGTCGCCGTGAAGGACCTGAAGCAAGCTAGAGAGTTCTACGAAGGCGTGCTCGGCCTTCGCGTGAAAGACGCGCAGGGCTCCGAAGCCATCACGTTCGAGAGCGGCGTCACGCACGTGATCGTCTATCGATCGGACTACGCCGGCACGAACAAGGCGACGGCCATCAACTGGATGCTGGGCGACGATATCGAGAAAGTGGTAGCGACCCTGCGAGAGAAGGGCGTCACGTTCGAACACTACGACATGCCCGGCCTGACGAAGAAAGGTGACGTGCACGTCTTCGGCACCTTCAAGACCGCGTGGTTCAAGGATCCGGACGGCAACATTCTCGCCCTCATGGGCCACTGACCTCCGCTGACGTGGCAATTCAGGGGATGAATGTCGAGAACGTGGAGTCCGTGCCTTTTTGCGGAGTGTGGCAGCCGAAACAAATGTGGACCGCGTGCGCGGCGTCCGGGACCAGGGGCTTCGATGGATCGCCCCCAGCCCACACCTGGAATCCCCAACCGCCGGTCGTCGGATACCGCCTGGCGTCCTTCACCATCACCGTCACGGCCTTCTTGCCGCCTTCGACATACGAGCCGTCCTTGACGGAGAAGTCGTGAACGTCATCGGCGAACACAGTTCCGTCAGGATAGGGAAACGGGCCGCCCGCTTTCAGCGTCGGGAGGCCCTTCGCGTTCACGTAGATTAGGTGCAGACCGCCGATTTGCCCGAAGCTTTGGCTGTCTTTGGTCACGATCATCGAATTGACGGCAAACCAATCCCTGAATCCAGCGGGAAACGGAACTTCGTCCGCTGGAGAGGTCGCCGACGCAGCGCCCGACGACATCAGCATTCCCGCGACGCCAAGAACGACTACGAGCTTACGTAGCATCGCTGCTCCTTCGGTGGTCAGATGGCTGGCCAACGTATCAGTCGATGGCAATATCCCGCAAGAGCGCGGGCGCCGTTGGGGCGGGCCATGCCGCTCGCGCGGGAGGGGTTCTCGCGAACCTGTCTGGCGAATCTCCGTGACGGATGAACGCCCGGTGCCCAATCCTCTTTGCGTGGGGCGTAGAGGGTGCGCCGCGCGCGGATCGCGCGAGGGCGGAGGGACAGCCATGACTGCGAAATGTTGGCCGATCTTCATCGTGTTGGGGACTGCATGTGGCGGCAACACCGAGGGCAATCGACCGATCGACACGGCGTCGCCGTCGCAATCCGGAGGCCTGGACGCCACGACGCCCCCGGGCGACGGCGAGCCTCCGTTCAACGCGAACGAGGCCTCGGCCGTCCATGACGGCGCCCCGGCGAGCGGAAGCGAGGGCGTAGAGAACGACGGAGGAGCTTCGAGCGAGGCGGTCCCGCCGGTTTCCACCGCGCCGGGGGCGCCCGCGATCGGGGGCGACGGTTACGCGAGTATCGACGCCGGGGCGTACATTTTCGTTGGATACGTGAGCTCCTATACCGGGGGATCGGGTTCGTCGATCGAACTCACGTATGGGTCGACTTCGTTTTGCGCTTCCGGCTCGGTCGGGGTCAATTCTGCGTACCAGTCCTGGGCCGGAGCGGGTTTCAACGTCGACCAGTCCCCCTCCAGCGAAGGGGGAACCGCGGCGTCGCTCGCCCTCGACGCGAGCGAACTCACGCTGACGTTCAGCAACGCCGCCGGGTCGCCTCTCGAAATCCAGCTCATCGACGACAGCTTTCGATACTGGTGTTACACGCTGACGAACGTCACGAGTCCGGCTCAGATTCCGCTCGCGAGCTTCAATTCCGCGTGTTGGGACGGCAGCGGCCTGGCTTTCACGCCGGGAACGGCGATCCAGGCGATTCAGCTCATCGTCCCCGGATCTGCTTCTTCGACGACGCCCTTCGACTTCTGTTTTCTCGGGCTGGTCGTGGACTGAGGGCAATCCCCCGCGCGCGCCCATTCACCGCGTGCGCGAGAGAATCACGATGCGCCCGGTCGGGGTCGCGACGGTCGTCTCGTGACGCACGTGGTGCGCGGCCAAAACCGCTGTTGCTTCTGCGAGCTCGTCCCCGGCGCGTTGCCCTTTGATGAGGAGCAGCCGCCCTTCGGCGCGCGCAAAGGGCGCCGTGAGTGGAATCAGCGTCGCGAGTCGAGCGACGGCGCGCGCCGTCACCGCGTCGAATTGGCGTGCGAGAGGCCCCTCGGCGAGCTTCTCGGCCCGCTCGGCCCGCACGACGACATTGGCTAGTTTCAGCTCTTCGCTCACCGTCGACAGGAAGTCGGCTTTCTTCTGCGTGGCCTCGATCAAAGTAATGTCGAGATCCGGTCTCGCGATGGCCAAAAGGATCCCGGGGATACCCCCGCCCGAGCCCACGTCGACGAGCCGTCCTCCCGCGGGGACGCCCGCGAGGTACGGCAAGAGCGAGAGCGCGTCGAGTGCGTGCCGCTCCCACGCGCTGGGCGCGTCGGTGATCGACGTGAGGTTCATGCGCTCGTTCATTGCGAGGAGGAGAGCCAAATAGTGGCCCACCGTGACGAGGCAGCTGGCGCTGATGTTTGCGCCGATCGCCGCCAGGCGCTCCCCCATGCCCTCCGGGACCGCGAGGCCCGGAACGGAGGGCAGAGGCAGCGGCTCTCGCCTCTCGTCGGACGGCCTTACCGGCGCGGTCGCGTGGGCGACGTGGCGATCGAGCCGCTTGCCGGCGATCGCTCGTTCGGCGCGCTCGCGTTCGGCGCGCTCGCGGTCCTTCTCGGCTTGCGTCCGCCCGTGCCGGATGCGGTTCGTCTCGGCCTGCTTTGCCTTCGCCGCTCGCTGCTTCTCTTTCCGGAATCGGTTCAGATTGACGACGTTGCCAGCCATTGCTCCTGATCCCGGTGGCCTCTAGTTGGATTCGATAGCGGAAGATGCCCTTCGGGCTTCGCCGCCGAAAACGAGGACGAGCGCATCGAGGCCGTCGCGATCGCCAGGGGCGTGTTTGCGCTCGCCGATGATTCGCATGGAGCTCACGCCACTATGGTAGCGCGCCGGCCGACCCAATGCGCCGTCGCGAGGACGCGCTGCGCCCGCGCGTTCCCCGCGAACGCACGCGCGTCCTCCGCGAACGCGCGACGCCGCCCCACCCGTGATCTGCGCCGCGCTTACGCGAGGTTCCATGCTGGCACGTGCGCTGCTCTCTCGGCGCCCGCTTCCACACGATCCATCGAGGGAGGATATCGATCATGACGAAACGAATTCACTGGGAATCCGGCCGCCGCGTACGCGCGCGGCTCGCGCTCACCGTCCCCGCGGCTCTCGCAGCCCTCGCGGCCTCGGGATGCAGCGGTACGTCCTCGGACAACCGCACGTCCGACAACGGCAGCACGCCCGAGATCGCCGAGAGCACGTCGCAGGCGCTCGCGGCGCCGAGCATCGACCCTCGGGCGTCCATCTTCGTCACCGACACGGCCATCGTCGGCAACTTCACGCTCCAGGCCGTCCTGCAGCAGCTTGTCAACCAGTCGCTCGCGCAGGGCAACGCCGGGCCGACGACGCCGACCGCGCTCTTTCAGCAGATGTTCGCGACCGAGGCGCCTCCGGACTGCACGGCCGATCCGACCGATACGGCGAACGGGCAGTTCCTTGGGTCGGGGGCCGGATTCGCGCCCGCTGGCTCTCTCAACGGGTGGCCCGCGCAGTGCCCGCGCGAGGAGAGCGCCGAAGCGCAGAACGACCCATTCGACGCGGGCGCGCCGGACGCCGCACCGGGCGACAACGGGTACATGGCCACGACGCTGTCGAACCGGTTCGACCTCGCATCGCCGGACGGGTCGGACTGCGGCGAGTACCGCTTGAATTTCGCGAGGCGCTCGGGCGCGGATGCAAACGATCCGACCCACAACGGCGACCGCCTCTTCATCGCGTTCGAGGCGCGTCCCCCGAATCCGAACCCTGCGGCCGGCCTGCAGGGCTGCATGCCCATCCAGCAGTTCTGGGCCGGCCTTTCGGCAATGAGCTCGTCGGCCCGTGCCTCCGCGCTGTTCGGATTCTACTTCAACGGCCTGCCGTCCGCGGGATTCGGTCCGGTCATCAGCATCAACAACTACGGGGCGCGCCAGGCGACGAACGGGCAGTCGGCAGGGCAAGTGCGCATCAACCAGTTCTTCTTCCCGGAAACGAAGATCTTCCAGGACTGGTCGCCGCGCGAGTTCTTGTTGCAGTCCAAGAACGCGGTGCTCACCTTCGTTCCCTCGTTCGACAAGGGCGTCGCCGCCGCGACGCTTTTCGACCCCAACTCGAAGGCTTCGGAGGCCGCGGGGTTCCAGACGGGGTTCTTCCCGACGCAGGTGGAGCGCCTTGCGGTGGGTGACCCGAACGTCTTCACGGGCGCTGCGAACGTCCCCGCGGCGGACAACATCGGCGACGATCAGATCATCGCTTCTTCCACCGATTACACGGTCGCCTACGACGGAGGCCCTTCCGCGTTCACGACGGCCATCCAAGGGCAGCTCTCGTCGATCGGCAGCACGCTGACCCCGGAGGAGGTCGTGACCCGGGCGATGTCCGAGACGTGCGCGGGCTGCCACCTGAAGTCGCTCGGCCCGGGCGTCGACTTCGGCGGCGGCATCAGCCTGCCCGCGGGGCAGGGCACCCCGATCCAAAACGGAGGTTTCGTCCAGGTGCAGGAGGCGACGGAAGCCATCCCCGACGCATCCACCCCCGGCGCGACACGCTTCGTCGCTTCGCCGATCGTCACGAACACCTTCTTGCCCTACCGCCTGCAGTACATGACGGACTTCCTCGCGTCGGTGCCCGGGTTCGAGCGCAACGCCTCCTGGACCTCACCGCAGGGCGGCGTCTCCTTCGTCAGCAGCCCCGTCTCGACACGAACCTCGACGCAGGCGCTCGCCGTGGTGCCGTCCAAGGGGTACACGGAGCTCGACAGCGTCGCGTTCTCCAGCGCCGGTCTGCCGCCGATCCAGAAGATCGCGCTCGACGTCTACCTGCCGACGCACGAGCCGAACCCGAGCTGGTACGGCCAGGTCTCGTTCACCATCACCATCCCGTCCGCGCGGATCTTCAGCCAGTACGTCGGCCCTATCAGCTTCACCGGCTTGACCCTCGGCGCGTACAACACCGTCTCGGCGACGCTCCCGGGCGCCGTGCAGCGCGCGCTCGGGTACGGCGTGACGGACATCAGCGTGGAGATCCAGCTCAACGTGCCCGCGAACACGAGCACGTTCTATCTGGACAACCTGCGCTTTCACTGAAAGGGGGACTGAGGGTCTCTCCGAAACGACCCGGCTTCACTCATGGCCGAACGAGGCGATCCGCGGTAGATTGCGGCGTCATCGGCCATGGGTGGGATGCTTCAGCCCGGGGACGTCGTCGACGGCAAATACGCCATCGAGCGGATTGTCGGCCGCGGCGGGGCGGGGTACGTCGCCGTCGCGCGCCACCTCGTGCTGGATCGCCGGGTGGCGCTCAAGTTTCTGCGGCCCGAGCTCCAGCTCGAGCCCGACCTGTGCAAGCGCTTCGTGCGCGAGGCCCGCGCCGCGGCCCAGATGAAGGGGCCGCACGTCGCGCGCGTGCTCGACGCGGACGCGAGTCGCACCGCCGGGCCGTACCTCGTCATGGAGTTTCTCGAAGGCGAGGACATGGCGGTGCGCCTCCGCCGCGGCGGACCTCTCCGCGTTGCGGAAGCGGCCGATTGTGTTCTTCAGGCGTGTGAGGCGGTGCACGAGGCGCACGCGCTCCGCATCGTGCATCGCGACATCAAACCTGCGAATCTTTTCCTGACGGCCACTGCCGAAGGGACACCCTTCGTCAAAGTGCTCGACTTCGGGCTCTCCAAAGAAATCGGGCGTGCGTACGGAGCCGAGAATCTCACCGATTCGAACCACGTCGTCGGTTCGCCGCACTTCATGGCGCCCGAGCAAATCCGGACCCCGAAAGACGTGGACGAGCGGACGGACATCTGGGCGCTCGGGGCGACGCTCTTCGACCTCTTGACGGGGCACGTCCCGTTCGGGGGCGGGTCCATGATGGAGGTGTGCGCCGCGCTGTTCTACGGCCCGCCCCCCACGATCACGCGCTACCGAAGCGATGTGCCGCCCGCGCTCGAGGCGATCGTCCTCCGGTGCTTGCGCGTCGAGCCCTGCGAACGGCCGCAGTCGATTGCCGAGCTCGCGGAGCTCCTGGCGCCGTTCGCTTCCGCGAGCGCACGGCAGTGCGTCGCACGCATCGAGGCGACCGGGACGTTCGGGGCCACGGCCGTGGCCCGAAGAACGCACGCCACGCAACGACTTGCCGTCGCCATCGGTCTTGCGGCGGCGCTCGCGCTCGCCGCGATGGTCTTGCGCGCGCGGAGTGCCCCGCTGCCGCCGGCGGCGTCGCCCGCGCCGCCCACACTCGCGCTCGCGCGGGGCGTCACCGGGCCCCCTCCTGGCGCGCCGGTGCCGCACGAACCGCCCCAGGGCGGGTCCACGCTCTCGAACGCGCGTGGCGCGGAGCTCGGCGACAGCGACGAACCCCGGGGGCTGATCGCGGTCTCCTTGCCGCCTCGCGATTCGGCGCCCGCGCGCAAGCCCGTTCGCTTGCGCGCCGCCGAGGTCCGGATACCTGCGCCCACGGAGGCAGAATCGCGCCCGCAGGCGGCAGAACCACGCGCGCAAGCCTGCGCGCAGCCGTTTTACATCGATCGCCAGGGGCTCAAAGCCGTTCGCCCCGAGTGCCTCTAGGCCGGTCGTCGTCCGACTCCGCTCGCCCCGCGATCCGCACGAACGGCGGCGCGCCGACTCCCAGGCGCGCACAGAGGTCCTCGACCCGCTCGAGCTCCCTGCGCAGCACTTTGTGGTGGTTACGTGCCTTGGCGAGCCTGTCTTTGCCGAGCATGGCGAAGGCGCGATCGCGATCGCCGTCGCACTCCATCGTGGCGACGCCGACGACGAAGCCCTTGAACGCTTCGGCCATGTCGAGATCGAGCGTGCCGCCTCCCGCTCCGCCTCCGCGCCGCTCCGCTTCGTGGACGAACGCCGTCGCCGCCGCGATGAGCTTGTCGATCAGCGAAGAATCCGCCGTCGGGCCACCGTCGGCGTCCTCGTACGCAAGGGCGTGCCGCACGTGCTCTTCGCCGATGACCATCGACGCGGGCTTCGGCTCGCCGTGCGCCATCGAGGCGATCGCGTACGCGCGACGAACGACGTTGTCGAGTTGGCGCAGGTTGCCCGGCCACGCACGCGCTTCGAGGAGCGCTCCGGCGCGCGGCGCGATCGCCAGCGGCTCCGCCCTCCCCGCCGTGTCGCCATGCCTCCGGTTCGCCATGTAGCGCGCCCAGGGGACGATCTCGTCGGCGCGCTCGGCGAGGGGAGGCAGCCGCACGGGGAGGACGTTGATTCGATAGTACAGGTCTTCGCGAAAACGCTTTTCGCGGACGGCGGTTTCGAGGCGGGCGTTCGAGCCGACGATGAAGCGCACGTCGGCCTGGAGGTCGCGCCGTTCGTCGCCGAGAACGCGGTACGCGCGCTCTTCGAGCACACGCAGCAGCCCGGCCTGCGCTTGCGGCGAAAGGTTGTCGACCTCGTCGAGAAAGACCGTCCCACCCTCGGCCTGCGCGAGGTAGCCGACCTTGTCGCGCACGGCGCCGGTGAACGCACCCCGCTTCCACCCGAAGAGCTCGGCCATCTGGAGCGCCTCGGGCACGGAGCACAGATCGAGCACTTCGAACGGCTTACCCTTGCGCCGCGAGTGCTCGTGGCAAAAACGAGCCAATCGCGACTTTCCCGCGCCGGTCGGCCCCGTCACGAGGATGGGTTCATCTTGCCGGGCGAACGTGCGCAGAAGCTCGACGATCGGAGCCATCGACGCACCGATGACGGGCAGAAACGGATCGACGTCGGCCTCGGTGTCGGTCTCCTGGCTTGCGCGCGCGCCACGCGACGGCAATCCGGCGAGATACGGCGCCGCCATGACCGCGCAGAGCTGCAGATCGCGCTCGCAGTCGCCCCATGGCGAAGGCGCTCCAATGGCGGCCCGGCACGCGACTTCGATCGACAGCATCCCGTCGACGACGCCGAGCATGCCGAGGAGGGGAACGACCTGTACGTGGGTCACGTCGCGCGCGATGAGCCCGGAGTGCGTTTCGCCGCCGCAGAAATCGCTCCCGCCGGCCGCACGCGGCTCGTGCAGCTTCGCGGGCGCGAAGCCGGCGACGAGGTCGATCCGGCCCGCATGCACGTCGATCGCAACGGGCCGCCGCGTCGCGACGACCCAGCGCCAAGCCGTCGTCGACGTGAGCCGCCCGTCGTCGTCGCCGCGCGGCTTGGCCGCCTCCGTCTCCACCACCACGAGGCCGCGGTATCCGTCGTGTGGCCGCAAGTGAATGACCCCTCGCACGACCCGGGCCGTCGCGGCGAAGCGGCTTCGGACGAGCACCCGTTGCGCGAGAGCGATCGCGTGCGACAGCACGACGCGCGCGGCGTCTTCGAACGACGTGCATCGCACGAGCTCCTCGGCCAGCGCGTGGACCTGGAGCTCGTTCGGCGGCGAGGCGGGCGGCGAGGCGGAAGACGACTGCGACGCGACCATGGCCTTCTTCATAGCGATGCGGTGGGCGATCCGCTGCTCTGGACAGCCGGGGTTTGACCTCCGCGGGCGGCCATGGTTATCGGATACACTTGGGAGTTGTCTTTGAAACTCTGCGCAAAGCCCCGAACCAGGCCTCGCACGCCCGGGATCACGCTCGCGTGGCTCGCGCTGCTCGGCGTCTGCGCGAGCGACGTCCGGCCGGCCTTTGCCCAGGCCGGTTCTGCGAGCGGGTCGAGCGACGCGCCGAACGAGACGCCCGCGGAGGGAGCCGGCAGCGCGGGGTGCGTGCGGGCCTACGAGAGCGCCCAGCTCGCCCGGCGTGACGAGCGCTTGCTCGACGCGCGGCGCGAGCTTCGCCTGTGCGGCGGCGAGACGTGTCCGGCGGTCTTGCGGCGAGACTGCGTCGAGTGGCTAGGGCAAACCGAGGCGGGGATCCCCACCCTCGTCCTCGAAGCCAAGACCGATGGGGGCGCCGTCTTCGACGTCGCGGCGAGCATCGACGGCCGGAGAGTGACGACCGCGCTCGACGGCCGTCCCATCGAGGTCGATCCCGGGCTTCATCGCGTGACGTTCGAGCGCGCGGGCCTGCCGCCGATCGAGCAACGCATCATTCTTCGCGAGGGAGAGAAGAATCGCCTTCTCGTCGCCGCCTGGACGACGCCAAAAGGGCCGCCCGTTTCTTCGCTTCCCCTTCTCGAGCGAGTCGATCGCTTCGAGCGCACCGAGCGGCCCGTTCCCCCCGGCGTGTACGTCGCGAGCGGCATCGCGTTGCTCGGTTTCGTCGACTTTGCGATCGCCGCCGCGTTGGGAGAGTCGCTCAGAAACCAGCTGGCGGCGAGTGGGTGCGCGCCGTTCTGTTCGCGCGGCCAGACGGACGCACTGCGCACGCGCTACATCGTCGCGGACATCGGGCTCGGGATCGGGGTGGCGGAGCTCGCCACCGCCGTCGTTCTCTTCGTCACCCGTCCCGAGCGAAGAGTCGTGGCGCCCGCGGCGGCCGGGATCTCTCCAGGCGGCTTTCGACTCGAGATTCGATCCTCGGACGCGATCGGGACTTTTCGCGCGTCGTTCTGATGCCTCAGCCCCCCGCGTCCGGTCCGTTGCACGCGCATCCCGTGCTCCCGTCCTGAAGAGTGCACACACAATGATCGGGGGCGTCGCAAGACGTCCCGCAGGTCCCGCAATCGCCGTCGGTGTTGGTGGCGGTTTCGCAGCCGTTGTCCACGTTGCCGTCGCAGTCTCCCCAGCCGGGATCGCATGCCCCGATGGAGCACTGCCCCATGCTGCACCCCGCAGTACCGGCGGCGATGGGCGTCACGTCTTGGCCGTGCATGCAATCGGTCGCGTCGCCCGTGCCGCAGCGGCATCCGCAGTCGCCGCAGTTCATCGGGTCGTGCTGGAGATCGGTCTCGCAGCCGTCGCCCACGACGCGATTGCAGTCTTTTACGTCGTCGCTGACGCAAGACTTGATGCTGCAAGTGCCTTGCGAGCACGTGGCAATGGCGTTCGCCAGGTCGCACGGCACGCATCCCGGGGCTTCGCAGCCCACCGTCGGATCCACCTCCGACGCACACATGCCATTGCACGCCTTCATGCCTGTGGGGCACGCGCCGTCGTCGAACTGGTCGACATTGGTCGAGAGGGAGCACGCAAGGGCGAGCGCGGCGGCAAGCGGTGCGACGGCAATGGCGAACGGCCGCATGCGCATGGACGGTGCCGCCGAGCTCCTCGCGGGTCAAGTGGCCGCGAGGGCGTGCTAGGGTGCACGGTCGTGCGATGCCGCATCGCCCTGCTGCTGCTGTTGGCTGGATGCGTGAGCGATTCGGGGGCCTCGACCGTCCAGATCTATAGCTGGTGGACGACGGCGTCCGAGGCGCAGGCACTCGGCAAAGTCCTCGAAGACTTCAAGCAGCAGGACCCGAACGTGACGGTCACGAACCCCGCCGCGAACAACGCGCCGAGCGCCCAAGAGTTCCTCCAGGGCCAGGTGCGCGAGAACGACGCACCCGATACGTTCCAGGTCAACGGCGGAATCGAACTCGAACAATACGTCCAGGGCGCATCACCGAGTCCGCTCACGACGCTCGACTCTCTCGCCACCCAGCAGAACTGGGAGGCCGTCATGCCGTCGGTGATCCTGAGCGCCGCGAAGTACGGAGGGCATTACTACGCCGTGCCCGTCGATGTGGCGCGCGTGAATGCCCTATTTTACAACAAGGTTGCCCTCGCGAACGCCGGCATCGCGTCGCCGCCGACGTCGATGGCGGAATTCGTCGACGATGCACAAGCGCTCGCGGCGAAGCACCTGACGGCCCTCGCCATCGGCGACGCCGCGCCGTGGGCGCTCGAAGTCATCTTCAAGAGCTGCCTCGTGGCCGCCGGCCATGATTACTATACGCAATTCATATCCGGAGCGAATCCGTATTTTGCAGGGATGGCGGGCCTGCAGAGCGATCCGATTTTCGACCAGGCCATAGCCTGCTTCGCAACGTTTCTCGCGTATTCGAACAAGAGTGAAATGCGGAATCTGACGTGGGACGCGGCGGTCTCCGAGGTCAACGCGGGGAATCCCGTGATGACGATCATGGGCGACTGGGCGCACGGCGAGTTCCTCCGTGACCTGGGCGAGGTCGACGTGACGTTCGGGGAAGTCGCGGCGCCGGGAACGAGCGACACGTTCATCTATACGACGGACGCCTTCGTCCTGCCGGCGGGCGCGAAGAACCCCGAAGGCGCCCTCGCCCTCCTCGCGGAGTGGGGATCGGCGCGCGCGCAGGGCATATTTTATCAAACCAAAGGATCGCTTCCGTCGCGGTCGGACGCGGACCCCGCGAAGTACGACGCCCTTCAGCAGTGGACGCTCGCCGAATTTCAGTCGAAGTCGCTCGTGCCCGATTGGGCGCTCGCGTTGCCGCAAGCCTTCGCGACGAATTTCGACGCCGCGCTGGATCGGTTCGCCGACGACGGCAATGCCGAGAACCTCGTCCTCGCGGCGAAGAACAACTACGACTTGATCGTCGATAGCCACTGGCCCTGAATGCTCACGCCCGCCGCATCCTCGACGGGCGGCCGCGAAGATGTGCTTCTATCGCGAGACGTGCTGTTTCTTAACGCCCGATTGGAGGAGTGCTCGATGTCGCCATTCATCAAAGGTCATCTCGCGAACGTGGTCGTCGCCTCGTCGTTGCTCACGGGGTGTGGCGCTGGGTCGAACGGCGGCGCCGGGCCTGCCCCCACGGCTCCACCCGCCGCCGCTCCTGCAGCGCCCACCGTCTGCGCGACTTTCTACGCGGATGCCCAGTTGAAGGGGGCGACCCTCGTGTCGGTGGGTTCCGCGGACGACAGCGCCACCGTCCCAGCGGCCTTCAACGACGCGATGTCCTCCGTCGCGGTCACGCCGGGGTGCACTGTCCTCGCGTACGCGGACGGCAATTACGGCGGCCAAGAGGTGACCTTCACGCAAACCGCGGAGGTCGTGCCGGCGTCGATCAACGATCAAATGAGCTCGTACAAGTGCTCGTGCGGAGGCCCTGGCGCGGGCAAGTAATTCAGGCCGTTCTCACGACGAGGATCGAGCCGGCGCGTCGGGCGTCGCCGTCGAGAGTACGGCATGGAGGGCGGCGACCAGCGTGTCGAGATCCACCGGTTTCGCGAAGTGGGCGCAGAACCCGCTCTGGAGGGAGCGGTCGCGGTCGCTTGCTTGCGCATAGCCGGTGAGGGCGATGAGCTTCGGCGCACCCACGCCGAGACGGGTGCGGAGCTCCGCGGCGAGCTCGTAGCCATCCATGCCGGGTAGCCCGATGTCGAGGATCGCGGCGTCGAGCGGAGCACCCAGGGCGTAAGTGAGCGCCTGGGGACCATCGCTCGCGGTATGCGTCTCGTAGCCAAGGCTTTCGAGGTAGGTCGCGATCATCTCCGCCGCGTCGGCATTGTCGTCGACGACGAGGACCCGCCGACGAATGATCGCGGGGGATACGGGGCGCGGCTGCATCGAGCTCGCGGCCGCGGGCGCGGCCTCCGCCAACGGCAAACGAATCGTGATGGTCGTGCCGCGATCACGACCGAGGCTCGCGGCTTCGATCGTGCCCCTGTGGGCCTCGACCAAGCTCCGCGCGATCGACAGACCGAGGCCCAGTCCTCCGTCGCGGCGATCGCTCGGCTGCGGACCTTGCGTGAAGGGCGCAAAGATCCCGGGGAGGACCTCCGGTGCGATGCCCTCGCCTTCGTCGCGGATCTCGATGCAGACCACACGGTCTTTCTGGCTCACCGTGATGTTCACCGCTCGCCCAGCCGGCGTGAATTTCGCGGCGTTCACGAGAACGTTGGTCATGACCTGTACGAGGCGCTCGCGATCGCCTTCGACGACGAGGCCGGTGGCTGGCGCCGCGACGCCGACGCGGAGTTGCTTGTCCTCCAGCGCTTTGCTGACGCTCTCGATGGCCTGGCCCACGACGTCGGAGATCTCGAGCGGCTCGGGGCGGAGCACGAGCTTCCCAGAGGCAAAACGCGAGATATCGAGGAGGTCGTCAACGAGCCGAACCAGGTGCCTGCTCTGCCTTTCGAGAATGCCGAGCTCGCGTTCCGACGCCTTGCCGCGAAGGCGGATGAGGCTCGTCGCAGTGAGGATGGGCGCAAGGGGATTCCGAAGCTCGTGACCGAGCATGGCGAGAAACTCGTCCTTCTTCCGGAGCGCGGTGGCCTCCGCTTCGTAGGCGCGTGCGCGATCGAGTGCGATGGCGCACTGGTCGGCGATGGCCGCGAGAAGCTCCTGGTCCCGCAGCGCGAAGCTTCTTGATCGCGGGAAGCCGAAGACGAGAACCCCCAGCAGTCGGCCGGTGGCGCTGGTGAGGGGAAGGAGCGCCCACGCCTGCCCATCGCCGCAGCCTTGCGCGTCAGGCGCGAACGCATGCAAGGCGTCGGGGGACTCGATGAACTGGGGCCGCCGGTCGCGGCCGACCCGTGCGACGGGCCACGGGCGATCCAGAGAGACTCGGTGGACCTCGTCGCTGGGCGGCTTCGATCCGTCCGTCCGGACGAGGGTCGATGAAGGTTCGTCGAGCAGCCAGACGTGGGCATTCTGGGAGCCCGCGGTCCGAGGGGCATGAACGCGCAACGTCTCGGCGACGTCGCTGGTCTTCATCGCGGCGGCGAGCGCGGTCGTCAGCCGGTACAAGCGGTTGGCCGTGTCGAAGCTGTCTTGGAGCTCGCGGTAAGCGAGCGCGTTCTCGAACGAAGCGCTCGCGCGCCGCGCGAGCTCCTGTGCGAAGCGGACGTCGGCCGGCCCGAACTGTCGCCGTGACTCGGCGAACGCGAACGTGATGGCGCCCCGGTTCTGCCCGCGGATGGGCAGCGGAATGACCATGATGGAGAAGATGGCGGACGCGCGCACCATCGCGAGGTACTCGGGGTCATGCGACAGCGACTGGGCGAGCATCTCGTCGGTAATCCGCTCGACCAGTACCGGCTCGCCGGTGCGAATCACGCGCCGGACCGTGCTCTCGGAGTCCGTGCGCCTTCGTAGACGAAGCGCGTGAGCGAGCGCGATCTTTTCAGGATCGACGTGCTCGACGGCGACGCGCCGCTCTCCGCCTTCTTCGTCGAGCATGTCGATCACGGCCCAGTCGGCGAGCCGTGGTACAGCCAATCGAGCGAGCACAGCCAGCGTGTGCTCGGGGTCGAGCGAAGAGGCGAACATCCGGCTCGCCTCCTCGAGGAAGCCGACGTTCTCCTCTCCGCGTTTGCGGTCTTCGACGTCCCGGAAGGTCGTCAGCGTCAGGCCGGGCAGAATGTTCGCGGTCGCGCTCATTTCGAAGAGACGGGTGCTCCCGTCCGGCAGCAGCAGGCGTTGCTCCTCCAAGCCGACGCGCCCGGCCCTTTGGAGCTCGTCGAGGCGCGCCTCGAGTGTCGCCCGGTCGTCCGGGGGGAGCAGGTCCCGGCCCGGCTTCCCGACGATGTCCTTCCGCGAGCGGCGAAGAATCGCGCACGCTGCAGGGTTCGCGTCGACCACGAGGGTCGACGCGTCGGTCAACAGGATCCCGTCCTGCGATTGCTCGAAGACCGCCCGGAAACGCGTCTGCTCGCGCTCCGCCGCAACTCTGGCGGCACGCTCGGACGCAACGAGCGCCGCGCGATGCAGGGCGATGGCGCACTGGTCGACGAGCGCTGCGATGAAGCGCTTTTCATCGTCGTTGTACGCGTGGCGTCGCGCATGGTTGAACGACATGCATCCGACGGCCTCGCCCTCGACGATGAGCGGCGCACAGAAGAACGCCAGCTCGTCGCTCGTGCGGACGGCGTACGTCTCCTGGCTGACCGCGCCGTAGCGCTCCTCGTATTCCTGCCTGGACGACAGAAAGCACGGCTCGCGCGTCGCCAGGACTCGAGCCAAAGGAATATCCGAGTCGACCGGGACGCGCCGAACGGCTTCGCGCAGCTCGGGAGAGTACCCCTTGTCATGGAGCAGTTCGAGGAAGGCGCCGTCCGCGGAGAGTTTCCAGAGACCCCCGCGGGGGGTGCCGAGTTTGGCCGACCCCTCGTCGACGACGACCCGCGCCACATCCTCGATCGTGAGCGCGCTCAAGAGCGCCGCGGTCATCTCCTGAAGGACCTCGAGGCGCTTTCGCTGCTGCACCTCTTTGGTGACTTCGATGTCGAACAGGAGCAGTCGCTCGACGGTGCCGTCTTCGCCGGAAATGGCCTGATAAGTGGAATGCCAGTGGCTTTCCTCGAGCAAGCCCGTGCCGCTCTTGTCCGCATGGACCACGACGGTCTCCTCGGACGTCTCGCCGGTCTCGAAGACGTGGAGCATTCGCGCGACGTGCGGCTGGCCCGCGAACTCCGGGATGGCTTCGAGAAGTGGGCGACCTTCGAGCGGTCGACCGCCCAAGGCGGCTACGGCAATGGGATGGGCGAATTCGACGACGAGGTCGCGTCCACGAAGGAACGTGATGGCGGCCGGCACGCGGCGCAGCAGGTCGAGCAACCGTGCACGCTCGCGATGCGCATCGACCAGCTCGCGTTTCAGCTCGTTCTCGTCGTGGTCCATGCGAAGGAAAGCTTGCTTGATAGCGCGCTCGAGGCCGGACTGGGAGGCTTGAATGGCTGAGCGCGTATTTGCGCCCGTTGAGCCCGTAACGAAGTTGGAAGTCAGCGCTCTCTATCGGATGAGGCCGCGCATCAGTACCGAGCCGCCGACCGCCGCCAGGAGCGCGAGCGGCATCGCGACGACGCCCACCTTCAGGAACTGAAGAAAAGAAACTTCTACCTTCTCCTTGCGAAGGGCGATGAGCCACAGAATCGTGGCCAGCGAGCCTGTCACCGAGAGATTGGGGCCGAGATCAACCCCAATGAGCACGGCGTTGGAAAGCAGGGTGCTCGGATGCGCCTGCCGGAGGGTGTCGCCCGCGATGAGCCCGAGGGGCAGATTGTTGACGACGTTGTTTGCGACCGCCACGACGGACCCGGCGAGAAGAGCGCCGGCAACGGGCGGCAAGGAGGCCGCCCTTGCCAGCCAGGCCCGAGTCACGTCGAGGGCACCGATTCCCTGGATCGCGTCCACCAAGATGAAGAGCCCGGCGACCAGGAATAGCGGGCCCACGCTGATGGCGCGCGACAGTGGGAATGGATTGCGCTTCGCGGTGGCGCAGACGGCGGCGGTGACGGCGACGCTCGCAACGCACGTGGGGAGCCCCAAATTCGCGCGAACCGCCGAGGCGACGAGCAAGACCACGGTCACAAGCCCGAGTCCGACGAGAACGAGCCGACCGGCGAGCGAGAGCGGTTCCGGCCTCCCATCGTCGGGCACGAGGCCCCGAAGGTCTTGCTGGAACAGCCAACGAAGCGTGCCGTAGGTCGTCAGGATCGAAAGCGCGCTGGGGACCGCGAACGACGCCAGCCATCGCGCTAGCGGGGGCATCGTGCCGTCGAAGACGACCAGATTGGCGGGATTCGAAATGGGCAGGACGAACGACGCGGCGTTGGCGACGAGCGCGCAGACGAACAGATACGGCAACGGAGGCACCTTGGCTTTCTGCGCTGCCGCCAGGATCGCGGGGGTGAGGACGACCGCCGTCGCATCGTTGGACATGAAGATCGTGACCAAGGTTCCAATCGCGTAGGTCGTCGTGAAGAGCCGGCTCCGCGAACGCCGAGACGAACCGATTGCCAGGCTCGCCAGCCACCTGAAGACTCCTTCGCTCCGGGCGAGCTCGGAGAGAAGCATCATCCCGGCCAGAAATAGGTAGACGTCTGTCCCTTCGACGACGGCACGGACGGCCGCGCGCCACGGCATGAGCCTCGTCACGAGAAGGAGCGCGGCGCCCCCGCCGATCCACCACCCTTCGGCGATGTCGCGCGGCCGAATCAGCATGAGAAGGAGGCTTGCACTGACGATCAACCCGACGGCGAGATGGGCGCTCGGCATCTTCAGGCCGCAGGGATCGCGACGCCGCTCGGGGACGCTCGCGAGGGCGCGCCGCAGGCGGATCGGAGGGGCACGCGAAAGACCGTCCAGAGCAAGAGAGACACGACGGCCAGGCTCCCGAGAATCGTGAAAGCAGCCGGGTACCCGGTTTTCTCCGCAATCCAGCCGCCGATCGCGGGGCTGAGGGCCGCCCCGAGGCCCTGCACGGTCATGACCGCCCCCTGGCCGACGTTCACGCGACCCGTCCCTTGGAGAATCCGAGCCACGAGCCCGGGAACGGCGACGCTCTGCAAGCCGGCGCCGACACCATCCAAGACCTGGACCGGGATCACGCCGAAGTTCGTGACGAGGTGGGCCGCGATGATTCCGCGAAGCGGGAGCGCAACGAAGGAGATCAGGATCACCAGCCAGTAGCCGCTCCGTTCGGCCATTCGTGTGGCGAGCACGGACGCTACGATCATCACTCCCTGGGCGATCACGATCGTCGTGGCGACGAGTCGCGCCGGGTCTCCTTGCTTCGCCGCCACCATCGCCAGCCCGTAGAGCGGAAGCATCGCGCCGTTGCCGAGATGGAAGCATGCGAGCGCGGCGGCGAGAACGACAAGCGGCTTGCTCTCCACCAGAACGCGGAAGCCGGTCGCCTTCGTGCCATCCTTGTCGGCACTCCCCAGACCCCGGGCCACACGGTTGTCGATGGAGGAAGCGGGAATCGTGAGCACCGAAACGATCGAAAGAACCCCGAAGATCGCGGCGAGCCAGAAGACCGCCGGAAGTCCCAGCTTCCAGCCGAGCAGGCCCGAGAGGGCCGCGCCCGCGGTATTGCCGGCATGGTTCCACGCCTGGTTGCGCCCGTTCTGTCGGATGAAGCCCGTCTGTCCAGCGAGCCCGAGCGTCATTCCGGCGACTGCGGGGCCGATCGCGGCCCCCGCGATCGCCGTCGCGACCTGGGACGCCGCGACCAGCCAGAACCGTTGGGAGAGGAGCACAATCGCCGAGGCGAGGAGGGTGAAGATCCCCGGAACGATGACGTAGGCGCGTTTGCGCGACGTGGCGTCGACGAGCGCGCCGGCCGGGGCGGTCATGATCATCCCGGCAACGCCGCCCAAGGTCATCACCGCGCCAATCCGCCCGCTCCGCCATCCGTGCGCGAGGAGGAACACTCCGAGAAACGGTCCGATGCCGGCCTGCATGTCGGCCATGAAGAAGTTGAGTGCCTCGAGCGAACGGCCCGACGGCGTGCCGGTGCGGAAGTGGACGTGGGCCATGCTGTTCGAGCCGCATCGCACGTCTCGTGCCCAGAGCATTCGCCGCATTTGTCGTGCAAGCGGGTCGGGCGACGTGTTTGCGAACCGTACGCGCGTCACGAGGGAGAACACTCGGAATGCTCGAAGACCGCAGGAAAGACGGCGCTCGTGCAACGAAGAACCGTGGCACGCGCCCTGCGATGGGGAAATGCGCCCGTCTTGCCGGGCGAAGGAGAACGCGATGCCCAAACATTCCCAACCGTCAGCGCCATGTCAGCTTCGAGGCGAAGTCGTTGCCTTCAACATCGGTCCGAAGGGCGACGTCGAAGGGGTGCTGCTCGCGACGTCCACGGGGGCCGCCCAGGTCAACTTTCCCAAACATGACAGCGACTCGCTCGCACGCTCGATGAAGCCAGGCACCAAGGTGAAGTTGCACGTCAAGCTGGAGAACGACGATGAGGCGCATCCCGTCTACCAGCTCTGCGACGCGCGCGCCGAAGTGACCGGGACGGTCATGCGGTTGAACTACGCCCTTCACGGCGAGGTCAACGGGTTTCACCTGGACGACGGAACGTTCGTGCACCTCAAGCCTGAGGGAGCGAAGAAGCACTCGCTACGCGTCGGCGACAAAGTGAAAGCGATCGGTGGGCGGCGCGTGGGCCCCGCTGCGGTCGTGCTCGACGCGTGGGAGGTCGAGAAGCGGAGAGGAACCGAGGCCGTGGGAGCCGAGGCCTGAGGCGGGAGACGGAAAGCCCTGACGCTCCAAAGGAGATCGATCATGAAGTGCAGCTCCATTTCTATTTCTCTGGTCTTGGCCTTGAGCTCCGGCCCGTTCGGCGCCTGCACGGCGTCGAACGACGGGGTCCCCCTCGTAGCTGGAACGTCTCGATCGACGTCCGCGGTAACGTTGCGCGGTACCATCGATCAGACGCTCGTGAATCCGCAGGGAGACATCGACGGGATTCTTCTCCAAGACGGAACGCTCGTTCGCGTCGCTCCGGGGTCGGTGTTGGCGAATCAACTGTCTCCCAACGAGAAGGTCGAAGTGAGCGGCATGGCGGGCGGCAATAGCGAAAGTCCGACCATGGAGAGGGCCACGATTAGTCACGAGGGAGTCGTGCTCACGGCGGATTCTTCACCGCCGCGCCCCCGCTCCCGAGCAGTCGCGGAAGCCGCGCTCACCCCAATCACCGATTCGGCCATCATCCGGCGTCTTCTCCGTAACCCTGAAGGGGTGGCCGATGGGCTCCTGTTGAATGATGGCGCCTCCGTTCGCTTTCCTCCGACGAGTGGGTTGGATGCTCTCGGGCTAAAGCCGGGCGACCGCGTTTCCGTCGCGGGCCGTGGGACGGACTCACCCGCGGGTAGGGGGATCCGGGCCGAGCAAATCACAGGTGCTAACGGCAAGCCCGTGAGGGTGGATGTGCCGCCCATCATCCCAACCCCCATCGCCCGCGACGGCGCGGTGGAACGACTCCTCATCAACCCCCGCGGGGACGTCGACATCATGCTCCTGACCGACGGAGCGGTGATCCGGATCCCGCCGACGCCGAGCACGGTTGCGTCGTCAATTCAGCGAGGCACTGCCGTGCATATCGAAGGCGAGTCCGAAGGATCGGTGATTCACGCTTCTACGGTTCGTGGGCCCGGCGGCGCCGTTCTCGCATCCGAGCCTGCCGCGCCTCCCCCCGCCCCGCCGGTACCCGACGAAGGGCTCATGCGAATCGACGCCGCCGGAGCGGTCATGAGCATTCTTCGTGCTCCCCGTGGGGAGATTGACGAGATTCTTCTCGGTGATGGAACGATCGTGAAGCTTCCAAGACGCCTCGCAAATAGCATTCCCGCCTCATCGCTCGCGGTCGGCACCCAAGTGCGTGTGGAGGGACCGGGCGGCCGGTATCCGCTCGGCACGGCCCTGCGCGCAGACACGTTGCGTCTCGCCTCCGGCCAGACGTTCGAAGAGCCATCGCTCTCCGGCCCGCCGCCCGGAAGACCAGGCCCTGCACCGATTTCCCCGCCGGTCCCTCCGGGATGACTCCCTCTCCCTGACGATGTCTCTCCGCCGGCGCTTCCTTGTCCTCGCCGCTCTCGCGGCGTTCTCCATTGGGAGTGCCCTGGTGGCGATCACGCAGATCTTCTCTCGGAGCGACAGCGCGAGAGAAAGCGTGGCGCAGCAAGCCGCCGACGCGATGGCTTCGGCTCTCGCGCGTGAAGCTGTGGCGAATGGCGCTGACGCCGACGACACGAGTTTGCGTCGCCTTGCGGCCGGCGTCGTTGCCGCGCAGATCGACGGTCACGCCGGGTATTGCGTCCGCGGGACGACGCTCTCCGTCGCGGGCCCGGGACCCCGTGGTGAACCGAGGCCCCCCGAGCTCCCGGCCGACCAGCAAGACCGGGTCTCGCACGCTTGTCGGCTCGCTGTCTCCGGAACGACGGCCGATCGCATCGTGCATCCGCACGACGTCGTGGTGCTCACGGCAACGGGATTCGGGTGGGGGGTGGCCTGGGGACTTGTGCGGGTCCCGACGCACCCCGAGGAGCCTTCGCTTCCATGGCCCTTGCTGTGGATGGCTGCAGCGACGGTGGCCCTTGTTCTCGTGACGGCCGAAGCCGTGATTGCGATCGGGCGCGGTACGCTCGATCTGGAGGCGGGTCTTTCTCGGCTTCAAGAGGATCTGCGGGCCGAGCTGCCCGTACCGCGCCCCGCGGAGCTCTCCCGCATCGCACAGGGCCTGCGGGAGATGGCGGCGCGCCTGGCCGACGCGCGCGATCGGGAGCGACGGCTTGAGCGCGAGTTGGGGCACGAGCAGCGTCTGGCCGGCCTCGGCCGGGTCGCTGCCGGAGTCGCTCACGAAGTGCGCAACCCGCTCACAGTGCTCAAGCTGAAGCTGGAGGCCATGGATCGCAAACGACCCGACGGCGATCGGGGCCGACACGATATCGCGGAGTGCCTCCAAGAAGTGGCGCGTATCGATCAGACGGTCGGCGCCATGCTTCTCGTCGCCCGCAAGGCTCCCATGGACCAGACACCCGTAAACGTCGGGGAGCTCGTCGCAGAACGCACCCATGTGGCTCGCCCGCTGGCAGCCGAGCGCGGCGTCGAGCTCCGTTCCGAGGGCGAGGCGACGATCCGATGCAGCGGGACCACCCTCACGCGCGTCATCGACAACCTCTTGCGCAATGCCATTGAAGCGAGCGCCCCGGGCGGCCTCGTCCTGGTACGGATCGAGGAACGCTCCCGACGGGTGACCATCGACGTCGCGGATGGAGGCCCAGGGGTAGCTGCCGATCGTACCGAAGAGCTCTTCGAGCCATTCTTCACGACCAAACCGGAGGGCACCGGCCTCGGGCTCTGGCTCTCGCGGTCGTTACTCGAGATCGACGGCGGGCGGCTCGCGTACAATCGCGTGGCAGGGCGGTCCCACTTCACCGTTACGCTGACGAACGAACACGCGGAGGCACGTGAGCACGACCATCCTGATCGTGGATGACGATCGTCGGATCCGGGAGCTCCTCGGCTCGGCGCTGGAGGAGTCGGGGTATCGGGCTCGGACGGCCGAGAGCCTTGCGGCCGCGCGAACGGCGATCGCGGACGAGGAACCCGACGCCATTCTCCTCGATATTCGCCTGAGGGACGGGGACGGCCTCGCGTTTCTCGCGGAGCTGCGCCGCGAGTACACGCGCATCCCGGTCATCATGGCCACGGCATACGGCGACAGCGATCGGACGATCGCCGCGATGAAAGGGGGGGCGTTCGACTACGTGACGAAGCCGTTCGACGTCCCCAAGTTGCTCGAGTCGATCCGCCGCGCCGTCCACGCCCCTCCGCGCGCGGCGATGCCGGAGCCCGTCGCTTCGACGGGAGGTCTCGTCGGCTCGAGCAGCGCGATGCTCGATGTCTGGAAGGCGATTGGCCGGGCGGCGGCGAGTGAGGTCGCGGTCTTGATCACGGGCGAGAGCGGCGTGGGCAAGGAGCTGATCGCTCGATCCATTCACGCCAATAGCGGACGCGCGAGGCACCCTTTCGTGGCCGTCAACATCGCCTCGCTCGCTCCCACGCTCGTCGAAAGTGAGCTGTTCGGCCACGAAAAAGGCGCATTCACCGGCGCGTCGAGCCGGCGCGAAGGCCGCTTTGAGCTCGCTACGGAGGGGACGCTCTTCTTGGACGAGATCGGGGACCTGGACCTCGCGATGCAGACGAAGCTCCTTCGGGTCCTCGAAGACGGTTCGTTCGAGCGCGTGGGGAGTCAGACGCCGTTACGTTCGAGGGCGAGGATCGTCGCCGCGACATCCAAGCCTGTCGTTCCAGGGTCCGCTGGAGTCACCCTACGCGAAGATCTCTTCTATCGGATCGGCGTGGTCTGTATCGAAGTGCCGGCTTTGCGTGATCGTCGGAGTGACATTCCACTGCTGATCGAATCGTTCCTCCGGTCGATGAAGGGGGCACGACGCGCCGTGACCGAAGAGGGGATCGAGCACTTGATGGCCCATGACTGGCCGGGCAACGTGCGCGAGCTCCGTCACGTTCTCGAGCGTGCCTGCGTGATGTCCTCCGCGGAGGTCCTCGGCGCCGAGGATCTCGGCATCGGGGGGATGCCCGGATCGAAAGCACCGACGAGCGATCTCGATCTGCGCAGAAATCTGGAGACCGTGGAGCGTGACCTCATCAAGCAGGCGCTCGCTCGCGCGCAGGGAAATCGGGCCGAGGCGGCCCGGCTCCTCGGGATCCACCGGCCGCTGCTCTACGCGCGAATGAGGGCTCTCGGACTCACCGCTCGGGGGCAACCGCGGGAGGGAGGGGGCTGAGATCCCCTTTGCCGCGAGGAAACTCGACGGCCCGTATCGGACCTCCCCGAAGTCACGAGGGATCGAGCAGGATTTGCAGTTGCGCGGTGACGACCCCGCCCACCCCGCTCGTGTCACCGCTCAGAGAGGCTTTCGCGTGTATCTGGCTGTTGCCCGGTTCATTCTCCAGGATGGCATTGGCATAGGCCGAGAGCGTCGTGCGCCGCAGGTAGGGTTGATTGTTCTCGTGGATCGACCTGATGAAGGTCGGGTCGAAGTAGAATTGTGTCGTGAACAGCCAATAGCCGCCACTGTTCGCTTTGTCGTAGGCGACGCGGCCTTCGGTCACCGAGCCTTTCTTGAACGCGACGAAGTGAATATGCAGATCGCGGCCATTGTACCAACCGGGGAAAATGCTCCGGAACGCGACGACGCCGTTTTCGTCCGTGGTCTGGACGCCGCGAAGGAAGCGATCGGTATTGTCCAGGTCGTTCGTGCTGGGAACGCCGGCATAGGGTGTGTCGGGATGCTGTTCATCCGCGCCGCCCCGCACGCCAAAGCCACTGTAGTAACCCTGTCCGTCCGTATGCCAAATGTAGATGTCCACGTCTTGGACGGGAACCTGGTTACAGGTCGTGCTGGTCGAGTCGAGGACCCGCAAGTAGAGGTCCATCTCGACGCCCGGCTCTGCGTCCTGGTTGTAACGGCCGCGAATGTCTTGACGGTAGAGCGAGACGTCGACGTTGCCTTCTTGGTCGTGAATGAAGAAGGGCCCTTGACCCTGTGCGTCCGTGTTGCTCGCGACGCACATCGGAACGGTGTCCCACGACGGAGCCGCGGGCAGGGGGCCCGCATCGCCTGCAGCGCTACCGGCTCCGGCCTCGGCTCCTCCGGTCGCATCAGCGGCTTGCGTCGCATCCTCCTCGGGAGTGCTCGCGGCGTCCGCGGTCCCGGAGCTTCCACCGTCGTCATGACTCGCCCCCCCACTTGCTCCGCTTCCGTTTCCGCTACCACTTCCCGAGGCGCTCCCGGTCTGGGCGGCGCTTCCCGAGGCGCTCCCGGTGTGGGCGGTGCTTCCCGAGGCGTTCCCGGTCTGGGCGGTGCTTCCCGAGGCACCCCCCGTCTGGGCCGCGCTTCCCGAGCCGCCGCTTCCGCTTCCTGATCCGCTTTCCGATCCGGACCCGCTTCCGGTGGCCGCGGTCCCGCTGGAGCCACACGCGGTGGCTGCAATCGCGCCCAGCCCTGCGAGCACTCGCCTGCGGCTCAGGGTCGGGGTTCTGGCGGACGACACGGATCTACGCTTGGTGGACATCGACGGATCTCCTTCGATAAATCGGCGCGCGGGCACCTGGACGGGGTGGCGTCCGGCTCCAGTCGACGGCCGGCCCCGGATTCGGTTCCGCGCGCGTCCTCAGTGAAGGTAGCCCCACCTCTCCTCCATTGTCTATTTTAACGAACAATCGACGTCACAAAAAACTGGCGTTCTCCACGACTGTGTTGGGCCAAACAAAATCCGATATCAGCAAAGGGACATCCTCCGTAATGAGCTCGAATGCCGAATGTGTTGAGGTCGGCTTCGCGAAGCCGGGATCGGTCTTCTCGACGGGATGAGCAGTGGCGCGAGACAATGAGGGTTACAATCAATCGAGAGCTATCGTGCGAAGCCTGATCCGGGCTCGGATGTCGGCAGTTAGAAGCTTTCGGCTGCACGATTCCCTTTGGTTGGTGGCGCTGTTGCCAATGTTGGCCTGTGGCTCCAGCACGGGCGGCCCGAGTGGCCCGGGAGCATCCGTAAAAACGGACGCCGGTCCCCGTGGCGCAATGGGCCCTGGCGAGACGTCGACGTCCGGCGCCGATCATGACGGCGGCGGCTCTGCCGGCGCTACCCATGACGGCGGGACGTCTGCCGGTCCCGTGCTTTCAGTGGATGCGGGGAGTGGTCCAACCGATGGGAGCTCCAGCGAGAGCGGTGACGCCACCAGCACTGCCGCTCGAGCCGACGCGGGAGGGGCGAGCGACGACGGCGGCGGCGAAGCCGACTCGGGTCCCTATCCCGATATCACCTTGGCGGGCCTCACGACTGCGCCGGAGCTTGCCCCGGTCCGCTTGGCGGCAACCGGGCTCTATCCCGCCAACGTCACGATTACGAGCGGCGGCGTGGACGACCTGTTCGGCAGCAATCCCCCGCTGGTCGCGACCAACGCGGAAACACAGGCGCTGCGTTCGTCGGTTCAGCACTCCGATCTGCGAATCATATTTACGGTATGCGAGGGCCTGTACCGGGTCGTCGGCAAGAAGTCCGCGGGCATCAACACGCTTGCCGACTTGAAGGGAAAAACGGTCGACTACACGCCGGATACGTCCTCCGCGTACTTCTTGCATCGGACGCTCGCGACCGTGGGCTTGAGTGAAAGCGACGTGATTACCGGGCTGACGCCGGCCGCAAATTCTCCCTCCGCGGCCGCCGCCTACTGGGAGACGAATATGCAGGCCTTCGCTGGGTCGATCGCGTCGGGCGACGCGATCGAGTTCCAGGCGAAAGACGCGACAGGCCAGTACGTGTATCGGGAGCTCTTCAATCTGCACGCCACCGCGGGGAGCTTGGCCGATCCCACCAAGCGACGAGCCATCGTGCGCTTCGTGAAGGCGCTGATCGCCGCTTCCGCGCAAATCACCGCCGATCCGACCGTGGCCATCCCGTTGCTGATCGGGCCGACGAACACCGATCAAGCGGATCTCGCCAAGTCGCTCAACTACGAGCGCTACGCGGGTACGTTGGTCTCGGACGCGCTGGACGTCCTGGTGCCGGAAGAAGCGTGGTCCGCCAGCGTCAACAACCGAACGGCGCGAACGCAGGACGAACTGGCCCCGCTGATCGACGACAGCATCGTGACGGAGGCGCTCGCGAATTAATCGGTAGGTTCGCCATCGTTAGCGCCTCTGAGGCGAGCGAAACGGGAACACGCCCATCTCGGCCGAGCGAAACTTCGGCTCCCGAGGCCCGGCAGACTACCGACGGCGTGAGCTCTGGTCGGGGTCCTGAATCGTTGGAGGACATGGTCGTGGACCGACGGTGATCCGCGCGCGTGATCTATTAAATGGGACGAGCGTCTACAATAGGAGATCGATCTTCGTCTGAATATTTTGTAGCCTCGGCCCATGATGTGGATTCGACATCGAATGGGCCTCGCTCTCCTCGCCCTCTCCGCGTGTTCGTCCGTTCCGAGCAACTCGGCCCAAAACAACCCCTCGACCAGCGGTGGCAGCGGCGGCAACGCAACGGGCAGCGGCGCAACGGGTAACAGCGGCAGCGCGACGGGTAGCAGCGGCTCGAAGGGGAGCAGCGGCGGCTCAGCGAACAGCGGCGGCTCAGCGAGCAGTGGCGGTGCGGGCAGCAGCGGCGGCGCGACGCGGAGCAGCGGTTCGACGGGCAGCGGCGGCACCGGCAATTCTGGTAGCGCAGGCGGCGCCAGTGGAACCCCACGGGACGGAGGCCCGGGCGCGGCGGACGGCGGTTTTGCCGGTGGCGACACCGGGATCGTCGAGGACGGCGAATACCTGTACACGCACGAAACGTTCGGCGGGAATGGCCGAACTTGCGTTACTTGCCATACCTCCGCGACGGGCACGATCAGCTCTGCGCAGATTCAAGCACTCTATTCCGCCAATCCGAACGACCCGATGTTTCAGACGATCGACAGCGACGATGGCGTGGGCAACAGCTACACGCAGCTCCAGCAGCGCGCGACGATTCGGGTGACCATCAATCTACCCACTGGAGTTCATCTCGTTTCGGATCCCAGCGCGACCTCGGTCACGTTCCGCCGCGGGATTCCCTCGACCGTCAACACGCCCGCCCTGGACCCCAATCTCATGTGGGACGGCCGGGAACCCGACCTCCCCTCCCAGGCCCTAAGTGCGATCCTGGGGCATGCCCAGGGGAGCGTCATGCCGACCACGACGCAGCTCGGACTGATCGCCGGTTACGAGAAGACCTTCTTTTCGAGCGCCCTGTTGGAACAGTACTATACGAGCGGCCTCGACGCCGGCGCCGCGCCGACATGGCCGGCGGGGACCACCGACTCGGAACAGAGAGGACGCAGGTGGTTTGCCTATGACTCGGCCGCGCCCACGTTCAACGTCTGCGGCCAGTGCCACGGCGGACCGATGACGAACGAGACGCAGTCGAACTCCGGCTTACCGGTCGGCGCGCATTTTCAAACCGTCAACGTGTCGGAGTTCAACACCGCCAACAATCCGACCTATGAGTTTAGTTTCCCGGATCCGAAGAACCCCGGCCAA